>JACPQW010000129.1 GCA_016190285.1 Candidatus Methylomirabilis oxygeniifera
CACTCGATATGCCAGCCCGGTCTGCCGGGGCCCCACGGGCTCTCCCATGCCGGTTCTCCCGGTCGAGACGCCTTCCACAAGGCAAAATCAAGAGGATCGCGCTTCCGAGGATCGACCTCAACCCTCGCCCCTACCCGCAACTCGTCGAGACCTCGATGAGAAAGCTTCCCATAGTCGGGCGAGCGCCTGACCTCGAAATAGACATCGCCATCTACGGAGTACGCGACTCCCTTCGCCATCAACGTCCGGATGAGCTCGATCATCTCGCGGATATGTCTGGTGGCTCGCGGCTCCTCCGTCGGCGGTCTGAGCCCCAGAGCCTCCATATCCCGGCGATAGGCCTCGATCTGCTCCTCTACCAGCGATTCGCGCGACTGTCCCAACTCTGCGGCCCGCTGAATAATCTTATCGTCTACGTCCGTATAATTACGCACGTAGCTGACCTTATATCCGCGGCGCTCCAGGTAGCGCCAGACTACATCAAAGGTGAGGGCCGCGCGCGCATGACCGATGTGGGCGCGATCGTATACAGTCGGGCCGCAGGCGTACATCCTGACCTCGCCAGGCACCGCCGGTTCGAATCGCTCTTTTTTCTGGTGTAAGGTATTATAGATGACTAGCGCCACACGACTATCCCCGTCATCCTATGACGTCGCTCCATGGCGCCGGAGGGATGCGACAGCGAGACAGGCAATGCCGTCACCCTCCCCAAGCACGCCGACCCGATTCGCGGTCGCCGCCTTCACACTCACTCCCTCGACCGACGTTCCGATGCTTTCTGCGAGGTTGGCCCGCATCTGCGCAATATACGATGCAAGCTTTGGGGCTTCAGCAATGATCGTCGCGTCGATGTGGCTCACCAGGTAGCCGAGCGCCTGCACTCGTCGGAAGGCCTCCCTGAGAAGCAGGAGACTCGACACGTCCTTATATTGAGGATCGTTCGTCCCGAAGCACGAGCCGATATCGCCGGCACATGCCGCACCAAGTATGGCGTCGATCACCGCATGGGCCAAGGCATCCGCATCCGAGTGGCCGTCAAGGCCCTTCTCAAATGGAATCTCCACCCCACCCAGGACCAGGCGCCGACCGGTCACTAACGGATGCACATCGAATCCGATACCGACTGTCATTGAACCACCCGTCGCTTCAGAATCAGATCGGCGAGAGGCATATCCTCTTCACCCGTAATCTTGAGGTTCTCATAACTTCCTCTCACAACCTTGACCAGCCCCCCTATTCGCTCCACAAGCGCGGCATCGTCGGTGGCAACAATCCCGCGCTCCCGAACCGCCAGATGAGCCTGCATCAGGAGCGCGTAACGGAAGACCTGAGGGGTCTGGATCGACCAGAGCTCTCCCCTCGGCAACGTCTCTTCCACAAAGCCCTCGGTGTCGACCCGCTTAATCGTGTCGATGACGGGCACGGCCGCAACCGCCGCACCCACTTCCCCTGCGGCTTCTATAGTAGCCAGCACAACCTCAGGCGAAACGAAAGGGCGAACGCCGTCGTGGATCAACACAAGATCCGTCTCCGCCTTCGCCCTCTGTAAACCGTTATAGACTGAATCCTGCCGTGTCTGTCCCCCTCGGACCACCTCCGTCTCCAGATTCACCTCGGCCAGCTCCAGCGCTTCTCGACCTCTTGACTCTTCTCCTGGAGGAGCTACTACAATGATGGACGAAAGCGCATTGGACGCGGCAAGCGCTCGCAACGTGTAGCTGAGTATCGGAAGACCATTCAGCGCGATGAACTGTTTCTTGACCGCTCCTCCGAATCGAATTCCCGCTCCCGCTGCGGGCACAATGGCAGTAACAATCATAGGGGTCAGGGGGGGGTTAGGGTCTAGGGTCTAAAGGGATAACCGGATCCTTCCCTAGACCCTAAACCCTCCACCCTAAACCCTGTCCTTTACGCGGCTTCGGCCTCTTCCTTCAGACGTGAGAAGATCATACGTCCGGCGGTCGTCGGCAGAACCGTGGTGACGCGCACATCGACAGTCTGACCGATATATCGACGGCCACTATCGACGACCACCATCGTCCCATCATCGAGGTAGGCAATGCCTTGGTTGTACTCCTTACCTTCTTTTAGGACGAACACATGCATCTCTTCACCGGGCAGGACAACAGGCCTGAGCGAATTCGTTAACTCGTTGATGTTCAATACCCCGATCCCGTGTAGCCCTGCCACCTTATTCAGATTGAAATCGTTGGTGACCACCTTGGCATTCAGCGCCTTGGCCAGCGCGACCAATTTTGCGTCCACCTCACGGATGTCAGGGAAGTCCATATCACTGATTTCGACATGCACATCGACCTTCTTCTGTATTTTCTGTAGGATATCCAGTCCCCGTCGACCACGGTTACGTTTCAACGGATCTGATGAGTCGGCGACCTGCTGCAACTCCCGCAAGACAAATTGAGGAATTACAAGCGTTCCCTCAACAAATCCCGTCTCGCAGATGTCCGCAATACGGCCATCGATGATCACCGAGGTATCAAGGATCTTGCTGCTCTTACCCCGGGGCTTTTCCCTGAACGCCCGCACCAGACTCGACATGCTGAACCCCGGACTCTTCTCGATCGCGATTGCAGCCCCCAGGTAGGCCGCGCCGATTGTAACAATGGTCTGCATGGTCTCAGC
>JACPQW010000137.1 GCA_016190285.1 Candidatus Methylomirabilis oxygeniifera
AGATAGATCGCCCCGACCAGCGTAATTCGATCCAACACCTTCTCAATAAATTCCGCCGTCTTCGCGCCCGGTCGAATGCCAGGGATAAAGCCTCCGTACTTTCTCATGTTATCGGCGACATCGATCGGATTGAAGACAATAGCGGTATAAAAGTAGGTAAAGAAAATGATGGCTATCGCATAGAGCACCGTATAGGTCACGGTAGCCGGAGAAAGCGCCCTGGCGAGAGCCTGCATCCATGGGTGATTAAAAAATTGCGCGATCGTAGCCGGGAACACGATGATAGAGGCGGCAAAGATCACCGGGATAACTCCGGCGGTGTTGATCCGCAACGGGATATGCGTGCTCTGGCCTCCATAGATCCGACGT
Source organism: Candidatus Methylomirabilis oxygeniifera (assembly GCA_016190285.1). Taxonomy (GTDB): domain Bacteria; phylum Methylomirabilota; class Methylomirabilia; order Methylomirabilales; family Methylomirabilaceae; genus Methylomirabilis; species Methylomirabilis oxyfera_D. The sequence continues at coordinate 370 of JACPQW010000137.1, forward strand.
CCGACAACCCTCTTGGCATACTGCACGACGATCGGTCGCTGGCCGAGCGTCATAATGATCACCCCGGCTACGACCAACACCATCAGAATCAGGACGACCAGCAGCGCCAGAGCGTTCAATTCACCCGTAGTCAGAAGCCGCCAGGTGTTGACGATCGCCTCCGGCATCCTGACAATGATACCGGCAAAAATGAGAAGTGAGATCCCATTCCCGATCCCTCGCTCAGTGATCTGCTCACCAAGCCACATAAGGAAGATCGCTCCGGTGGTCAGCGTAATCGTCGTCATCAGGCGAAAGCCTATGCCCGGGCTCATCACGATCTGCTCGCCGAGGGGACTGCGCATGCTTTCAAGACCGATGGCGATCCCCATGGCCTGGATGGCCGCGAGCAACACTGTGCCGTACCGCGTATATTGTGAGATCTTCTTACGCCCCGCCTCCCCTTCTTTACTGAGCTTTTCCAGAGGGGGAAACACAACGGCAAGGAGTTGCAGGATAATTGATGCGCTGATATACGGCATAATGCCGAGCGCAAAAATGCTGAGACGGCGCAGCGCGCCCCCAGAAAAGAGATCGAAGAAGCCAAGCAGAGTCCCCCCTGCCTGCTGAAAAAACGATGCAAGAGCGTGGGCATCGATGCCGGGCGTCGGGATATGAGACCCGAGCCGGTAGGCAATCAGCGCAAAGACGGTGAAGATGATTCGCTTCTTAAGCTCAGGAATTCTGAAGATATTCCCAACACCCTCCATCATGCCCCAATAACCTCAACTGTCCCACCGGAAGCAAGGATCTTCTCCATCGACCGTTTAGAGAACTTATGCGCCGCCACGCTCAGAGGCTTACTGAGCACTCCGTCGGCCAGAACCTTCAATCCCGCCTTGAGGTCCTTGACAAGTCTCCTCTCCTGCAGCAGCCCAGGCGTCACTTGAGTTCCTGGTTCAAATCGCTCCAGGTCTTTCAGGTTCACGGTGGCGTAGACCTTCTTAAACCTGTTGGTAAATCCCCGCTTTGGCACACGACGATGCAACGGAAGCTGTCCACCCTCGAACCAGGGATGGATATGGGCGCCAGAGCGAGCTTTCTGGCCCTTTTCTCCTCTGCCCGATGTCTTTCCGTGTCCTGAGCCGGTCCCTCGGCCGACACGTTTCCTGCGCCGGCTTGCACCCGCTGGCGGTTTCAACTCGTGCAGCTTCATCCCCTCTCCTCGTTGTCAACCTGCTGTATCTCGACCAGGTGAATAACCTTTCTGATCATTCCCCGAATAATCGGAGTATCGGCGCGTACGACAGACTGATTGATTTTGCGCAATCCGAGCCCGGCGAGGACACGAGTCTGATGCGCCGGATGGCCGATCTTACTTTTTCGGAGGATGATACGCAGACCTTTGTCCATCTTATGCCCCTTGAGCGATCAATCCCGGTTGACGCACGCCTCGCGCGCGCGCCACGTCTTCTGGCGCCCGAAGCGATTGCAAACCCTGCAACGTCGCCTTCACAACGTTGTGAGGATTATCAGATCCCAGTGATTTCGACAGGACATTCCGGACACCGGCCGCCTCCAATACGGCGCGGGCCGCCCTTCCCGCCACGACTCCGGTGCCCTGTGACGCCGGCTTGAGGATCACCCGGCTGGAGCCAAACCGACCGACAACCTCGTGGGGGATGCTCGTGTGTGCCAGCGATATGCCGACCAAATCCTTCTTGGCGGCCTCGATCCCCTTACGAATCGCCTCCGGTACCTCGTGTGCTTTGCCGAGTCCGATCCCGACATGCCCGTTCTGATCACCCACCACGACAAGGGCGCTAAACGTGAATCGCCGTCCACCCTTGACCACCTTGGCAACTCGATTAATATGGACAATACGCTCGGCAAGGTTCAGCGAGTCAGCTTTGATCTGGTTCAAATCCTCTCCTTCTCTTCAGGTCTGCTTTTAGTCTTGAGTGGCTGGGCACTGAAAACTAAAAACGATATCAGAGCTTGACGCCTTTTTCTCCAAGGCCGATAGCCAGGGCCTTCACCCGTCCGTGGAACTTGAACCCACCGCGGTCAAAAACCACCCGGGCGATGTCGGCCGCCAAGGCCTTGGTCGCCAACAGCTCGCCGACGGCCCGAGCAGCCGCCGTCTTACTCTCCATCTTACCCCGTTCTCTGATCTCCCTTGAAAGGGTAGAGGCAGCAGCAAGCGTCTTACCCTGCTCGTCATCGACAATCTGGGCGTAAATATGGCGGGCGCTTCTGAACACACACAGCCGCGGGCAGGCGGCGCTGCCTGTAACGCGCTTTCTAATCCGGCGATGACGCCGCACTCGCCGTTCGTGTTTTCCGTCGTAACCGGCCAACTCAACCCTCCCCCAGACGCGTAATCGGACCTACGCCCCCGCCTTTCCTGCCTTACGGCGAATGCGCTCGCCCGCGTACTTGACCCCTTTGCCCTTATACGGCTCCGGCGGTCTGAGACTTCTGATCTTGGCGGCCACCGCTCCCACCTGTTGTTTGTCCGACCCGGAGACCGTCAGGAGATTCTGACTCTCTACGGCCACATTGATCCCCTCCGGCAACGGAAATACGAGAGGATGCGAATATCCCAGCATCAGCGACAGATTCCTGCCCTGCACCGATGCGCGATAGCCAACTCCGATCATCTCCAGCTTCTTCTCGAATCCCTTGGTGACTCCCTCGATCATATTCGCGATCAGCGTGCGAGTCAGTCCATGGAGCGAACGATGCAGTTTATTGTCCGTTGGACGCGTACAATGAAGCTGACTATCCTCAACCTTCACCGCCATAGCGGGATGGAGGCGCATGGCCAGCTTACCCCTCGGCCCCTGAACAGAGATACTGCCTCCCGCAATCTCGACTTTGACCTGATTCGAGAACGGGATTGGCTTTCTTCCGATTCGCGACATACCCTACCTCTTTCATGCGTCAACCGCGTCATCGCGTCTACGGCGTCTGTTACGTCATCGCGATGAACGCAATAGACTCAATAGACGCTTCGGACTGTCTTTACCAGACGTAGCACAGCACCTCGCCGCCTACCCCGCGATCTCTGGCCACGCGCTCTGTCATGATCCCCTGCGAGGTCGAAAGGATCGCGACACCTAGACCGTTCATGACCCGAGGCAGCCGCCGCGAGGTTGCATATATCCGCAGTCCCGGTCGGCTGACCCGTCGAAGGCCGCTGAGGATCCGTCGATCCCCGGCACCATACTTTAAGTCAATCCGAAGCACCGGATGGTTGTCGCCCTCGAGCACCTTAAAGTTCTTAATGTACCCTTCCTCCCGCAGGACTTTGGCAATCTCCACCTTCACTTTGGAGGCCGGGATATGGACTTTGTCATGGACGGCCAAGTTGGCGTTCCTGACCCTTGTCAGCAAATCAGCAATGGGATCGGTCATCATGGTCAACTTGCTCCACGTTTAGCGTTCGATGTTCCGCGTCCGGGATGCTCAAGCCTTCGATCCATGGCACGCGACTCTGCTACCAACTGGCCTTGATAACGCCGGGGATCTCACCCCGGAGAGACAGATCCCGAAAGCAGATTCGACACATTTCGAACTTCCTGAGATAGCCGCGCGGGCGCCCGCAGATACGACACCGGTGATAGGCGCGTACCTTAAATTTCGGCGTACGCTGGCTCTTGACGATCAGCGATAGTTTGGCCATACATTACTCCCGAGCTCTCAGCGGTCGGTCGGCAGCAGCAAGTTGCTAGGTGACGGCTACCGGCTATCCGCTGTACTAACTCTTCTGAAAGGGAAATCCCAGATGTTCCAAGAGCGCACGCGCCTGCTCATCCGTCCTGGCGGAAGTCTCTATGGCGATATCCATCCCGCGAACGGCATCCACCTTGTCGTATTTGATCTCCGGGAAGATGAGTTGCTCTCTCACGCCCAGATTGTAATTGCCGCGACCATCGAATGACTTGGCGGGAACGCCTCTGAAGTCCCGGATCCGCGGGAGGGCGACATTCACGAAACGATCGAGAAACTCATACATCCGGTCTCCACGCAGGGTAACTTTACAGCCGATCGGGACCCCCGTCCTCAGCTTGAACCCCGCCTCAGACTTCCTCGCGCGCGTGACGACCGGCTTCTGCCCGGTAACGGCTGAAAGTTCCTCAACGGCAGCGTCGATCACCTTGACATTCGCGATGGCCTCTCCCAATCCCATGTTGATGACAATCTTCGAGGGACGGGGGACCTGCCAGACATTCTTATACCGGAATTGCTTCATAAGAGCAGGCGCAATGACCTCGCGAAAGCGTTCGCGGAGTCGTGGCACCATGCGAGGCTCTGCGATAGACCCCTTCACGTCGGTCTTCTCTTTCTTCTTGGTTTTGGATCCCTGCGCCATCATCCTTCCCCTAATCCACTACTTCGCCGCACTTTTTACATACCCGCACTTTTCGGCCGTTAGCAAGACGACTAAAGCCGACACGGACAGGACGATCGCACTTGTTACACACCAACATCAAGTTCGAGGCATGAATCGGATTCTCTCGTTCAAGGATTCCCCCCTGCTTTGAGTCGCGTCCCGGCTTGGTATGGCGCTTCACGATGTTGACCTTTTCCACCAGGACTCGCGTGGTCTTGGGAATGACCTTGACGATCTTGCCCCGCTTCCCTTTGTCCTTCCCTGCAATTACGGCAACCAGATCGTTCTTCTTGATCGGAAGCCCCTGTCCCACTGCCATCATACCCTCTCAGATTCAGCCCTCGCGACCTCAGACCACCTCTGGCGCCAGGGAGATAATCTTCATAAACCGCGCCTCACGCAGCTCTCGGGCTACCGGACCAAAAATCCGGGTACCCACCGGGTTATTCTGCTCATTCAGCAGCACCGCGGCGTTTCGATCGAATTTGATATAAGAGCCATCCGAGCGTCGCAGCTCTTTCGACGTCCTGACCACAACCGCCTTCACGACGGCGCCCTTCTTCACCGAACCCTCCGGGACCGCCTCCTTGACGTTCGCGACGATCACATCGCCCAAGCGGGCGTACCGCTTGCCGGATCCTCCCAGTACCTTGATCAGGGAGATCCGCTTGGCGCCGGAATTGTCGGCCACCTCCATAATTGTCCGTAAACCGATCATAATTACTCCAGGGGATAGGGTGTGAGATGTGGGGTGTGGGGTGATCGGACTCCCGCAGCATTCTTTGCCTTGACCCCGAACCCTATACTTTATACCCTATTTTTAGACAGCCGCCTTCTCCAGGATTTCCGTAACCCGCCAATGCTTCTCTTTACTCAGAGGTCGAGCCTCTTCGATGGCAACCTTATCGCCCATGCCGCACCGATTGTCCTCGTCGTGGGCTTTGACCTTCGTCCGACAACGGACCATTTTACCGTAGGCCTCATGTCGCACAAGGCGCTCAACCATGACGACAACGGTTTTTTGCATCTTGTTGCTCACCACGACCCCCACTAAGGCTTTTCGACGTCCTCTTTTCTTCGGTTCGGTCATGGCGCAGGCTCCACCTCTGATGCTATCTGTTTACGCAAGGACTCTCTCCGCACCGTCTCTCCGACGGCGATCTGTCGACGAAGTTGCCGGATACGAGCCGGGTTTTCTAGTTGCGCTACCGAGGCCCTCAGCTTCAGCTTAAAGAGCTCATCTCTTGTGTCGTGGAGCTTTTGCTCCAACTCCGCCGCGCTCAGTTCACGAAACGATTTCGCATCCATCGTCGTCCTCAGCTCATCGCCATCGTACGTGATACAAACCGCGTGGCGATCGGCAGTTTATGAGCGGCCAGAGGCATGGCCTCCTTCGCGATCGCCTCCGTGACCCCCTCCATCTCACACAGCACCCGTCCAGGTTTCACCACCGCCACCCAACCTTCCGGCGCGCCCTTCCCTTTACCCATCCGGGTCTCGGCGGGCTTCTTTGTAATCGGTTTATCGGGGAAGATGCGGATCCATACCTTACCGCCTCTCTTAATGTGGCGCGTCATGGCTCGACGGGCCGCCTCGATCTGCCGATTAGTAATCCATGCCGCTTCCAGCGCCTTCAGCCCGTATTCCCCAAAGGCCAACGCCGATCCGGCGACCGCGATTCCCGACCGTCTACCCCGATGTTGCTTTCGAAATTTTACTCGCTTTGGCGCCAGCATCGCGTGTCCTAACCCTGTGGCGGGTTGAGCCCCCTGGGCCTTCGCGGGGCCGCTTGTGGCATCTCCCGTTCCTGTTTAGCCGCCAGCGTGTCCGGCATCGCCTCGCCATGGTAGACCCAACACTTGACCCCAATCAGCCCATATGTGGTCTTCGCCTGGGTAAACCCGTAGTCGATGTTCGCCCGCAGCGTATTCAACGGCATCCGTCCCTCACGATACCATTCTCTACGCGCAATCTCCGCCCCGGCCAGCCGGCCGGCGCATGCAATCTGAACCCCCTGCGCCCCCAGCCGCATCGAGGACTGTACAGTCTTTTTCATGGCTCGTCGGAACGCGACTCGACGCATCAATTGGGAGGCAATCTGCTCGGCGATCAATTGGGCGTCAAGTTCCGCCCGTCGAACTTCGACGATATCCAACTGAATCGGCTTCTTCGTCATACCGGAGAGGGCGGCTTTCAACTTGTCGACCTCGGAGCCCTTTTTTCCGATAATAATGCCGGGTCTGGCGGTGTGGATCACGACACGAATCTGATCGGCCTTTCGCTCGATATCGATCCCGGACACCCCGGCGTGGTAAACCCGTTCTTTGATAAAACGCCGGAACTTGAGGTCCTCATGCAGGGCATCTGCATAGCCCTTCATGGCGAACCATCTCGACCTCCACGGCTTGATGAATCCCAGCCGAAATCCTACAGGGTGCACCTTCTGTCCCATCACACCTCCGCCATTTGGAAGAAGCTATCAGCCTTCAGCAATCAATTCGGCTTTATGAATCATCCCTTATTGTTATCTAAAGCTGACAGCTCAATGCTGACCGCTGACAGCTATTTTCCCACAGAGACGGGCTCATACCGCCTCCCGAAGAACTCGCTCACAGCGCAGCTTCCTTCTCGATCAGGACAATAGTGATGTGGCTGCTGCGCTTCTTAATCGGGTTCGCCCGTCCCATGGCACGAGGCCGAAATCGCTTAATGGTCGGGCCCTGATCAACAAAGGCCTCCTTGACGAACAAACGATCGATATTCTTCGCTCCGTGATTATGCTGCGCATTGGCCAGCGCCGATTTGAGAATCTTCTCTATGGCCCTGGCCGCATACTTCTTCGTATACCGTACGGTATCAAGAGCCTGATTGATGCCGCGACCGCGAATCAAGTCAATGACGAGTCTCGCCTTGCGCGGTGGAATTCCTATAAAGCGGCCGACAGCGCGACATTCCATGATCGACACGGTCCTCTTAATTTTTATTTGAGTGCACTGGAGCGGGTGGTGTGCGCCCCATGCCCACGGAAGGTCCTGGTTGGAGAGAATTCTCCAAGCTTATGCCCGACCATGTTCTCACTAATATAAATGGGGATAAACTTCTTACCGTTATGGATCGCCAGCGTATGTCCGACAAACTCGGGAAGGATCACCGACCGCCTCGACCAGGACTTGACGATCTTCTTCTCCCTGCCCTCATTCATCGACTCAATCTTCTTGAGGAGCTTCGGTTCTACGTATGCACCCTTTTTTAGTGAACGCGGCACACTAACCTCCGTTCAGCCGTCCGAGCTGTAAGGTCTGAGGTCCGATCCTGCACAGACTGTTCTTTACCGCTCGCACCCCGCCTTACTTTCGGCGTTTCACAATGAAACGATCCGATGGCTTACCCTTCTTTCTTGTTTTCCGCTCGAGTTTCCCCCAGGGACTGCATGGCTGACGACCGCCGGACGTTTTGCCCTCACCACCGCCCAAGGGGTGATCATGAGGGTTCATGGCCACACCGCGAACGGCCGGTCTGATCCCGAGCCATCGCGACCGCCCAGCCTTCCCCAACGATACGTTCTCGTACTCGAGGTTCCCGACCTGACCGACGACCGCCATACAATCAAGGCTGAGGCGGCGCAACTCACCGGATGGCAGCTTCACCAGGCCGAGGTCGCCCTCTTTGGCCAGGAATTGCACACCGGATCCGGCACTTCTCGCCAGTTGCGCTCCCTTACCGGGCTTTAATTCAAGATTATGAAGCGTGATGCCGACGGGAATAGCGCGCAACGGAAGCGCGTTGCCGACCTTGATCTCAGCCTGCGCCCCGGACATCACCTGCTCTCCAACCTGAAGGCCCAGGGGACCGACGATGTACCGCTTCTCCCCGTCCGCATAGTGGAGAAGCGCAATTCGCGCGGAACGGTTCGGGTCGTACTCGATCGCCGCCACCTTGGCGAAGACGCCCGGCTTATTCCGCTTAAAATCAACAAGCCGGTACTGTCGCTTGTGCCCGCCTCCACGATGCCGCACCGTCAGTCTGCCGGCCGCATTCCGACCGCCGCTTTTCCTGGCGGGCCGGAGTAGCGCCTTCTCCGGTGTGGATCTGGTGACATCCGCATACTCCAGAACGGTCTGGAAGCGCCTGCCCGGAGATGTCGGTTTGTATGCTCGAATCGGCATCTATGCTCCCTCGAAGAACTCGATGGTTTCCCCTTCTTTCAGGGTTGCTATGGCCTTCTTCCAGTCGGATGTACGACCGATAAAACGACCCAGCCGCTTGGTTTTGCCCTTCACGGAGAGTGTCCGTACCTGAAGTACCTTGACTCGAAACAGCGATTCGACCGCGCGCTTGATCTCGATCTTATTGGCGTCACCGGCCACCTCGAAAAGGTACTGATTGGTCTGATCTTTCAAATCCGTTCCCTTCTCGGTGATGAGAGGACGACGGATGATCTGGTATGCCTCTCTCATGGCCTCCACGCCTCTTCGACCGCACTCACTGCGCCCTTGGTCATGATCAGTGTGTCGTGCCGCAGGATATCGTACACGTTCAACCCGGCCGTCGGCACAAGCGTAAGATCCGGTAGATTACGACACGACATACTCACCGCATCATCCTGGTGGACCTGGTCGGTCACAAACAAGGCGCGTCCCTGCACACCCAACCGCGTCAGCAGAGCCTTGAACGCCTTGGTACTCGGCTCCGCCAGCGAAAGACCGTCTACCACCATAAACTGTCCGGCCCGAACCTTCTCAGAAAGCGCGGCCCGAAGGGCCGAGGCTCGCACCTGACGCGGTATCTCGTAGGCGTAACTTCGAGGCTGGGGACCGAATACCGTCCCACCGCCGCGCCATAGCGGTGAACGTCGTGTCCCGGATCGTGCCCGGCCGGTCCCCTTTTGCTTCCAGGGTTTTTTCCCGCCGCCACGGACTTCAGATCGTCTGCGAGTGGAAGCTGTCCCCTGACGACGATTCGCCAGTTGCATTCGGACTACGTCGTGCATGAGATGCGACGGGCCGACAGCACCGAATACCGTCTCATCGAGGGTGACATCTGTTGTTTTTACGCCGTTCGTATCCAGCGCCTGAACTATGACCGACATCCCATTAGCCTCGTTTCGAGATCGTAACCACGCTACCGGCCGGTCCCGGCACAGCGCCTTTGACCAACACCAGGTTCTGCTCTGGAAGAATCTTCACGACTTGGAGCCCCTTCACAGTGGCCCTGTCGGTACCCATCCGTCCCGGCATATGGTGCCCCTTGAAGACCCGGGATGGAAAGGACGATGCGCCGATTGACCCTGGAGCACGGTGAAACATTGAGCCGTGTGTCTTTGGGCCACCCAGATAGCCCCATCGCTTGACGCCGCCCTGAAATCCCTTCCCCTTGGTAATACCGGTGACCTGGACCTTCTCTCCCGCCTCAAAGAGACCAACGGTGAGAATCTCACCGATCGTATACTTTGAACTGTCCTGAGTCTTCAGCCGGAACTCTCTCAGATACTTCTGAGGCGCCACCTTGGCCTTATCGAAGTGACCCTTGAGCGGCTTGGCGATTCTCTTGGTCTTTCGTTCCGCCCGGTAACCGATCTGCACGGCCTCGTACCCATCCGTACCGCTGGTCCTCCGCTGTACGATCGGACACGGGCCTGCCTCAATGATCGTAACTGGAACGGCGTTCCCACTCTCGCCAAACAGTTGCGTCATCCCAACCTTTTTTCCAAGTAACCCGATCCCCATATCAATTAACCCTTGGCTGTCAGTTGTCAGCGATCAGCAGCTAGCTGAAAGCTAATTGCTGACGGCTGTTTAGAGCTTAATCTCGACGTCGACGCCAGCCGGAAGATCGAGTCGCATCAGCGCGTCTACCGTCTGAGGCTGCGCGTCTAAGATATCCATCAACCGAAGATGAGTCCGGATCTCGAACTGTTCACGCGACTTCTTGTCGATGTGCGGCGAGCGCAGCACAGTAAATCGACTGATCTTGGTCGGCAGCGGGATAGGCCCGGATACTCTCGCGCCAGTTCGCTGGGCAGTGTTGACGATCTCCTTAGCCGACTGATCAAGGATTCGGTGGTCATAGGCTTTTAGCCTGATTCGTATTCGCTGATTTTCCATGATACCTTTGTCTATTTGGTTATTTGGTCTGTCTCGTCGTTTGGTCTATTCGGTCTGTCCAGTCTCAACCACATAGACCACATAGACCAGATAGACAATTACTCCAACACCTCGCTCACCACGCCGGCCCCCACGGTGCGGCCGCCCTCGCGGATCGCGAAGCGTAACTCCTTCTCCATGGCGATCGGC
>JACPQW010000130.1 GCA_016190285.1 Candidatus Methylomirabilis oxygeniifera
ATGGAACTGTAGGCCAGCATCCGTTTGATATTGCTCTGCGCAATCGCCACGACATTACCCACCGTCATCGTGAGCAACGACAGGATATAAAAGAGGAGCGTCCAGCGATCCTGCAAGTCCGGGATGGCCACCAGGAACACCCGCAGGAGGATGGCCAGACCGGCAACCTCTGAAGCCGCCGACAGGAGGGCCGCAACGGGGGTCGGGGCGCCCTCATATACGTCAGGGATATACATGTGGAACGGAACCGCTGCGATCTTGAACCCGAAGCCGGCTACCAGCATCACCATACCCAGGATGAGCGCCGGATTCGAGACGGTGTCCGCTGAGATCGCCGAGGCAATCTCTCTCAGACCGATAGTGCCGGTCAGGCCATATAACATGACGATGCCGTACAACATGATCGCAGAAGAAAACCCTCCCATCAGCAGGTACTTCAGGGCGGCTTCGCTGCTGCGTCGCTCCCGCTTCAAAAAACCGGCCAGAATATAGATAGAAATCGACATCATCTCCAGGCCGATATACAGGATCAGGAGATCGACAGCGCTGACCATCAACATCATGCCGAGTATGGCAAAGAGGATGAGCGGGTAGAACTCACCTTTGTCAATCCGTTCGCTCTTCAGGTAGCCGATCGACATCAGCAGGATCAGCGCAGCAGAGACTAGAAATACGATCTTGAAGAAGAACGCAAACGGATCGCTCACATATTGCCCGCTGAAGGCGGGCTGCGTAACCCCCCATTGGCGGATCAGGACCATGAAGGTACCAAGAACGCCGAGGATGCTCAGATATCCCAGCCAGTCCCGTCCACCCTTCGGGGCAATGAAATCGAGCGCCAGAATCCCCATAGCCACGAGGCTCAGGATCACCTCCGGCGAGGTTGTAGAGAGATCGGCCATGTTGAATACGTGAGTCATCGAGAGCCTTCGACACCGTTCGTCCTGAGCCTGTCGAAGGAACGAACGGGGCTCAGGGCAGGTCCTGCGGCATGACCGGACGCAGGCTCATGGACCGGTACGACAGGCCGCCCGTGACTCGGTTCTACGCCGGCTTCATCCTGGCCTGCGGCGGGCTCTGTCGAATCACTGAGGTACGGCTCGGCAACAGCCTGCTGTTTATGGACCCGCGCCAGGACATAATTGACCGACGCCTCTGTCCGGCTCAGAAAGGGGGAGGGGTAGAGACCGATCCAGAAACACATAATCACGATCGGTACAAGGGTAGTGATCTCCCTGGCGCTCAGGTCGGGAAGATTCGCATTCTTGGGGTTCTCCAGCGCCCCGAACATGGTCCGCTGAAAGAGCCACAGCATATAGGCCGCACCAAGTACGATCCCTGTCACGGCAAAGGCAGCCCAGACATAATTGACCTTGAACGCGCCGACCAGAATCAAAAACTCTCCGATGAAGCCGTTCAGTCCGGGGAGTCCCATCGAAGAAAACATGATGATCGCAAAGAGGGTAGAGTAGACCGGCATCTGCTTGGACAGACCCCCGAACTCCGAGATCTGCCTCGTATGTCGGCGATCATAGATCAGACCCACGATCAGGAAGAGGGCGCCGGTCGAAAGGCCGTGGTTGATCATCTGGATAATGCTGCCCTGGACACCCTGGGAATTCAGGGCGAACATGCCCAACATCACAAACCACATGTGACTGACGGAGCTGTAGGCAATCAGCCGCTTCATGTCGGTCTGGACCATACAGACCAACGCGCCGTAGATGATCGCGATGATCGACAGGATCATAATCATCGGAACAAAGTGCTGGGTGGCCTCCGGAAGCATCGGGAGATTGAACCTGATAAAGCCGTATGTTCCCATCTTCAGAAGGACACCGGCCAGAATGACGCTGCCGGCCGTCGGGGCATCGGTGTGCGCGTCAGGCAGCCAGGTATGGAAGGGAAACATCGGAACCTTGATGGCAAAGCCCACAAAGAAGGCCAGCCAGACCAGGTCCTGAAACGACAGCGGAACACCCAGTAGTGTAAAGACTGGAGTCGATGGGTACGACAGCTTCATCAACTCGAAAATATCGAACGTATAGGTTCCCGTCTGGGCACCGTGATAAAAGTAGACGGACAGAATGCCCAACAGCATAATGACGCCGCCGAACAGCGTATACAAAAAGAACTTGATGGCCGAGTAGAGGCGACGGTCGCTTCCCCAGATACCGATCAGGAAATACATCGGGACCAGCATCACTTCCCAAAAGATATAGAAGAGAAAGAAGTCCATGGAAAAAAAGACTCCGAGCATGCCCGTCTCCAGCATCAGCAGAAAAGCGTAATACTCCTTCAACCGCATGCTCACCGATTCCCATGAGCAGATGACGGTGATGACGGAGAGGAAGGTGGTCAGCAATGTAAGCCACAGGGTGATCCCATCGAGACCGAAAAAATAGGTCACACCAATCGAGGGAATCCATGAGACCCTCTCGACAAACTGCATCTCGGCAGTCGTCGAGTCGAAGTAGGCGGGTATCCACAGAGAGACTAAGAGGGCGGCTACCGTGAAGGCCAAGGCGGTCCAGCGGACGCCGTTTTTCGACTCCTTCGGGAGCAGCGAGATTACGACCACCCCGGCGAGGGGCAGGTACGTCATCAGGGATAAGATCGGAAACTCAAGAACATTCATGATAGCGACAGACCTCCTGTCAGCACTATAGCCGATGCACTAACATCCATTACAGTCATTGCGAGCGACCAACGAGAGCGCGGCAATCCAACCGTTCTACTTTCCCGATCTTGAAGAACGGTGAGATTGCTTCAGTCGCTACGCTCCTTCGCAATGACCCCACAGGGGACTTTCTAACCAATGACGCTTCCATTATTGTGTTTGTAATAGAGCCTCTTAGAGAATTATAGAAACAGATAGAACACCACCATGCCGACGATGCCAAGCGCCATGGCCAGAAGATAGTTCTGGATCGCCCCTGTCTGCAGCCGTCGGAGGCTCCCGCTTCCACCCTGGATCAGATCGGCGATGGCATTGACCAGCCCATCGACAATTTTTATGTCGTTCCAGGACGAGATCGCACTCAACCGCATGGTCATCCAGCTACTGCCGTTGACGGCGCCGTCTACGACTCGAGCATCCACCTTCCACAGGAAGCCACAGAAGCGCTTACCAAAATGGATGAAGATCGCCTCGTACAGCTCATCCACCCAATACTTGTTCAACAGCAGACGATGCAGACCTCGTGCCTTGTCGGCCAGCGCCGTCGGCAAATCCGGTCGCTTGACGTAAAACAGATAGGCGAGGCCGATCCCAAGCAACGCAACGGCCAGCGACACGGCGGCCATCCCCACTTCCGACACACCCGCCGCATGCTCTGCGACTGCCTCCGATTCATGAGCCACTTCAAAGATCGGCGCCACGAAACGATGATACAGCCCGTGGTCAGGGGGGAATCCGAACACCAGCCCCGCAATCACCGAAAGGACGCCGAGCACCAGCAGCGGGTACGCCATGTTCGGCGGCGATTCGTGCAGGTGCTGGGCGGTATGGTGGTCGCCGCGAAAATGCCCCGTGAAAACCTGGAAAAAGAGCCTGAACATATAGAAGGCCGTCAGGAACGCGCCGATCAGTCCCAGAAGCCAGGGGATCGTCAACCCTCGCACAAAGGCATTGAATAGAATCTCGTCCTTGGACCAGAAACCCGCCAAGGGAAAGATCCCGGCGTTCGCCAGCGAGGCCAGCAGGAAGGTCCAGGTGGTAATCGGCATCGCCTTCCGCAGTCCGCCCATCTTTCTCATGTCCTGCTCGCCATGCAATGAGTGAATGACCGAACCGCAGCCAAGAAACAGGAGCGCCTTGAAGAAGGCATGGGTCCCGAGGTGAAACACCGCGGATGGGTAGGCGCCGGCCCCGGCGCCCAGAACCATGTAGCCGAGCTGGGAGATCGTGGTGTAGGCCACAACCCGCTTGATGTCGTTCAGAACCAGTGCGATGGTGGCCGCGAAGACCGCCGTCAGCGCGCCGACCCAGGCCACCACTTCGAGGCTGAACGGGGCCAGAATAAACAGGGCGTTCGACCGGGCCACCATATACACGCCCGCCGTCACCATCGTGGCGGCATGGATCAACGCGGAGACCGGTGTAGGCC
>JACPQW010000131.1 GCA_016190285.1 Candidatus Methylomirabilis oxygeniifera
CTCGTCGAGGTGCCGGTCATGCTCTCGGTGTGCTCATTGTGCAATCGCACACGCCATTGGTTTACCGAGCCCACGGCGGTCCCGGTCGTCGAACCGGCCCAGAGGCCAATCGGCAAACGGGCCTGACCATGTTCAGCAGGATCTCTGCTTCGCTATGTTGTGGATCTCTTCCGGATGCTTTCCAGCGATCTACGGTCAGCGTCCCACACTGAAAGGAGCTACATGACCACACTGCGAGTCCTTTTTCTCTGTACGCACAACTCGGCGAGGAGCCAGATGGCCGAAGGTTTCCTTCGCGCGCTCGCAGGAGATCGTTTCGACGTGGCGAGCGCCGGGACCGAGGCAACGCGCGTCCACCCTCTTGCGATCCGGGCCATGGAGGAGGTTGGGATCGATCTGAGAGGACATACCTCGAAAACCATCGACGCATTCCTTGGTGAGCGATGGGACTATGTGATCACGGTCTGCGATAGCGCCAACGAGCGATGCCCGATGTTCCCGGGAGGCACGACCCGCATCCATTGGAGCTTCGACGATCCCTCTCAGGCCGCCGGCACGGAAGCGGACCGCTTAGAGAAGTGTCGCCGCATCCGCGATGAAATCCACGCCAAGCTTCGCGAATGGCTTGCCGATCAAGAGAAATCCTCCTCGTAGTCTGGTGTCATCGGATTCTCTCTTGCCCCCCTGTAGTTGGGTATGGGGACTTAGAGGTGGCGCAAGGTGAGAGCCGCCCGACTGTTGGATAGCCCGTGCTACCCACCTGAACTTCACAGTCTTGAGCCATTACGGAAACGGCGGTGGACTACTGACTTGTGGCGCGATCTCCCCGGTCAGGGCCTGAAGGAAGGCCACCAAGTCCGTCTGTTCTCGCGCGGTCAGGTTGAGGGGCTGGATCTCGCGTGAGAGCCATGGGTTCTTGCGCCCCCCTTGATTGTAGAAGGTGACGACCTCTTCCAGGATGTTCTTGCTTCCATCGTGCATGTAGGGGCCTCGCCTAGCCACGTCCCTGAGGGATGGCGCCTTGAAGGCCCCTCTGTCCGCCTCGCTCTTCGTGACCGCGTACCGCCCGAGATCGGGGTTCTCCTTGTCCATACCTACCCCGATGTTGCGGTATCCCCCGTCGGTGGAGTTGAAGCCGGTGTGACAGTGGACACATCTGGCCTTGCCCTCGAAGAGGGCCAGCCCCCGCTGGGCCGCAGGCGAGAGGGCCCCCTTCTCTCCAGCCCGGAAGCGATCATGGGGGGCGTTCCCCGAGAGGATGGTCCTCACGTATGCTGCGATCGAGGTCATCAAGGCCATCCCCTGCGCTCCCGAGTGCCGCGTGGTCGCGCGTTAGCGCCCGCTGCACACTATCGGATCTGCTGCCGTATAAGTCCACGGCTTGGAGCGCGGCTGCGCGAGGCGCGCGATGTAGGTGGCCATCTGATGCCCGCGGAAGGCGCCGCCGTCGCGCACGTTCTTGAGCTCCAGCAGCGCGACGGCGAACGGCCTACGAGATAGATCCTCCCGTGCAGCCTCGAAGTACGGAGAGTCGAGCAGCAGCAGGACGTTGCCGCCGTGAGTGTAGCCGCGGGATGGTACGAATGGGACCACGTCGTCGCAGCCCACGACGCGCGTGGTCTTCTGCATCAGGCGATTGAATGCGGCGACGCCCGCGGTGTCGGTCACCTTCGGCTGTCCGAACGTGACAAGCCTCTCCACGGTTCCGCCCGCCTTCTCGAGGCGCATCGCCAGCAGCAGCGCAGCGGCGCCTCCGAGGGAATGCCCGGTCAGACCCACGGTATAGCCCGCCTTCAGGAGCCGCTTCGCCTTCAAGTCCTCATCCACGGCGCGCGCAACGGCCGCGAAGCCGGGATGGACGCGGATGGTGAGCGTGCTGTCCTCTCGGGGCACCGCGTCGGCATCGGTCAGCAGTTGG
This sequence comes from Candidatus Methylomirabilis oxygeniifera, assembly GCA_016190285.1. Lineage (GTDB taxonomy): Bacteria > Methylomirabilota > Methylomirabilia > Methylomirabilales > Methylomirabilaceae > Methylomirabilis > Methylomirabilis oxyfera_D. The sequence continues at coordinate 1,919 of JACPQW010000131.1, forward strand.
CGGAAGTCCTGCGTCCCCTCGATGCCGATATAGTGCCTGCGGGTGGCGTCGTCCGTCCCGAGCACGTACGCCGTCGTCGTGCCCGGCACGCTCCCGGCGACAGGAAGGTTGGTCACGCGGACGAACTCGACATTCGGAAGAGTCGGCATGACAGGCGACTCCCGATAGGCTGCCTGAGCGATGGGCGCGTAGAATGCGACGTCGGGCGCCCACGCGGCGTATTGCTCCAGCATCCAGGTGCGCTCAGATGGAGTCAATGTCGAGGCGCATCCCGCGAGGAGGAGGGCGCCGAGCGAGAGGAGTGCGTGCGGCCGCCTCATGGCGTGGCGCCAATCGAGACGTTGCCGACGGGCTGAACGGAGCAGGGCTGTGGTCGCCAGGAGTAGAAAAGAGAGCTTCATAGGGAACCTCCTCACGTTATGGGCTACGTTCCTGCGGAGCAGGTACAGCTCGTGAACGCTCATACGATCCTTCCCTCAGCGCAGTAGCATAGAGCACGCAAACAGGAAGGTGGAAAGCCTCAAGGCAGTCTACTAGTCACTTTTTAGACACCAATCCTCGGTTAAGATTAGTGCAGGTTACGATGGTGTAATCTACACCCCTCTCGGTGGCGGGCGCGGTTCCTGCGAAGCACCACCAACCTACACTCTGGCGCCTCACATACGGCTCCAATGGAGCCTCCAGATGGTCGCTTCGAGCCGGTGCCGAGCACAAGCAGATCCTAGCTTGCTTCCCTGATGGGGCAACGATTCGAATCACATGCCCATCGGTCTACTACCGCCGACCACAAATACCGGCCCATCGCAAAAAAGGCGGTAGCTGATGTTTATGATCGGCGTTCTTATAGTTTCTCATTTTAATAGTCGCTGTCCCTGTTTTATACGCGGCAGCAATGATTGCAGCCGTTGCGCGATCACGAATTCTGGCCACTGAAGTGTGAAGACCGGTTCCATTCCATCCCTCTTGGCGAACTATTATGTAAACTGATCAGTCTATCTCGACCAGCGGTTCTTGGAGCTGGCTCAAAACTCTATAATCTTTTCTAGCGCTTAACAAGATATTTGTATGGAGGCGGACGACGGCAAACGCTGCACCTATGTCAGCCTATCCAGCCTTCCACAGCGAGCCGCCTGAATCAAATCTGAGTCAATCAAATGGGCCGTGCACTCCCCGACCGCCTCGGTTTCTATGATCCGTTTTCTGGTCTCCCGATGCTCTGGAATCCGGAGACCGGGCAGCTCTACAACGTGGGGAAGGACGAAAAGGATGACAGCGGAGATGTCACCCTTGATATCGCAGTGCAGATTACAACCACGCATCTGCCATCCGGGGAGTCCACAGGAGGGGGTGTGACCGAAGAGGCCGAGTGTCGTGGAGGACGGCAGCGCAAAAACTAGGATATGCCAGCCGAGGAACAGGAGGATTGCGGGGCGCCCATGATCCGGAGGGCTCAGCCGGCGTCCCCATCCTTCGGCGACACGAGCGTGACTGTGGCCTGCTCCGCCCAGCCGATCTCCTCTAGCCCCTCGCGGGTCGGAAAGTCCGGGACTGCAAACGGCTCATCTGCGTTTTTAGGTACCCCCCTTCGCAGGATCCAGGAGAGATAGTTCAGGAAAGTAGGTCCTGTAATAGCCCCGATCACGGGTCGTGAGACGATCGGCGTGACTGAGCGCGTGCGCCCCAATAAGAAAATCGCTGAGGAGACGTTGCCGCCCCCGGAGCGATGCTCCACACGACCCGCAGTTCACTTGTTGGATATGCCCGCACTGCGGACAACACAGCGTATCGTCTCGCTTGCGGCGATACTGTGCCCATGTCTGGCCCGCCCGCACTAGCGCCGCCGGCGAAGGGGGAACAACCTCAATCCCTGTGTCCGCGAGAAACCTATCGAGCTCGCGATGGGATGAGAAGTGAACCGCCAGTTCGGCGTAGACCATGTCGCTGATCACTAGACGTCCGGCCTGAAGACCGCCCTCGAGCGCCCGCTGCGAGACCTCGCCAAACGGCGTATCTGGAATGAGGAGATCAAGCAAGACGTTGGTATCGATCGCCGTGATCACGCCTCTGCCTTCCCCCGGAGCGCTTCAAGCAGACTATCGGGGTCCTGGCCTGCGAGGTGGGTCAGATACCCTCGGTACCGGGCGAAGGGGGATCGGCTTACGAGCTTTTTGAGGCGAATCCCTCCAGGCTCTTCTTCAAACTCCACCGCATCGCCCGGATGAAGTCCAAGGCGGTTACGGATGGGCTTCGGGATCGTGACCTGTCCTTTGACGGTCATCCGGCTTGTTTCCATAGTAGGCTCCTTCTCGATTCCATAAGGTATACAACTTACGCATTACGGCCTTACATATAAAGTAATACCAATAAAGATGAGTGTCAAGGTAGGAAGGTCCTAGCGAATGGCATGGGGAGCGGTGGCCTTAAATGCGGCAACAACCTCGGCCCCGTCCTCTAGGCCAAGCTGTTCACACGACTGCCGGGTGACTGTCGCCACGATCAGGACGCCGCAGTCGATCGTTACCCGGTACGTGGAGCCGGCCGGCAGATGGCGGATCATCCGCCCGCAGGGCTGATTCCGTGCGCTGGAGATAGTGAGGATCGCTCCGGCAAGGAAGCCGCCCAGCGCCGGAGCGCTGAAGGCGAACGCAACCAGGATCGGGCTGGCAATCGAGAGGACGCCTGGCCCAAGCAGCTCCTTCTGCGCCGCGGTAGTTACGATTTCTACGATCCGTTTTCCGGTCTCTCGATGTTCTGCAATCCGGCGACCAGGCAGCTCGACAGCGTGAAAAAGGACGGACAAGGTGACAGCGGGGATGTCATCCTTGACATCGCAGCGTAGGTTTCAATCACGAATCTGCCATCCGGGGAGTCCACGGGAGGGGGTGTGACCGAAGAGGCCGAGTGTCGCGGAGGACGGCAGCGCACAAACAAGAGGATCTGCGAGCCGAGGAACAGGAGGGTCGCGAAGCGCCCATGAGTCGGAGGGCTCAGCCAGTCCCCGCTTCCCTCGGAGCCCCGCAGTTAGTACGCGCGGCTCCGCCTGGGGGCCGGCAGTGGCGTGGCCGGCGCGAAGCGTCCGCGCCATCGCCCCGCACAATCCGCGGGTGGCGCAAGATCGAAACCGCAGCCCGACTGAGCTCGCCCGACGCCGCCCGACGGGTTCAGCCGGTTGTTCGGCGTACCGATTCCCTTGCGACTTCTCGCGCGACCCGCTCAGCCAAATACAACTTCAGCAGTGATTGGTAGGGGACGTCCCGCTTGTTGGCGAGAATCTTCAGCTCGGCCAGGAGTCCGGCGGGAAGTCTCAGCGAGATCGTTTCCGTAGAGAGTTTCAGATTCGGGAAGAACCCGAGATGCGCCTCGCTCCAGTCGACGAAATCAGAGGTATCGTGGCTCTCCCAGAAAGCCCGCTCCTCAGCCTCAGACCTAAAGCTTGGGATCGGCTTGAGCTGCTTGCGCTTGGCCATAAGACCTCCTCTCCCGCCGACTCATGGGCCTGGCCGAGATTACTCGGACCAGCGCACCCCTCACGGCAAACACGATGGTTAGATGGCGGTTCAGATCAGTGTGGCCCAGCGCGAAGTATCGGGCCTCGACTTGAGTGCGCCCTGGGCTCAGGGCCAGAAGCAGGGGGCGATTGAGAAAGACCTGCTCGGCCTCCGCCCGATTCACCCGGTGCCGCAGCCAGTTCTTGTCCGAGTTTCCATCGTCCCACTCAAACCCGGTTATATGGGCAAAGAACTCGGGAATCAGGCCCATATGCTTAGTATATTCATGCGATATACACTCGTCAAGGCCTCAATGTGACCCATCGGGCATCTGCCTGTAGCCACGAAGTACGCCGAACTACAATGAGGCAGACCGGCCTAATCTGTTGAGGCCGACGGGCTCACCGCCTAATCATGTCTGCATCCTGTTCCTCTGGGAAAAGCAACAAAGCATAGACTCGAGTAGTCGATGTGTAGCATTCAGCTTGCACGGGTGTCAATGGAAAAGAATGAGCGGCCTGGATCGGACAGAATGAGCGCCTTGAGGGTCGCGCTAGGGGGTTGACGGTGCAGGTTACAACCACGAATCTGCACCAGCATCGGAATGCCTGGCGGCCTTGATCAAACTACTCACCTCCGCCGTGGGGGGCGGGCAATGCAGGCGTGACGGCAAAATCCGCCCGCTTTCCTCGCGTTGGTATGGTCTGCTACCTCTCCTTGAATCTATTGAGGGTTTACTTCCCGCAGCAAGTCGCGGGGTAATTCATTCGTGGTAGCTGTAATCGGCCGTTCACTCCAGTTCGCTGATGCTATCGGATCCTGGCCCACCATTTCTTCCTGCGCCGGCCGGTTTCATGGTATCATTATGATAACTGAATCGTAAATCTATACAGGCTGGCTGCGAGAATACAAATGAGTTTTGCCGCAACAACCTACCCGCACATCACACTCCGAGACGACGGGGTGGCCTTCATCGCCGGTTCTACCATAAAGGTCGCCGAGCTTGTCGCGGAAGTGCAGGCGTATGGCTGGAGTCCTGAAGAGCTTCATTTTCAGCATCCTCATCTCTCTCTGGGGCAGATCCACTCCGCCTTAGCCTACTACTGGGATCACAAGGACACCCTGGATCGCGAACTCGCTCAGGCGCTCCGGGAAGCGGATGAGCACCGCGCCGCCGCCGGCCCATCGGTCTTTTCTCGCTTCCGATCCCAAGACCGTCCGTAGTGCCCCTTCCTCTCTACGCCGACGTTCACATTCCGCGCGCGATTGTTATCGGCCTCCGACTCCGCGGCGTCGATGTGCTTACCGCCCAAGACGATCACGCCTCCAGCTTTACCGATCCAGTCTTGCTGGATCGCGCCACCAGCTTGGGACGCGTGCTTTTCTCCTTTGACACCGACCTGCTCAAAGAAGCCGCGCGACGCCAACGTGAACAGATATCGTTTGCCGGTTTGGTGTACGCGCACCCCGCTCGCATCTCAATCGGCGACTGCATCAACTATCTGGAATTGATCGCCACAACCGGGGAGCCTGCCGACATGGTGAATCGGGTTGAGTTCTTGCCCCTTCATATTCCCCACTCCTGACTGCCTCCTGTTGATGCACTCAAGGGGCGGCGGGGGTTGAGCCCGCCCCCACATCCTTTCCTGCCGATCAAATTACATCTCAGCCCGTTGGGGGCACCGCTGGGTTGGCGGGTTACGCTACGCTAACCCGACCTACGCCTCTTCGCTGTAATCCGCATTATCACCTTCCCTATTATCGAGGATTTCCTCCAAATATCTGACTGTGATCCTTTTCCCACGTCCACGAAGATAGCCACCCTGAAAAGCCTCGAATTTACCGCCGTGTCATCGATCCTTCATACGGTCGCAACAAATGACGGGTAGGATGCCAATCAAAAAGGAGGATGACATGCTGATTACGTTGAAGGTTGATGCGAGTTCTTACAACCGGCTGATCGCAAAGAGCGAGGTAAAGAGGGGTGAAAGGGGGAGATGATGGGTCTGAGAGCGAGATCGGTTCAGGGAATCGTGGTTAGTTGCTGCCTGCTGCTCGCGCCGGTGGGGGCGTGGGCCGACAAGCTCACGGAGATCGAGCAGGCATTTGAGACGCAGCAGCAGTCGCTGCAGCAGTTGCAGCAGGAGATGAACCGGTTGCGGCAGGATCGGATTGCGCAACAGACAGACACGGACAGGCGCGTGATGGAGGTGGAGAAGAAGGCGGCCGAGACCGCGGCCTCGTCCCTGCTCACCGGGTATGAGCCCGGCAACGGGTTCTACCTGAAATCAGCCGATGGCCAGTTCAATCTGAGCCTGCGCGGATTCGTCCAGAATTGGATGCAAGTTGAAGGGTCACGAAATGACGAGGAGTTCCCCGCTGCAGACAAGGCGGCAGGGATAGCTCGGCACAACCCGAGCACATTTCGGCTGCGCCGCATTCGGTTGATCGTGAGCGGCCAGATCTTCAACGACTTTGGCTTCTTCATCGAGCAAGAGACCGCGGGCGGCACACGGCTCGAAGAGGGCTGGGGCAGCTATACGTATGCCCCTTGGGCAAAGGTTATTGTGGGGCAGCACAAGCCCCGATTCGGCCTCGAGATGCTCACCTCCTCTCGGGACCTGGATTTCGCCGAGCGGGCGGTCACCTCCAGGGCACTGTCCCCTGACCAGCAGCTTGGTGCCACCGTCGAGGGCAATCTGAAACTCGCCACCGTACCTGTCTACTATGGAGTGGGGATCTATA
>JACPQW010000135.1 GCA_016190285.1 Candidatus Methylomirabilis oxygeniifera
CTCCTGCGCAGCCTGGATCTGGCTCAGTTCCACTCCCTGTTGCTCAACCTGGAGACGGGCCGCTTCCGCTTCCTGGTGGCTCGCCGCCAGCGCCTCCTGCAGGCGCGCGACCTCCTGCTCCTGCGCAGCCTGGGCGGCACGGAGCGCAGCCTGGATCTGGCTCACCTCCACCCCCCGCTGCTCCAACTGGAGACGGGACGCTTCCGCTTCCTGGTGGCTCGCCGCCAGCGCCTCCTGCAGGCGCGCGACCTCCTGCTCCTGCATCACCCGTACTTCGGCAAGCTCTCCCCGCAATCGAGCCACCTCTGCTTCCAGCCTCTCTTGGACTTCGTAACCCGCCCGCCCTTGCAGCACCTCATGAAGCCACATAGGAATCGGCAGTTCTTCGCCCTCGCCGAGGAGATACCGTTCCCTTTCAGGAAGCCCCAGCTTGGCGAGACAAGGCTGATTCACCTTGAGTACAGGCTCCCGGTCGGAAAAGCAGGTAGCGTGTGGATAGTCTGCTACCCATGACTGCTTACCATCCTCCACCGTAGGGTGCAATGCTAAAGCAATGCTCTGGGTCGTTGCTCCAAGCACTTCCACACTTCCAATCGGGTGAGGATCGCGTGGATGAGACAGTCCATCGGCCACAAAGTGGATAATGAGCCCTTCTCTTCCCGGACGTACGTGAACCGGCAAAGGAAATATCGCTTTTCGCCACCTGCCCGCCCCCGCTCCTTTCAGTGTGCCTACCTGGATATAGCCTTGCTGCGGGTCGTAGGCCTGCAGGTGGATCGGTTCGGCGGTCGTATCCTTGTAGGAGACGATAAGGGCCCGCAGGCCCCTGACATCTCGGGGAAAAACACAGACCGCGTGGGCATCTTTTCCCCCGCAATCTTCGTAGTTGCGTACCCACCGATCATCAAGCAGATATGGTCGCCCCCAGTCCATCTGCTCGTTGACGATAAGATAGGCCCGTTCAGGATCGAAACACGTTACCGGACTCGCACAGAGGGGCGAATCCATCTCGATAGTCCCCCGGTGGCGGAAAATAAGACGTCCCGTCACTTCTCCCCCGTCTGCCGGTTGAAGTATAATGGCCGAAGCCTGCCTGGGACGGTCAGCCTTGTTTTCGGGTTGTTCTCCCTGTCGCTCGAACAGCAGGAGTATCTCGCACCTATTCTCTCGGCAAGCGTTGGAAGGTAAAGGGCATATCTCTTCCAGGTCATCCAGGAGGGCAACCTGCTTTTCGTCATCGGCGGGTGCGGGCAGGTCGCCCTGCCGGACGTTGCACAAGGGGCAGACCGCGTCTTCCCAATACGAGAGGCGGCCTGCAAGGGAGTGATGTAATTTGGTGACCAGCGGGTGCCGCCTGAGCCATTTCTCCCCAAAAAAGGTGAAGTACCGGAGGCTAAAGAGATCGGCGAAACTGTGTACGATGGTCTCTTTCGTCAATGAACGCATATGCCAGTTCACGTGAAAGAGCGTTCCGCAATACCGGCACTTGGTCGAGTTAGCTAGCAGATCCTCATCTTGAGGAGAGATGATCAGGAGAAAACGGCGAGCGACACGTTTCAACTCCGCGGTACAGCGCTCAAACTCTCCCGGAAGGAGATGCTCCAACGTGTCGGCACAGATGACCAAGTCAAACTTCTCGTCAGAGAAGGGTAAACAGGTCGCTAGCCCGAGAATCTTACGACGGCGGAAATGACGTAACGCCTCGCGACTGAAATCAATCCCTACGACCTCGGCGTCCTCAGGCAAGTAGTTGCCGAGGGCTCCGTTTCCGCAGCCCACATCCAGGACCGTTCTGACGCCTTCGGGCCAGACCGCACGGACGAGATGCAGCCGTTCCTCTTCTTGTTGCGTGAGAGGCCGATCCCAAAGTGTGGGCTGCTCATAATAAGCGGTCGATTTCCCCATGCAGTTCCCGTGGCCTACACCATCGCACTCCGCCAGCCCCTAGGAGAGGTAAGCATGGAAAGTTGCCCCCACTCCACCGGATGATGGACGAGCCCGAGTTCGATTGCACAGTCCAACGGCTGTTCAATCATTAGTTCGTAGCGGCGATCATGGAGGGAATAGGGGTTGCGGCCGTACACGTCAAGGAGGTCCACGACAGGAAAGATCGCTGCTGAAAGGACATACTTCCCCCTGCCGATCAGTAGGGGAGCAAAGCAGATGTTTACATACCCCTCCCCCTCCAGCGTTCCAAAATGGACTCCATCCTTCGACGAGATCGACTGATTGACTACCACCCCATCTAACCGGTAGATGGCGATGACGAAAACCGGATCCCGCACCGGCACCCTCGCTCGGTACTGTAAGCGCACGACTAGCGTTTCACCTGTGGTGAAGACCGCCCGGGGCTGTCCTTCTCCGCCGAGCAACTCTACCCCTGTGAGCTCAATTTCTCCAGAGCCGTAACAATCCTGGATCACGAGGTCGCCCTGTGGACATGGTATCTGTCTTGCGTGCGGTTCACCCGAATGAGCGTCTGATGTCCGGAGAGACGGTTCTCTGTCATCAGGGTGAGAACGGGGTACGGGTTCTGGTATGATCCCAAGTTTTTGAAGAATACCCGGGGAGATGGAAAAGCTAAAGGTCTCCCAGCCTTGCCGTTCAGGGTGAGAGAGCTCGCCCAGCGGAACATACCTCTCACCATCGTATAACTCCACCAACACCCGTTCTTGCGAGTCGATAAGTCTAGTCACCTCAAGCTTTGCATCAGAAGACAGGCGCTCGACCGCGTTCAATGTAAAGGCAAAGGCCGCGTGCAGGTATTGGCCGTTGCGATCCTCAAAGAACCGGGCATACCGGCCATCTACTCTGGCAGGCTCGCTCCAGTTGATATAGCCGGGGCTCGTGATGACGTAGGCTGCCTGGCTGACGTCGCTATCCATGGCGTCCCCGACCAGGACCTCCTTCAGACAACGGCCCTCATCATAAAGTGCGATGTGGTGGATCGCGTGGCGGCGTTGGGGCGCCAGACCACTCGCTGTCACAAAATGGCCGATGAGCTGGCGCTCGGATTGGAGAGGCGTGAGGGCGGACAGAGTCTTGCGGGAGAGCCCCAGGTTCTTCGCGCGCAGGCGCACCTCCTCCTGCTCGCGCACCGCAGCCGCATAGGCCTTCGAGACTGTCAGGGTATCCCCATCAAGGAGGAGTCGGCCGCGGTCCAACCAAAGGGCACAGGTGCACAACCGCTGGACTGACGCCAGATCGTGGGACACAAAAAGCACCGTGGCCCCGGACTCTTCGGTGAGTTGCCGCATGCGCTCGATACACTTGCTGGCAAAGTAGGCATCGCCGGCGCCCAGAACCTCATCGATGATCAAAATCTCGGGCTGTACGCTGGTGGCTACACTAAAGGCCAGCCGCGCATACATCCCCGCCGAGTACGTCTTGATCGGCTGTTCGATAAAGTCCTCCAGCTCGGAAAAATCGACAATCTCCGCAAATTTGTGCTGTGCCGGCCGGCCGGTCACCCCCTGGTAGGCCAGAGAGGCAAAGATGTTTTCCCGGCCGGAAAAATCGGGATGAAAGCCTGTGCCCAGTTCCATCAGCGCTTGCACTTTCCCGTTGACGGTGACCGATCCCTGTGTGGGTGTCAGGGCGCCAGCAATGATTTTGAGTAGCGTGCTTTTGCCGGCGCCGTTTCGGCCGATGATACCCACGCGCTCGCCCTTCCTGAGCTTCACGTCAACATCCCGCAAAGCCCAAAACTCCTGGTAACAATGGCGCCGCCAGGGCAGTCGGATCCCAAACAGATTCAACACCTGGTCGAACCGCCTGGCATAGAGGCGATACATTTTCGACACGCTACAAGCGCTGATCGCGATCTGATCAGACATAATCGGGAAATATCGGTTTAAGGCGAGAGAATATCCAGTGCCCGCACGTAAAGGAACCGATTGACAGCCCCACGAGTGGCCCCCACAGTTGCAGAGGGGGCGGGCGGTCGAAGATCATCAGTTCCCGGTACGTCCCAATCAAGTAATAGAGCGGGTTGAGCCGGGCAATACCTCGCAGACCCTCTGGAATCATCTCCTCAGTGTATCCAATAGGAGAGGCCATCATGAGGAGCAGAATCAGCACTGAGACCAGGACAGACAGATCGCGGAAGAAGACATTGAGGGCAGAGAGTAGCCAGATGATTCCTAGAGTCAGAAGCAACTGGAGGACAAAAATTACTGGGATCAAACCAATATACCACCCGGCCCTTCCCTGAATCGCCAGCAGAACCCCCAGGACAAGGATTCCCACTACTTCGGTGACATGGCTGGCCAGCGTCACTTTGGCCGGAACGAGGTCAATAGGGAAGAGGGTGTTCTTGACCAATCCAGCCTGGCTGACCACGGCACCGACTCCAGCCCCCAGCGACTCAGAAAAGCCCAGAAACGGGATCAACCCACAGAATATGAGGGAAATATACTCCGGTGTGGTCATGAACCCAACGCGGACTTTCAACACCAGGATGAACACACTCGCGTACGTTCCCAGGAACAGTGCCGGATAGAGCACCATCCATGCCAGACCCAACACCGACCCGCGATATCGGGACTTTATATCGTTGACGGTCGTCGCCCATAACATCTTGCGGTGGAACCAGAGAAGTCGGAGCGCCTTCATCCTCGCCCGTTCGCTAAACAAGTGATGATCGCATTCGCCGCGCCAACGGGATGCACGACCGGCGGCGCAAACTCCGGCGCGGCGAGGGCCGCGCAGACTGCAGCGTAGATGCGTTTCGTGTCGGCTCCAGCGAGCCGGTTCCGTCCGTCTGCCAGGGTCTCGACCCACTCGGTCTCATCTCGTAATGTCACACACGGTACGCCGAGCCAGCAGACCTCCTTCTGGACTCCTCCTGAATCGGTGAGCACCGCTTTCGCATTCTTCTCCAGTACCACCATGTCAAGATATGAGACGGGATCGATCATCAGCAGACCGGCACAACCATTTCCGGCCAATGCATCAAGCTGCTTCCGTGTTCGCGGGTGGACAGGGAACACGACTGTCTGCCCCGATTCAGCTATCTCGATCAAAGCGTTTACAATATTGCTGAGATTCTCGGGCTGATCCGTATTTTCGGCCCGATGTACCGTGGTCAAGAGATACCCTTTGGATCGCAATCCGAGTTTTTCGAGAATCGTTGACATCCGCTCCGCGAGCAGGAGATTAGAGTGCAACGCATCGTACATCACGTCCCCCACAAGATGGACGCCTTGGGTCATGCCTTCCTGCGTCAGGTTTGTGACCGCCGTCTCTGTGGGGCAGAAAAGCAGCGTTGAGATGTGATCGGTCATGACCCGGTTAATTTCTTCGGGCATTCGTTTGTTGAAGCTGCGCAGACCCGCTTCTACGTGAGCCACCGGAATATGCAGCTTGGCGGCCGCCAACGCTCCGGCCAGGGTGGAGTTGGTATCACCGTAGACCACGACATGGTCTGGCCGCTCCTCCAGCAAAACTTCTTCAATTCTCTTTAGTGTCTCCCCGGTCTGGACCCCATGAGGACCGGAGCCTACTCCAAGGTTGTAATCCGGTCTAGGGATTTCAAGCTCACGAAAAAACACCTCACTCATGGTGTCATCATAGTGTTGACCGGTGTGAACCAGTACTTCGGTTGCCATCTTTCGCAGCTCACGGGATACCGGAGCACATTTGATAAACTGCGGGCGCGCCCCTATAACCGTGACGACCTTCATCCCCCGTAGAACTCCCTGATCTGACTGACCACATAGCGCTGCTGGGTCTCAGTGATCTCCGGATGGATCGGCAGGGCCAATGACTCACGAGCGGCAGCCTCTGCCTGAGGGAAATCTCCGTCCCGGTAGCCGAGACCCTGAAAGCACTCCTGGAGGTGCAAAGGAAGAGGGTAATAAACCTCCGTTTCTACGTCTCGCTCGCGTAGGAACCCCCGCAAGCGGTCACGGTCAGGGAACCGGACGACAAACTGGTTGTAGCTATGTCCTGGTATATCCTCAGGAAGGACGACGCGTTCAACCAATCCCATCTCCTGAAACAACATCCGATACCGTTGCGCATTGCCTTGACGCGCTGCGGTCCACGCTGCCAGATGCTTCAGCTTCACCCGCAACACGGCGGCCTGCAAGGCATCCAATCGGAAATTCCCTCCAACCATCCGGTGATAGTATTTGGGCCTGGCGCCATGGACACGCAACATCCGTAGTGTCTCGGCCAGCTTTTCGTCATTGGTGACAACCATGCCCCCATCGCCAAAAGCACCAAGGTTCTTACTTGGGAAAAACGAAAAACATCCCATGGCGCCTATAGTGCCGGCCTGCCTTCCCTTACTATCCTTCGCCCCAATTGCTTGGGCTGCATCCTCGATCACAGCGATCCCGCGCTCTTTGCTCACATCCAGCATGGGATTCATATCAATGCACCAGCCAAACAGGTGGACCGGCATGATCGCCTTGGTCCGAGAGGTTATCTTCGCAGACACTGCTGTCATATCCAGGTTAAAGGTCGCAGGGTCAATGTCCACAAAGACAGGGCATGCGCCAACCCGCGCAATCACCCCTACCGTGGCAAAAAAAGAGTAGGGCGTTGTAATCACCTCGTCACCCGGCCCAATCCCCAGGGCCATCAATGACATCAGGAGCGCATCGGTCCCGGACGATACCCCGATGGCAAAGCGCGCGCCGCACAAAGTTGTGATGGCTTCTTCGAGGGCCGCGACTTCCGGCCCAAGGATGAAATGCTGGGACTCGCAGACCCGGTCGATTGCCTCACGGACTTCTGCTCGGATCGTGGCGAACTGCGCTCGCAGATCTAACAGAGGAACTTTCATCGGAGCGCCACCTTTTGACCCACCTTCTGGTACGTCCGGTGGCACGCCTGACACGCCCCGGCGCCGTCTTCCTCCGCAAAGGCGATGCGGTTCCCACATTGGCACATCCAGCCAATAATCTTGGCGGGATTGCCTACCACCAGCGCGAAGTCTGGGATATCCTTGACCACCACGGCTCCAGCGCCAATGAAGGCGTACTGTCCGATCGTCACCCCGCACACAATCGTGCAGTTCGCCCCACATGTCGTACCTCGTTTCACCAGGGTAGGAAGAAATTCATCCTTGCGTTCAATTTCGCTGCGCGGATTGATCACATTGGTGAAAACCATCGAGGGACCGCAGAACACCCCGTCTTCCAGGGTTACCCTCTCAAAGACCGATACGTTATTCTGGAGCTTGACATTGTGGCCAATCGTCACCCCACGGCCGACAAACACGTTCTGCCCCAGACTGCAATTTCGGCCAATGCGCGCCTGAGGCATGAGATGGCAATGATGCCAGATTTTGGTACCCGCTCCGATCTCCACGTCTTCGTCCACAGTGGCCGCAGGATGGATAAAGACATCGTCAATCGGCACAGTGCTCACCCGGTTCCCATTCTCGTTGAGCCCCTGACCTCTCTCCGTCTCGAGAGCCTCCTGGCACTGTTGCAGCACTCGCAGTACCCGGAGCGCCTCCTGCCCATTTGTACGAGGTTGTGCCCTGGTCGCCACACACTCAAGAAAATGCCTGCACTCCGCCCGCAAGGGCTCCACTGCCTCAATAGGCACCCGCTCCGCGTCTTTATGGTTCGGCACAGGCAGATTGTTCCGCCACTCAATCGTATGCGGATAGAGGAGCAGCTTATCCTGCGGCTCCAGATCGTTAAAGACCGCCATCTTGCGGTCACCTATCACCACCAACCGCTGTTCCTTATAGGGGTGGAGCCAGGACACAAAAACATGGGCGCCTACGCCGCTGGGAAAGGATAAACTGGTCACCGTAACGTCAGCAATCTGCTTGTGGAGATAATACCCCCCCTGGGCTTGCACCCGCTCTGGCATTTCACCTACCAAACCCAGAATCACCGAGATGTCATGTGGGGCAAAGGACCAGAGGATGTTTTCTTCCCGCCGGATGCGACCCAGGTTCAGACGCTGGGAATACACATACTGCAGGCGTCCCAGTTCTCCCCGATCGATCAGTTCCTTGAGCGTGAGCACGGCCGGGTGGTACCACAGGAGGTGCCCCACCATGAGCACGCGTCCTCTCTGCTCGGCGAGCCGTACAAGTGCCTCTCCGTCCTTTGCTGTCAACGCCAGAGGTTTCTCAACAAAGACATCTTTATCTGCCAGCAGGGCTTGTCGCACCAGGGAAGCATGGGCACAAGCGGGAGTGGCAATGACCAGACCCTGCACGGTATGATCTGCTAAAATCTCGGTAAATGAGGAAGTGGTTGTGATGTCAGGGTATTGTGCGCGTAAGCCAGCCAGGGTCTCCTCGTTGCTGTCACAGACCAACCGCAGGACACCGAGCGCGTGAAAATTACGTACTAAGTTTCGGCCCCAATAGCCGCTGCCGACCACCGCTACAGCAGGATATGCACCGTTCTGCATTTTGTCCACCCAAAAGATATGATTCTGCGAAGGTTAGCGTGAGCAAAGATCAGGTCTCCACAGCGGCAGTCGATCGCCGTTGTGAAAGCGAGTCTTTCGCTCATTACGTTTATACTGCCATGCAGAAATTACAGGAGGATAGTATTGACTCTTGCAAAAAGAATGTTACGTCAGCCATCTCAAAAAACGGCAATAACTCAAACCGATACACCGATGGCGGTGTTGCGTTACTTAGACAAAGATCAAGAGTTCATCGGAGGCTGCTCCAATTGGTACATCGCCACGTTTAACTCTCGCGACCTCTTGTAGCGCTTTCAGGATACACATCGGGAGCGGTGATGTCAATGAATTCTAAGTCCGACTTTTTGGCCACAAATTTTTGACTGGAATCGCCTCTTGCAGCTAGCCTACCGTCATTGGTGCCGCCAGGTCACCTCTTATTATTTATGCGCTGGCCTGCGTACGGTCGCTTTGGATGCGCAGGTCCCGTCGCTCGTCCTGCTCCTCTTTTGTGGGGATCGAGGCGCGCCATCCGTCATCACGCGGGAGCCGGTCTTTCCGTGCCTGCCGCCGCGAAAGGAGAGATGCAGAACCCCACGACATCCTCTCCCCCGTCTACCCCGATTACATTACCCGTCATCCAGTAGGTTTCCGGACGGCTCAAGACAACGAGCGCTGCGGCAATGTCCTCCGGCGTGGTCAGGCGGCCGGAAGGATTAATCTTCTGCGCGGTCTGTACGATCTCCTGGTTGCCGGGAATCTTCCGGAGCGCCGGGGTATCGGTCACTCCTGCGCGTATCGCGTTCGCCGTGATCCCCAGGGGGGCCAGTTCCATCGCGAGTTGCCGGATGTGTGACTCCAGGGATGCCTTAGCCGCCGATACGGCCCCATAGCCTGACCAGACACGCGTTCCGCCTGAGCTGGTCATCGCATACACCCGCCCACCGCAAACCACCAACTGTCGCATCACCAGATCCTGAACCCAATAGATGAGACTATGAGCCATGACATCCAGCGTCATATCCATCTGGGCTTGGGTGATGGCGTCCTTGGGCGAAGGGGCCAGGAACGGCTTCAGAGTCCCGAAGGCGAGGGAGTGCAGCACCACCTTCACCGATGAGGGCTCCCCCCGATCGGCCAGTATCTTCTCTACCTGATCCAGGACCTCGCGCCGTTTCTCCGGATCGGAGGCGTTGACGTTGAAGAAGATCGCTTCCCGCCCCGTCTGTTTGATCTTGGTCACGATCCTCTCGACATTCGGCATGGTTGCCTTACGGTCCAGGTGTACGCCGAAGATGTGCATTCCTGCTTCAGCCAGGGCAAGGGAGGCGGCCCCGCCAAAGCCGCTGGAGGCTCCCAGGATCAGGGCCCACCCCTGTAGCTCCGGACTCTGCGATAGTCTTGTCATACACTCCTCTGCGCGGCCGCGCTTGGCTTAAGCTGATCAGAATCGGATGAGGGCCCATGTCCGCTCGCAGACAGCACTCCTAGCTGGTGCATTAGCCCGAGGAAGTCGTGCTGCGCCCATCGCTCTACGATCTTCCCGTCCTGGAACCGGTAGATCACAATACCGGTCATCTCCAACCGCTTGCCAGTTGGCGGGATACCGAAGAGTTCGCCTGTATGCAGTCCGGCCGCGGTCATTCGGACCACCACCAGGTCTCCCTCGGCAATCAGGTCGTGGATAATAGGGTTGCCCTCCGGCGCCGCGGACGCAAACGTCCTGAACGTCTGCTTGATCGCTTCAAGTCCGGGCTTGAGGCCGGGAATCGGCGGTGGATCGTGGTAGACAAGATCTGAGGAGAAAAACTCATCCATCGCCGAGAATTTGAACCCTTCGGCGTAGAGGCGACGCACCAAACGCTTGTTGTCTTCCGTCGACATCTGATACCTCCTACATCGCTGTTGCATGCGCAGGGCTACGCACCTCGCCCATCCGGAGCCCGATCAGTCAGTATGGGTCGATTGTCAGTCAAGCAGAAAGTTTTTGGTAGGTCAAGCGTTAAATATAGTCTGGGGCCATGCGTTGACAACATGGATGCAGAAAGTTATGATGGTGACCGTGTGCTCGATACAACGTGAACCGTCCTGCCGTGGAGGAAACAATGATTGTCGTGGCGAACAGGGTGCCTGTCACAAAAGGGTATGAACAGGAGTTTGAGAAGCGGTTCGACCACCGCTTGAGTGTTGTAGAACGCATGCCGGGATTTATCCGAAACGAAATCCTGCGGCCTATCCAGGGCGATTACTATATCCTCATGACCCATTGGGAGAGCCGAGAAACGTTTGAGGCCTGGACTCAGAGTGAAGAGTTCAAGCAGGTCCACGCCAACATGGCGCCTAAGGAGATGTGCCCCGGCCCTAACGGCTTCGAGATACACGAGGTCATCCTGGTGTCGGAGAAGAAGTCGTAGGGGGTGCGGCACTAGCCTGCTTATTCTCCCAAGATCTGCACATTGCTGTCATACTTTTCTCGACGTCTACTCGTGCCGTGCCGCGAAGCGAGCAGATCGAGGCCCGAGGGAGAAGGGTGCCGGAGGTGTACGCGTTTGTACATTGTGGATGCCCGACGACCGAGAACGATGAGGTGCGACGTTTCACGGCACGGCCTAGGCCAGCGGTTGGTACTGCAACTCATAGAGCCGGCTGTAGATCCCGCCGTGAGCCAGAAGTTCCTGGTGGGTCCCCTCTTCCCGGATCCGTCCTTTGTGCAGGACAATAATCCGATCCACAAATTGGATGGTCGAGAGACGGTGGGCAATGATCAGGGCGGTCCGCCCCAGCAGCAGCGTTTTCAAGGCATCCTGAATCAGCAACTCCGTGGCGGTGTCCACCGAACTGGTGGCTTCGTCCAGGATCAGGATCGGTCGGTCAAAAGCCAGGGCCCTGGCAAAAGAGAGAAGCTGGCGTTCGCCTTGAGACAGCGTCGAGCCGCGCTCCTCTACTACGGCGCGGAAGCCCTCCGGCAACCGTTCGATAAAGTCGTGGGCGTGAACGCGCCGCGCCGCTTCAGCAATCCGTTCCTCAGCGACGGCGGGATCGCCAAGGCTGATATTGCGGGCGATATCCCCGGAAAAGAGAAAGACGTCCTGCAGCACCAGACCTAGCTGTTGCCGTAACGTCCGCTTATCCCATTCCCGCACGTCAATCCCATCAATCCGGATGCTGCCGCGTTCCACATCATAAAAGCGACAGAGAGCCGAGATGATCGAGGTCTTCCCGGCGCCGGTGGCGCCGACTAAGGCCACCTTTTCACCGGGGGCCACCCGAAACGAGATCTCTCTGAGGACCGGTTCGCCGGCTGTGTAGGAAAGCCAGACGTCTTTGAACTCGATCTCGCCCCGCAGGCGAACGGGATGAGTGGGCGTAGCGGGTTCTACCAGCGACTCTTGCACATCCAGCAGCTTGAATACCCGTTCGCTGGACGCCATCGCGGCCTGCAGGATGTTGTACTTTTCCGCCAGGTCCCGGATAGGCGTAAAGAGGCGGTGCACATACTGGACAAAGGCAACGACCACGCCGGGAAGGACCCGTTCGTCGAGGATCATCACGCCGCCCGCCCAGAGCACCAAGCCGACGGAGATGGCGCTGAACAGCTCGATGGATGGGAAGAAGACGGCATTGTACTGGATGCTCTTGAGCAGCGCGTCACGATGCTGGGTATTGATCTCTTTAAATCGATTGAAGTGACGCGCCTCCTGACCGAAGGTCTGGACCGTAGCCATCCCGGAGATGCTCTCCTGGAGGTACGCATTCATCCGGGCCAGAATTCGTCGACTGTCGCGATAGGTGTCGCGCGCTCGCTTGCGATAGGCGGTTGTTGCGCGCAGCATGAACGGGAAGGTGACAAATGAGATCAAAGCCAGGCGCCAGTCTAACGCCAACATGGCCACCGCCACCCCCACCAGCGTCAGCAGGTCGCCCAGCAGCGCAATCACCCCGGATCCGAATAGCTCGTTCAGAGTCTCTATGTCGTTGATGACCCTGGTCATCAGTCGGCCGACCGGATTCTTATCAAAGAAGGCGAGGTCCTGTCGTTGCAGGTGGGTAAAGAGCTGTGTCCTGAGGTCATGCATGGCCCGTTGGCCGGTATACTGCATGGTATAGCTCTGAGCGTATTGGGACACGAATCCGACCAGTACGGTGATCAGGTAGGCCACGACCGCAACGTTCAGGCCATGCAGGTCGCGCGCCGCGATGTAGGTATCGATAGCAACCTTAGTAATATACGGCCCGAGCAGTTGCATCCCTGTGGTCAGGAACAGGAGCAGGAGGGAGGCCACCACCCACAACCGATATGGCGCGACGTACCTGAGTAATTGCCGTATCAGTTGGCCATCGTAGGCCTTACCCAGCAGTTCCTCATCCTGATGAGCCTGCGCGTCCTTCACGCCCTCGCCCCTCCATTATCGCTCAGGGCATCGAGTTCCCGAGTCAGCAACTGTCGACGATACAGGCGATAGTAGTAACCCCGTAAAGCCAGCAGCTCTTCGTGACTACCCCGTTCCACAATTCGGCCGTCCTTCAGGTACACGATCTGATCGGCCTCCATGACCGTCGAGATCCGATGGGAAATCAGGATGGCGGTCCGCCCGCGCATGAATCCTTTCAACTGCTCAAGAATCCGCTCCTCGGTCTCGATGTCCACGCTGGAGAAGGCGTCGTCCAGGATCAGGATGGGCGGATTCTTGACGATGGCGCGAGCCAGGGCGGTCCGCTGTTTCTGGCCGCCGGATAGCCTGACTCCCCGTTCACCGAGCAGGGTATCAAACTGATGCGTAAATTCCTGGATGCTGGATGTCAGTTGGGCAAGATCGGCGGCCGTCTCCAGATCCTCCGATGTCGCGCCTCCATTACCGAACAGGATGTTGTCCCGGATCGTCTCGGAGAACAGAAAGATGTCCTGAGAGACAAAGCCGATGGCTTGCTTCAGGGTCTGTAAGGGCAGCTCACACAGCTCGATGCCATCGATGAAGATGGTTCCGGGCGGCGGCTCGTACAGGCGAGGCAGAAGACTCACCAGCGTGGTCTTGCCGGAGCCGGTCTCGCCTACTATCCCACACCAGGTGCCGGCCGGGATTGTGAGCGTAATCCCTTGCAGGGTGAGCGGCGCATCCGGGGTATAGCGGAAGGAGAGATTGCGCAACTCGATCTCGCCGCACACCTTCGAGACTCGGGCGGTCCCTGGCACCTGGTACCCGGCCGCCACCGGCGTATCCAGGATCTCCAGGAGGCGGACCAGCGCAGCCGAGCCGCGCTGGTAGAGATTGATCACGTACCCGATCGCCAGCATAGGCCAGGTAAGCATGCCAAGATAGCCGTAGAAACCGACCAGTTCCCCGAGCGACATCGTTCCCATAGCAACCTTTCGCCCCCCGAGCCATAAGACGATCGTTGCGGCCAATCCGGACAGGACGGTCATCACCGGCGTAACATACCCCCAGTGTTTGACCAGATCGAGATTGAGGGCCTGATACTCCCGGCTCAAGTCGTCGAAATGCCGCTGCTGATTCTCCTCCTGCACATAGGCCTGGACGACGCGGATACCGGCCAGGTTCTCCTGGACAAATGTGCTGAGGGTGCTGAGATGCCGCTGGACGTCCCGATACCGGTCGAAGATGCGGTTGCCGATGAGGAGCACGAGGATGGTGATGCTGGGCAGGGGCAAAAGGCTCCACAGCGTCAGCCACGGATCGATGACCACCATCAGCAACAGGCTGGTAGCGATCGTGAAGGCAGCGTCGATGACGGCCATCACCCCCATCCCCAACATCTCGCGGAAGGAGACCATGTCATTGGTCAGCCGCGACATCAGGTCGCCGGTTTTGGTGTGGGTGAAGTAGCGAAGCGGCAGGCGCTGCAGGTGGGCGACGATGGCGTTTCTGAAATCCCACTCGATGTGCCGCGAGAACCCGAACAGGTGAGTCCGCCAGAAGTAGCGGAAGATGACCTGTACGCCGGCAGCCAGCACAATCAGGGCCGGGTATTTCCAAAGCGCGGCGGCCCGCTCTGGACCGGCCAGGAAGGTGTCCAGGGCATCCTTGGTCAGCCACGGGATCGCCAACCCGCCCACGTCTGTCACAATCAGCGCAGCAAGGCCGGTGAACAGAAACTGCCGGTGTCGGTGCAGGTACGGTTGAATCCTGGCAAACTTCGCGAAAATCTTATGCCTCCGTATTCAGATGCAAGGGGGTCAGACCAGTCAACGAAATCATTCTACGTGAGCTCACACCCCTTGTAAAGGCATTGCGGGCCGCTCTGTGGCCTTGAGCCAAACTGGGATTAACAGGGCGGGATTGTGGCTTGCGGCGAGCAAGTGTCAGCCGAGTAGGTCGGGTTAGCGTAGCGTAACCCGACGATCTGTGCGGGGTAAGTGCCCGGTGGCGTCGGGTAATAGTCGGTTAGACGCCTTCTACACCCTCGGGAACAGCCGGAAGTTGCGCCCCATGCCACACGCCAACGATCCAGAGCGCCTAGCCCTTGACACGGTAGAAGAAGCGGTACGGCGCTACAACGACTTCGCGCTGAGCAAGGTCCGACAATTCCGGTCTAACCTCCGAGGTAGCAATAGCGCAGTTCGCCGCAGAACAGGGCGATGACGCGATTATGCGTGGCGCGCTCAGGCCGACCGACGGCGTCCGCATCTCCTTTGGGATGCCCCATGATCGCCTATACTTTGCGCACAGGCCCGCGGTACCGGGCCAGTTGCGTGTCACCGGTGAGGAGGATGATGCCCTCGCTGATGGCCTGGGCCAGCAGCAGACGGTCGAAGGGATCTTTGTGCAGAGGGGGCACGCTGTCGATGTTTACCGCGTGTTGGCTGGTGATGGGGAGCTCGACGTAGTCGTTGTCGAGCAAACCCCGGCGCAACAGGCGCGGCTCGACGCGGAAGTCTTCCCGCCCCAGAGTATTCTTGATGGCGATCTCCCATAGGCTGGCGGCGCTGAAGAGGAGCTCGTTGCGCGGGTCGTTCAGGAGCTTACGCGCCGCCGCGGAGAGCCGCTCGGGCTGGCCGGCCGCCAAAAGCAGGATCTGGGTATCCAGCAAGAGTTTCACGCCCCGCTCCCGAACAGGGCCGCGATCTCGGCTTCGCCCATACGGTCGAAATCTTTGGGCACGGCGATCTCGCCCGCCAGGAAGCCCAGCCGTTTCGGCGCTGGGGGGGCCTCCAGTACCGCAACCTTCACCAGTGGCTTGCCCGCCTTGGCGATCACGAACGCTTGGCCCTTGACCGCTTGATCGACCAGTTTCGAGAGCTGGGTCTTGGCTTCATGGATATTGACGGTGACCATATCGACCTCCAAAGACTAAGTTAACAGGACTAAGTCTACCTCGTCGCCCTCCCCCCGTCAACCGGGAGCTGAATCCTTCTTGAATGGAAACTGGCTGGCGTCCATGCCGCCGCGCAGTTCGTCGCGGCTTTGCCAGAGGGAGCTATAGAGTTCAGACTTCTTCAGCGCCATTCGCTAGTCGCTCCACGTCAGATCCAATGGATTCGCGCAAGATGGCGGACGTTTCGGAATTCGGGGTCGCCGGTAACGATGGTCGCGTTGTAATTCACCGCGCAGGCGAGCAGAAAGCAGTCGGCGTACGAGATGCGATAGTCGGCTTTGTACTCAGCCGCCTGGTAGATGAGCTCGTTGGGAGCCGGCAGGATCGTGAAGTGGAGCCTGTGGATGTGGGCCAGCACCTCGATCTTCCGTTCATCCCCAAATCGGCGTTTCGTCGCATACAGGATTTCGCCGAGGTTCATCGCGCAGAGGTATGTCGTCCACCCCAGACGCGACGAGGTTCGGAGCCACTTCTCGACGTTAGGCGAGCCCTGCTCTCCTTGGAACAAGGTGAGGAGGGCATGGCTATCAAAGATGAGCGAGTCGCTCACGCCTAGTCCCGCTTGCGGTCCTTCAGGAGCTGCCTGGCAAGCGACGGTCTCTTCGGAAGACACCCGATTGCCGCCTTAATCGGATCGGCGACCGGGGGAACGATGTGGATGACGCCCCCATATTCAAAGATCTGGAGCGCAGTTCCCGGCGTGATGTGGTATTTCTTCCGAAGGCCGGCGGGTATGACAAGCTGCCCTTTTGCCAGTGTCCTCACCGTCTGCATAGTTTAACCTTTCCTGCAAATAGTTAGACGACTGCTGAAACCGTACCACCCGGCTGATGCCGTGTCAAGGTTCATGTCGGGAGCAAACGGGGAGAAGTCGCTCCCGTCTGGAGGTTCACACCACGATGGAGAAGGAATCAGCAACGTGCCTGACTCGACGCGTCTGGCAGTAACTACATTAAACGGTGTTAATTCCACACGCCGGGGATGGCTATCCGGCAGGTGGGGCAGGCGCCGTCTGTGAGGGTGTTCTTGAGGATGGTGTAGCCTCGCCGCTCGATCAGCAGAGTGTGGCAAGCGGGGCAGTAGGTGTTCTCGTGAGTGCCGACGCGGCCCGGCAGATTGCCGGCATAGACGTAACGCAGACCGGCTTTCTTGCCGATATCAGCCGCCCGGAGCAACGTGTTGGCTGCGGTGTTGGCGCGGTCCTGCATCTTGTAGTCCTGGTGGAAGGCCGTGACATGCCAAGGTAGATCGACAGAAACGGAGGCCAGGAACTCGGCGATCTGGGTCAGCTCCGCGTCAGAGTCGTTGAACCCCGGCACAATGAGCGTGACGATCTCGACCCAGAACTGCTTTTCCACGAGCAGTTTGATGGTGTCCAGGACGTTGCCCAACATCCCGCCCAGCTTCCGGTAGTTCGCGTCGTTGAACCCCTTCAGATCGACCTTGTACAGGTCCACCCAGGGCTTCAGATAATCGAGGACCTCTGGGGTGCCGTTGCCGTTACTGATGTAGGCGGTCCTCAAGCCGTTCGCCTTGGCCACGCGGAAGATCTCGACCGCCCACTCACTGGTAATCAGGGGTTCGTTGTAGGTGCTGGCGACGATCGGCGCCCGATACCGTGTGGCCATGCCGACCAGGTCGTCGGCCGATACCAGCTCCGGCGGGCTCACCGCCTCGGGATCGCGTAGCACCTGCGACGTAAGCCAATTCTGGCAATAGGAACAGTGAAAATCGCATCCCAGCATCCCAAAGCTCAGGGCGAGCGACCCGGGGAGGGCATGGAAGAACGGCTTCTTCTCGACCGGATCGATCTGCAAGGCGCCGACGTAGCCGGTGGGAACCTGCAAGGCGCCCCCGTTGTTGAAGCGGACTCGACAGACCCCTTGTCGCCCCTCCGGGATCAGACATCGATGCCCGCACGCATAGCACCGCACCCGCTGGTTGGGGAGCTTTTCGTACAGCTCCCCCTCCTTGGTGAGTTGTGTCAAGATCTCTGCAAGGGTCATTGTGGCCGGCATGACGTCCTCTCCCTACCCACACGCTTCGTGTGAATACGCCCCTATCCACAATATAGCCCCATGCAAGGCACCCTACAAGCTGACTGATTTTTGGAGACTGTTGTGCATTGATCACGCTTCCCGAGCTTCCTCAAGATCGATCAGGGCGCGAATGATATCGGTCTCGGTAATGATGCCGACTAATTTTGAATCTTTCACAACCGGTAGCGCTCCAATCCTCCGGTTAAGGAGCAGTCGGGCAGCATCCGCGATAGGCGTCTCCGGCGCGACCGTGACCACCTTCTTGGTCATGATCTCCTTCACCTTTAATTTTTCGAGCAGGTAGTGAACCTCGTAGATGGACAGGCTTGTAGCAGGAGATGGACGCGCCAGCCGAAAGTCCCGATCGGTGACGATTCCCAGCAGTTTGCTGGTATCGGTCACCAGAAGATGTCGAATCCCCTTCTTCTTCATGACGTACAGCGACGCATTAGCCCGTTCATCGGGACCGACCGTCACCAGCTTGGTCTGCATGTACCGTTTTACCAGCATCGCTTCTCCTTTACGTTGAGACGGTTCTCATCGATATCTTGCTCGCATTCATCCCTGAGCTTATCTGCCCCGTAGACGACGAACGGCGGCGCCCAGGCGCTGCATCGCAGCCGAGTAGGTCCCTGGCGGGATCATCGCATCGATCAGGATTGTAGCCGCGACATCCAGCGCCTCCACCAAAGCCCGCTCAAGCTCCTCGGGCGTGCGGACGCGAACGGCACGGGCTCCCAGGCTTTCGGCCAGCCGCACATAGTCGGGGGCCGGCAGGTCGTACGATCGAGCGGGCCCATCCATCGCGGCCAGCATGCCGTGGCTGTGATTGTTAAAGAGGATCACAATGGCGTGCAGGTTCAGGCGCACGCATGTGACCAGGTCTAGGCCGGTCATGAGGAAGGCCCCATCGCCCACAAGGGCCACGGGACGCCGGCCCGGTTCGGCCAAGCCCGCCCCGACGGCTGCCGGCACGGCGAAGCCCATGCTGGAGTAGTAGCCCGGTCCCAGGAACATGTCCGTCTCCAACTCCACACTCGCGAAGAGCGCATCACCCACATCAGCGGTGTACAGAACCGGCCGGCCGGCCGCCACCCGATTGAGCACGGCGATGATCGCATCGGGCGTCAGCGTCCCAGCCGTGACCGGTTGAGACGGCAGTGGCGGCGGAAGCGGCTCCATACGCTTCGGCGGCTCCGGTAGGGTCAGGAGCGCATCCATCAGCTCCTCCAAACTCACATCCGGAAATCGGTGACAGCTCACGGTCACACCCTCATGAACCGCCGAGATGACCTTGCGCCGATCAAAGCGGGCCGTGTACATGCCGGTGTTCACGTCAGTCATGAGGGCGCCGAGCATCAGGACGCAGTCGGCTGTCTCGAGCACCTTTCTGGCCCTGGGCGACCCTATTTCACCGAGATAGTTGCCCACAAAGAGCGGGTGACGCTCCGGGAAAACCGCCTTGCCGTCCAGGGATGTGGCCACCGGCAGCCCGTACTTCTCGGCAAGCGCAACGAGCTTGTCGTGGAGTCGAAAGCGGCGGATCTCAGCACCCGCATAGATGGCCGGCAGCTCAGCCACCCGGATACGGGCCAGCACCTCGGCCAGGGCCTCGCTGACGGCGCGTTCATCGCGAGGCCGGGCTTCGTGCTCACGTCTGGCGGGCACGGGTACGTCCGCCCGAATCATGTCCCGTGGGATCTCGATATAGCCGGGACGCTTCGTACGCAGGACGCTGTCGATCACGCGGTCCACCTCGACGACGGCATGGGCTGGGTCATCGAGGGCCGCAGCAGCGCCGGTCACTTCGCGATAGACCCGGAGTTGGCTCTCGAAGGTCTTGACCCGGTGATGCAGAAGGGCATCGGGATCTCGATGGGCGATCTCGGGCGCGCCGGACAGGACGAGCACCGGCGAGCGCTCGGCGTAGGCCTGGGCGATGGCGTTGACCATGTTGAGGGCGCCGGCGCCGTAGGTCACCGCCGCCACGCCGAGACCCTTGACGCGCGCATAGGCGTCCGCTGCGTACCCCACGGCTGGCTCGTGGGTGAGGATCACCGGCTCGATCCCCTGCTCCTCCTCCAGGGCTCGGAAGAAGGGCAGGAAGAAATCACCCGGCAGGCCGAACACATGCCGTACCCCAGCCTCTTTGAATCGTCCGAACAGATACCGACACAGCTCCATAACTTATCTTGTAAAGCATGCGATAGGGTAGGTCAATGTGAAGTCCTTAGCGCGAGCCGAATGGTGAGGCAGGCAGCGAGCAGATCACCGTCCACTCGCCCCGTCGCCGTCGGCTCCCGGCAGCAGGTCGGCAAAGACGAAACCGTCGCGGGTGACAACCTCCCCGAGGCTCACCGGGATGGAATGGGCGAACATCGGCCCTTCGCAGGCGAAGGTATGAAACTCCCCTCGCTCGCCACAGGGATCCACCTCATCAGGCAATTCATCCAACAGGGTGCCATCAAACAGGCGTCCTGCATACGACGGAGAGAGCCGCTTCGGATCGACACACGTGATCCTGGCCCTGAGGCCGGCGCTCACCATCTCGTGAGCAAGGGTTCGCGTTGGCCGGCCCCAGAGTGGAAACAGCGGCGTAAGCCCGGTGCCCTGCATCCGGCTCTCGCGATAGTGCCGGACGTCCTCAAGAAAGAGATCACCGAAGGCGACATGCGTGATCTTAAGCTTCGCGCGGACCTCGGCCAGGGCTCGGCCCATCGCCTCCTCGTAGGCCGCGTTCGAGCAGGGCCAGGGGAGCGACACATCGACAAGCGGCAGACCGGCGGCTCGTGCCTGTGCCTCAACCAGCCCTCGCCGTACGGCGTGCATGGCCACCCGGTCGAACGCCTCATTGAAGGTCGTGAGCAGCCCCACCACCTCCACCTCATCCGCCTGTCGCAGGACCTGGAGCGTCCAGGCCGAGTCTTTCCCGCTGCTCCACGCGACGAGCGCCCGCGGGCGATTCGACACAACGGCGTCCCGCCTCCCGTCTGGTATCAACATGTACATTCGGTCTCCGGTCATGGTTCTAGCACTCCTCACCCTCTAATCCCTTCAAAGCCGATTTGGCCGCATTTTTTTTCGGCCAGGCGGCAGGCACACGAAAGGGCCTCGGCCAACCCAAGGCCTCTGAGATAGGCATCGATCAGTCCGGCGTTGAAGGTGTCGCCCGCTCCCAGCGTGTCTTTGACCTCGACCGGAGGATGCGCAGGACTGTGGTGGATCGCTCCCCGCCGATCGAGACCGTAGGCACCTTCCTTGCCCCATGTGAGGATCAAGTCAGCCTGCGGAGCCTGCTCCCGCATCCTAAGTAAGAAGGAGTGGGGCGTATCGGACCCGCAGTGGCCGGCATAGGCGCGTGAGAAGATCAACACCGTCGCGTCCGCGAAGATCGCTTCGATTTCAGGGTGCGGCCAGGTCAGTCAAACCGGTAATGCTTCTTGACGGGGCGGCGGATGTCCCAGGTGCAGGCCATTCCAACGGGAAAGGTGACGAGATCGCCCTTACCGATCTGCACCGACGCCCCGCCATCGGGCGTGACGATCGCCTCCCCCTCCAGGAAATAGCAGGTCTCCGTGCTGTCGTAGCTCCAGGGGAAGATCGACACCTCCTTACTCCAAGTCGGCCAGGTTATGACCCTGAGCGCTGCGAGTCGCTCCTGGGACGGGTTGCGCTCTATCTGAATCTTCATAGTTCCGTCCTCCTTCCGTGTCAACACATCTCCTCGGCAAGTAGCCGCATGGTAAGCCGCCCCAGCGGAATCGGTCAAGCCCAAACTATTCCAAACCCATTCATCGAAGCGTCATTGCGAGGAGCGGCGCGACGAAGCAATCTCTCAGTGAAAGTACGGTGAGATTGCCGAGCTCCCTTCGGTCGCTCGCAATGACGGACCAATGAAAGGGTTGCGCTTTAATCTATTCTCGCCCTCTGGGACAGTCCTTGGAACCGCGGGACTTCTCTGGTATCATGGCATTGAATACCAGAGAAGGAGAGGCAGGCCATGCCGACCCCTGAGGAACTCAAGGAAGAGGAAAGAAAGCTACGGCAACTTCGGCTGGTGGTCAGTCTCACCATGAGTACGATCAGCCAGACGACACTTTCGCTGGAGGAGGCCTCCAGGATGGTCTCCGCCACGAGGGAGTTGGCGCTGCGCCTCTTTCCCGGGAAGGAACTGGCCTTCGATCTGATCTATCAGCCCCGCTTCCGGAGACTCCTAGCCGAACGGTACCGTCTGCATTAAGCCTGTCTTTCACACCATCGCCACCTCAATGAGAACACAGCATCCGCAGCACTCCCAGCTCAAAGACTTGCTCCTCGGCGCCCATATGTCGATTGCGGGAGGGGTCGATCTAGCGCCGCTGAGAGGCCGTCAGGTCGGCTGTCGGACCATCCAGCTTTTCACCAAAAGCAGCAACCAGTGGCGGGCCAGATCGTTGCCCGCCGACGAGATCGACCGATTCCATGCCAATCTTCGGGCTGCCGCCATCGCTCCTGCGGTGGCCCACGGCGCGTACCTGATCAACCTGGCATCCACGGACCCCGCATTACATCAGAAGTCGATGGCAGCCTGCCTGGAAGAGCTCGAACGGGCCGAGGCGCTGGGTATCCCCTACCTCGTGATCCATCCAGGGGCCCACATGGGGGCCGGCCAGGAGGCGGGATTACAACAGGTGGCGAACAGCATTCGGGAACTGCTGAAGCGGACGAAGGGCTATCGGGTACGGGTGGTTCTCGAGACCACGGCCGGCCAAGGAACCACCTTAGGGCATCGCTTCGAGCAGATCGCCCTTCTTTTGAATCAGATCGATCTTTCGGAGCGAACCGGCGCCTGCCTGGATACGTGTCACCTGTTTGCGGCCGGCTACGATATCCGGACACCAGATGGGTATGCGAACGTCCTGAAGCTGTTCGATCAGGTCGTGGGCATCTCCTCTCTCAAGGTCATTCACCTCAACGACTGCAAGAAGGAGTTGGGCTGTCGCGTGGACCGCCACGAGCATATCGGCAAGGGGGCGATCGGGCTTGACGCATTCCGCTGTCTGGTCACCGATCCTCGCCTGCGGGGTATCCCGATGATCATTGAAACCCCGAAGGACGGCGATTTTATCACAGCAGATTGCCGAAATCTGAACACCCTCCGGGACTTGGCGAAGAAGCAGCGAACCGCGTGATAGCCTTTCGCGAGACTTTATTGGTTTAAAACTCCCCCGTGTCATTGCGAGGCGAAGCCGAAGCAATCTGACCCGAAGGGTCATTCCGAGCAAAGCGAGGAATCTCATCGAGATGGCTTCGGCTCCGCCTCGCCACGACACTACGTGTCGGATTGCCACGCTCCCGTTGGTCGCTCGCAATGACGACCATAATGCGGGAGGTCTCGCCTCGGACGTTTATGCCCACAGGCGCGACACCGGCGCATGGGTATTGCTCACGCTGCCATCACCCAGACGATTTTTGGTTGCATTGATTCTGAAAAGGAGTTAACGTGAGATCGCGAGAAAAGGCGAGAAGAACTCCGCACCTGTGGATCTGCCTCAGGCCGGCGGAACAGAAGATGCGAGGAGGTCGCCCGGGGCTGTTTCGCCATGATCCAGATGTTCCATGTGTCCAAAACGTTTGGAAAAGATCTGGAGGCGTTGGTTGATATCGATCTTCATATTCACAAAGGGGAGATGGTCTTCCTGGCCGGCCCCAATGGGGCCGGAAAAAGCACGCTACTCCGCTTAATCTTCTGTGACGAGCTTCCCACCTCCGGTCAGATCCTGGTCAACGGCCGCAACATCGTCCGCATGAAACCGAGAATGGTCCCGCAACTGAGACGGACTCTGGGGATCGTCTTTCAGGATTTCAAGCTCCTTCGCGACCGGACTATCGAGGAGAACTTAGCTTTGGTTGCGAGAGTGGTCGGCCTGACGACGTCGCAGACTCAGCACAAGGTCGCGCAACTACTGACGCTGGTCGGGCTGTCTCACAAGGCGCAGATGGCGCCGTATAAACTGTCAAGCGGCGAACAGCAGCGGGTGGCCATGGCAAGAGCGCTGATGAACGATCCTCTCATTCTCCTGGCCGACGAGCCGACCGGGAACCTGGATGCTGAGCTGGCCACAGACGTCCTGCGACTCCTCTTTGAGGTGAACGCACAGGGAACGACCGTCCTGGTGGCGACTCACAATCTTAAGCTGGCGGAGGAGGCGGGCTGCCGCACTGTGTTCCTTAAACAAGGAAGGATCGTCGGAGAGTGGAATGGCGGTAAATAGATGTGCGAATGGTTGAGAAACTGAAATATCTGTTGACTCATGCCCTGATCAACGTAGTTCGCGCCGGGTGGGGCAGCCTGGCATCGATCGCCAGCATCGCGGTGTCGTTTGTCATTATCGGCATTTTTGTCCTTGTGATCCAACATTTCAACGCGCTTATTGCTGAGTGGCAGGAACAGTTCCAGGTGTCTGTCTTTCTGGACGACCAGATTACCCCCTTGCAGGTGAACATGCTGAAGCGACGGATCGAGAACGAGGCGGCCGTCAAGGCCTTTACGTTTACAAGCAAGGAAGAGGCGCTCACCAGCTTTCGTCGGGAACTCAAGGGACAGGAGAGTCTCCTCGAGGGTCTCGGGGATAATCCGCTTCCCGCGTCGTTTCAGCTCAAGATTCGCGAAGAGTATCAGAGCTCGGAGGCCCTCAAAGGGCTGAGCGCATTCCTGAGCCGCCTCGAAGGGGTAGAGGACATCCAGTACGGGCAGGAATGGGTCGAACGTATGACTCGGGCCGAACGACTCATCAGGCTGCTGGGTGCCATCATCGGTTCGGTGCTCACGCTCGGGGCGGCAATGATTGTCTCCAATACCATTCGACTCGCGGTCTACGCGCGCGCGCAGGAGATTGAGATTATGCGCCTCGTTGGCGCTACCAAAGCGTATATCCGCGCCCCCTTCCTGGTAGAAGGGATGCTCCAGGGCAGCCTTGGCGCCGCACTCGCGCTGGGTGTCCTGTTCGCGGCCTACCGCTTCGTCGCGCCGACCTTCAATGTGGTCTCCCCGCTTTTCTCGATAGGAGCGAGTCGAGGGTTCTTGGAATCGTCGATGATGGCAGGTTTGGTCGGTGGGGGCGCAGCGATCGGCGCTCTGGGCAGTTCGCTCGCTGTCAACCGTTTCCTGAAGATGTAGTCGGCAGTCACTGGAAGGAGGATGATGTCCCGTTCTTCTCTTCGCCTCCGGACGGTGGTGGCCCTTGCTGCAACCTTTCTCCTCGGCTCCTTATCCGGCTTGGCGGCTGAACCAAGGACGGGACCCCCATCGCGCCTCCGCGAGAAGCGCCAAGAGCTCAGTCAGGTAAAAAGAGAGCTGAGCCGGGAACGCAAGCAGGCGCAACAGATGGCGCAGAAAGAGCGAACGCTTTTTGACGAGTTGGACCGGATCGATCGTGAGCTTCAGCAAAAGGGACGGGAACTGAAGGAATTGCAGACCAGACTGAAGGTGAGTACAGAACGGCTGCAGACTACCCAGCAGGATATCAAGCTGACCCGGACTCGCCTTAACCAGATACAGGACCTGTTCCGGAGGCGCATGCGCGCCATTTACAAACAGGGACGACACAGCTATGTCCAGGCCCTCCTATCCTCGAAGGATCTGTCGGGTGCCGAGCGCCGCATACGATACCTCGGGGCAATTGCGAATCAGGACCGGCGGATGGTGGCAGCCTACACGACTACTCTCGACACGCTGGGGACTCAACAGACCACGTTGGAACAGTCAAGAGCTGAACTGACCGTGAGCCAGAAAGCCATCGCAGCAAAGCGCGAAGAGATTCTGGAGGAGCAGAATACCAGACGCGTGTTGTTGGCCAAAGTTCAGGAGCACAAAAAGGGCCACTTGGCAGCCATCCGGGATCTGGAGCTGGCGGCCCGCGAGCTCCAGGGTCTTATCAGTCGCCTGCAGCAACAGAGACGACCCCAGATCGGGAGAGGGTCTCGCCCCGCACCGTCGCTGGCTCATGGCCCGACTAACGAACCGGATGGATCGTTTGCATCGCTCAAGGGCCGCTTGCCGTGGCCCACGACCGGCGTCCTGACGTCTACGTTCGGTCGGCAGGAGCACGCGCGGTATAGGACGGTCACATTTAACCACGGCATCGAGATTACTGCTCCAGAGGGACAAAAGATCGCGTCAGTCTCCGACGGCGTTGTGCTGTACGCTGATTGGTTCAAAGGGTATGGCCGCTTGATTGTCCTTGACCACGGGGGGGGGTATTACACCGTCTATGCACATGCCGCCGAGATCCTTGTCAGACTGGGCGATCACGTGACGAAGGAACAGACCATCGGGTTGGTGGGCACCACGGGGTCTGCGACCGGATCACAGCTCTATTTCGAAGTACGGTATCGGGGCGGGGCCCAGGATCCCGCGGCCTGGCTTGCCCCCATGTCAATGCAGCATTCAGCCGTCAGCGGTCAGCTATCAGCTCATGACTGATCACTGTTTCATTAGGAGGAATCGATGAGATTCGGAGGTCTGTTTCGAAAGGGGCGGAAGGGTGTCGTCATCGTATTGACTATGGCGCTGTTGGTCATCGGCGGCGGCGGCCACCATGAGGTTACGGCGGTCGAGGACAGCTACGAACGGCTGAAGGTCTTCGCCGAGGTCCTGTCGCTGGTTCAGGCGAATTACGTAGAGGAGACGAAGCCTCGCGACCTGATCTACAGCGGCATTAAAGGAATGCTGGAGTCGCTGGATCCTCACAGCGCCTTCATGCCGCCCGATATCTTCAAAGAGATGCAGGTCGAGACTCATGGCTCGTTCGGAGGGCTGGGA
>JACPQW010000140.1 GCA_016190285.1 Candidatus Methylomirabilis oxygeniifera
ACTGTAATCACGGTAAACAGGCTGAGGCCGAAGGCCAGCAGCGGATATAACCCACGCGCCCCAAGGAACCAGCAGATGCCTGTGCCCACGATGCTGAGATACAAGGGGCCGGCAAAGGTGCGGCGCAGGCTCTCAGCCGAGGCATGTCGCCAGGCGATCAGCGGCCCAACGGCCATCAGGAAGATCAGACCCAGGCCGATGGGAACGTTCACCGTATTGAAAAACGGCTCGCCCACGCTCACCTTGACCCCGCGAACCGCCTCAGACAGAAGGGGAAACAGCGTGCCAAGCAGGACCGCAAACGCAAACCCCAGGAGCAGCAGATTGTTGACCAGGAAGGCGCTCTCTCTGGACACCAATGAGTCAAGGTCACCCTCCGCCTGTAATCTGTCGCTCCGATAGACAAGGAGGCTGAATGAGAGAAACAGGATCACGCCGATGAAGGCCAGGAATAGCGGCCCGACCGCTGAATTGGAGAAAGCGTGAACAGACGACAGGATGCCGCTTCGCGTCAGAAAGGTACCGAAGATGGTCAGCGCGAAGGTGATGATGATCAGCGCCACGTTCCAGAACTTCAGCATCTTTCGTCGCTCCTGGATCATGACGGAGTGCAGGAATGCCGTACCCGTAAGCCACGGTAGCAGCGAGGCGTTCTCCACCGGGTCCCAGGCCCAGTAGCCGCCCCACCCGAGCACCTCGTAGGACCACCGTCCACCAACGATGATGCCAACCGTCAGAAAGCCCCAGGACGCGATCGACCAGCGGCGTACGGTTCTGATCCAGGTCTCACCGAGCCGCCCGGTGATCAGCGCGGCCATGCCGAAGGCATACGGAATGGCCCAGCCGACATAGCCGGCGTATAGACCTGGCGGATGAACAGCCATCAGCGGATGGTTTTGCAGGAGCGGATTCGGTCCGCGTCCGTCAGCCGGCACCGGGGATATCGTGGTAAACGGACTAGCCGGAAAGACTACCAGAAAGAGGAAAAACGCCGAGATGCACAGCAAGACAGTGGTGACATACGGGATTAACTCACGCTGCCGCTTCCTCTCGAATATCACCGTGAGTAAGGTCATCACGGCCAGCAACCAGACCCAGAGCAGGATTGAGCCCTCGAGCGCCCCCCACAGCGCGATAACGGTAAAGAACAGCGGCGTATCGAGACTGGCGTTTCGGGCCACGTACTCAAGGCTGAAGTCGTGGCCGACCAGCCCCGCCTCCATCAGCAGGACCGCGAAACTACTCAGGCCGAAGATCGAGACGACCGCCCCTTGTCCGCTCTCGATGAGAGCCGGCCGGCGTCGTCGCGCTCCAAGGAAGGATGCGAACGCACCATAGACGGCAACGGCGAGGGCCAACCACAGACTGAACCGGCCAAGCGTCGCGATCATGGTTGTGTCCGCTGGGGCTGCACCAACGTCCGGTGGATGTGCTCGGCGGACGCCCCTCCCTTCTCCGGGGGCTTGTACTCCTCGGAATGCTTGGCCATAATCATACTTGACTGAAACGCACCGCCGCTCACGCACCGCCCCTCGACCACTGCGCCGGCGCCCTCTTTAAAGAGGTCAGGTGGGGAGCCTGTGTGTTCGACCGCTACCTCTTCCTTCCCGTCAGTCAGACGGAACGTCAGTTTCAGCGTCTGCGGCTCCCAGTGGAGCGATCCCGGTACCACCATCCCACCCACGCGCAATGATCGATCTGAGGCTGCATCGCCTTTCGCCTTCAACTCAGATGGCGTCATGTAATACACAGCAGCCTCTCGGATCCCGCTATTGATCAAGTATGCGAGGGCCACCATTATGAGAGCTCCGCCCAACAGTAGTTTGGTCTTCTTCGTCATCCTATCGTATCCTTCCGTTGCCGCTTGAGCGCGTCACTCTGAGCGCCCACCGCCCTCTTCCGCCAGTAAAGCGATACGAGATAGACGAGGACACTCGCAGCCGTTAATAAATACCCAGCCAGAACATAGGACCATGGATTCACCCCAGTAATTCCATCTGCAGCCTGAGCAGCTCTTCCCTCGCTCTCTCGATCTGCAGTCGCTTGATCAGGAGATATGCATACAGCAGGCCGAAGGCGACAAGGTTCGCATACAATGCCACTTGCATATTCAGGGCCACGGTTGACGGCCCAGGCCTCAGCATCGACGCAGGCTGGTGCAGGGTGCGCCACCACACGACCGACATATGGATGATCGGAATATCGAGAAAGCCGATGATTCCAAGGACCGCGCAGAAGGTGGCCCCCCGCGACGGATCGTCTACCAGCGCCCGAAGCATCAGATAGCCGAGGAACATCAACAGCAGGATGGCGGTCGTGGTCAGCCGCGCGTCCCACGTCCACCAGACCCCCCAGGTCGGTCGCCCCCATATCGAGCCGACCGCGATAGACAGGGCGGTAAAAAGTACTCCGATTTCGACGGATGAGTGCGCAATTGCGTCATACTGTCGGTCACGGCGCCACAGATACAGGATACTCGCAACGAATACGACAAAAAAGGCCAGATAGCTGATAAGAATCAATGGAACGTGCAAATACATCAGCCGCTGTACCTCTCCCTGCACCGCATCTGCCGGCGCATAGACGAATGCAATGTATAGCCCGATCACGAGGCCAATGACTGTCAGGATGCCCAGTGCCCGCTCACAACCCCGTCCGATCATCGCACCTTGCACCATTCTTATCATTCCTCAATCAGCAGCTCAAATGTCAACAACGACCCCACAAGAAACAGCAGATCAAATGCGGCCATCAGCTTGAGCCAAGGCATGGCGAGTTCGAATGCCTCGCGTCGCAGGACGACCTCCGTCCCCCTCACAGCAGCCAAAATCAAGGGGATCGTCATAGGAAACAAAAGGAACGGCAGCATGGCCTCCCGCGCCCTCAGACCTACCGTCATGGTCGACAACAGCGTTCCGGCTGTTGCGAATCCGAGCGTCGCCGGTATGGTGATCAGCAGGAGCTTGGGGAGTTGCGACCAGATATCCATGTTGTACAGCACTGCGAAGATGGGAAAACTGATCAGTTCTACCAGGAGAATGATACTGAAGCTGCCACACAGTTTCCCCAGAAAAATCGCTTCCCGCTCGGCCGGATACAGAAGCAGGCCGTCCAGACAGTCATTCGCCAGTTCGCCCTGAACCGATCGAGCCAGGCCAAGGACACTGGTAAAGGCGAAGGCCAGCCATAACAGGCCGGATGCGGCTCCACGGATCAGTGTCTGATCTCCGCCGAGCGCAAAGTTGAAGAGGAATAGGACGAGGAACGCGAAAAAACACATGGCGGTAAGGCTTTCCCGATCGCGCCACTCTGCCACCAGATCCTTCCATGCGATCGCCAGGACCCTTCTGGCAAAGGTCATTCGTCCCCCCACAACTCCCCTTGAATCGTAAAAAGGGATCGCAACGATTCCCGACTTACCTCGTCTCGTCGAGCGTCAAAGACCAGTCGGCCCTGTTCCAAGACGGCCATACGATCCGCCACGGCAAAACCCATGGTTACGTTATGGGTCGCCAATACTGTGGTAACGCCCGTTGTTTTTGAGGCCATGAGGAATTCTTCCAGCAGCTTTGTCGCCTGGAGGTCAAGATTAGTAAACGGCTCGTCGAGCAGCATGACCCTGGGTTCACGGAGCATCAGTTTTGCCAAGGCAAGACGCCGCTTCATCCCGCTGGAGAAGGTCCTGACCCGACCGTCCGCCGCTGCCTCCAGTCCCACCTTCGCCAGTACCCCGGCCACTCGATCGACGGGCCGATCCAGTCCCAACATGGTTGCCGCGAACTGAAGGTTTTCACGCCCGGTCAGAGTCTCATACAGTTGATGACCATGGGCAAGAACACCGATCACCCGCCTGACGCCATCGCTATGTTTGCCGACCTCGAACCCGGCAACCCGCACTGATCCGGCGGTGGGTCGCACCAGTCCGGCCAGGATTCTCAGAAGGGTGCTCTTGCCTGCTCCGTTCGGGCCAAACAGCGCAAGAATCTCCCCAGGGCCGACACACAGGTCAACCCCTCGCAGGGCCGGATGCGCCCCATACCACTTCACCAGGCCTCTGATCTCGACGGCCGGCACAACCCCGGGGAACCCCGCTGCGCCGTCAGTACTCGCCATTCACAATCCCGGATACGGGAGGTCCGGCGCTGTCGCGAGTCCCGCAATACGAAACAGCGCAGCCCAACCACCGATTCATACAGATGACGAACATGAGATCAGATAAAGATTTACACCCCATCTTCAAGATGAATTTAGTCTAACAGAGATTACGGGGAGGAACAACCGAAAAGGGGCCGAACAGGCGCCAGGCTACAGCCGCCGAGGTGTTACCTTCTCTAAACCTACCAGGGTTTCACCGGACTGCAGCAGCCCGATAAACTGCTCTATCAACCTGGGATCGCATGCACCCTCCTCCGATGCCTGTCGCATGATAGATACAACTTGGCGACTGTCCAGTTCGGGCTTATAGGGCCGAGCCGTCATCAGCGCATCGTAGATATCCACGACCTGAATGATCCTGGCAGCAAGCGGGATCTCTCGCTCCTTCAAACCATCTGGATACCCGCCGCCGTCCCACCGTTCATGGTGGTGACGAATGATGGGAAGCACCAATTTCAGCGACTTGAGCGGCTTACAGATCCGCTCTCCGATCAACGGGTGTTCTCGTATGATCCGTGATTCTTCCTCGGTCAATCCCGTCTTCTTATTCAGAATCGACTCCGGTACAGCAATCTTGCCGACGTCGTGCAGGTAGCCTCCACGGTGTAGGGCCCTCAACTGCTCCCCAGGACGGCCAAGTCTCCGACCAAGGGCAACCGAGTACAGCGCCAATCGCTCGCAGTGTCCATCGGTATACGCATCCTTGGCCTCAACACTCAAGGCCAATGTACACAGCACGTCCTCCGCATCTTCCAACTCGTCAGTAAACTGTTTGAGCTTAAGCAGGGACCGGGCCCGCGCGCTCAACTCCGCCGGGTGAAAAGGCTTACTCAAAAAGTCGTCCGCTCCGACCTCGATCCCGCGGATTCTATCCTGCAAATCGCTGAGAGAGGTCACCATCACGATAGGAATGAGTCGAGTTCGTTCGTCCTCCTTGAGCCGACTACACACCTCAAACCCGCTCATTCCCGGCATAATGACGTCAAGCAGGATGAGATCAGGCGGCCGGGCTGCCACCAGTTCAAGGGCTCGTTCTCCATCTAACGCCGAGATAATCTCATAACCCTGAGGAGCCAGGATAGTCTCAACCAGGGTGCAGTTGACTTGCTGATCGTCGACGACCAAAATCGTCCCGCGAGGTGGAGGCGCCGTCTCTATCACTGCGCGCCTCCAACGATCGCCGGCTCATCCCTGTCGCTCATGCCGATGCGGCGGCTCGTCGCGTCGAAAAGCTCAGACAGCGATGTAGGCAGCAGCGATACACCGAACTCAGCCTCAAAATGTTCGGTAAGCATTGCCGTCACCTCACGCATCGGGACCGGACG
Source organism: Candidatus Methylomirabilis oxygeniifera (assembly GCA_016190285.1). Classification (GTDB taxonomy): domain Bacteria; phylum Methylomirabilota; class Methylomirabilia; order Methylomirabilales; family Methylomirabilaceae; genus Methylomirabilis; species Methylomirabilis oxyfera_D. The sequence goes on from JACPQW010000140.1 coordinate 5,481, forward strand.
GGACAACTCTTGCACCATGCTTGTCACCTGGGCGCCCTGGATACCGCAGGGAATAATCAGCTTGAACGGCGACAGATCCATGTTCACGTTCAGCGCGAAGCCATGACGGGCAACCCAACGACCGACATGAATGCCTAACGAGGCGATTTTACTGTCGCCGATCCAGACGCCCGTTCGACCGAGTGAGCGACCAGCCCTGACCCCGAATCCTGATAGGGTCACGATCAGGACCTCTTCGAGCTGCCGAAGGTAACGATGCACGTCACGACCATAATCGGCTAGATTGAGGATCGGGTATCCTACTAACTGGCCAGGGCCATGATAGGTCATGTCGCCACCGCGCTCCACTTCGTAAAACTCGACTCCCAACGCGGCAAGGGAAGATTCCGCAACGCGAAGGTGAGCCTTCTGCCCGGCTCGTCCAAGGGTGATCACTGGCGAATGCTCGACAAGGAGCAGGACATCCCCCAGGCGGTCCTCCACCCGAAGCGTTGCCGGCCGTCGCTGCAGGGTGAGCGCTTCAGCGTAGGGGACGAGTCCGAGATCGATCAGGTTGCAGGTACGCATCGGTACGGCAAGCGGTTAGTGGTTGTGAACTCGCCTGAGTTGAGGCAGAGTAACCCTTACGTTGCGAATCGTCAATACGCTTTTTGGCGTATATCGGCCAATCCAGAGGATTGGAAATAGAACGGGATCGCTTTATATATGGATGGCTCGGCCAAGGGCGGCCAGGGCGGCCTCGCCCATCGCCTCGGAAAGCGTCGGATGGGCATGGACCGACCCGGCAATCTCCTCCGGCGTAGCCTCCATCGCCATCGCCAGGCCGGCCTCGGCAATCAGTTCTGTGGCATGAGCACCGATGATGTGGACGCCCAGGATCTCTCCATGTGTCGCGTCGGCAATGACCTTGACCATCCCTTCGGTCTCACCGAGCGTCATTGCCATCCCGCTGGCGCTGAAGGGGAACCGGCCGACGCGTATCGTATACCCCATCACCTTGGCCTTTGCCTCCGTTAAGCCGATACTGGCGACCTGCGGGGAGCAGTAGGTACAGCTTGGGATCCTCCTGGGATCCGCCGATCTCACATCATCCAGCTTGGCCATCTTTTCGACAGCCTCGATCCCGTCGTGAGACGCCTTGTGGGCCAAGAGCGGCGCGCCGGCAAGATCGCCGATGGCATAGATGCCGGCAACACTGGACTCCATCTGTTCATTGACAGCGACGAATCCCTTCTTCGTGGCGACGCCCAGCTCTTTCAAGCCGCCCACCTCCGAGTTCGGTAGTCTGCCGACCGCCACCAGGACCGTCTCGCCAAGCAGCGCTTGGCGCTCGCCCTTGCTCGTTACTCCGACCTTGGCCTGTCCTGCCTCAACGGTTACCCGCTCAACACTTGTGTTGGTGAGGATCTTGATCCCCTTCTTAATCAACGCGCGGTGGAGCAGCGCCGTAATCTCCTCGTCCTCATACGGAAGGATCGTCGGGAGCAACTCGACGAGCGTCACAGCCGTTCCATAGGCCTGATAGATATCGGCAAATTCGACGCCGATCGCTCCAGCGCCGATGATGATCATCGAAGCGGGGACCCGATTCAGCAGCATAGCCTCGGTACTGGTCAGCACGACCTCGCCATCGACTGTTACGTCAGGCAGCAGCCTTGGTCTCGATCCGGTTGCCAAAAGGATCCGTTCGGCGCGGATCCCCTCACTCGTCTTTCCGTCTCTGCCTGTAATCTCCAGTTCCTTGGCCGAGGTGAGGCGGGCTTCCCCGGAGAAGAGCGCGACTTTATTCTTGCGCATCAGAAACTCAATACCCTTGGACAGTCGTTCGGCCTTCTCGCGGCTGCGCTTGACGGCAATGCCGAAGTCCGCCCGGAGGTTGTCCGTGTGAATCCCAAACTCCCCGGCGCGGCGCATCAGGGACAGTACCTGCGCGCTCTGAAGCAATGCCTTCGTCGGGATGCAACCCCAGTTGAGACAGACTCCACCCAAACGATCCCGCTCGACGAGCGCCACCCGCATCCCGAGTTGCGCGGCGCGGATCGACGCGACGTAGCCGCCAGGGCCTGCTCCAATCACTGCCAGATCAAACGTTCGCTCGTCCGCCATCCCTACTCCGGTTGCAGAATCAGGTGAACCGGGTGCTCAAGCAGCCACTTCACCTCTTGGAGGAATGTTGCTCCAGTCGCTCCATCCACCGCCCGATGATCACACGACAGCGTCATCCGCATCCGCTGGCCGATCTGCACGTCTCCATTCACAACGACCGGCTTACTCTGAATCCTGCCGATAGCCAGGATGGCGGCCTCAGGAGGGTTGATGATCGCGGTGAACTCTTCTATCTCATACATACCAAGGTTCGACACCGTGAAGGTCGCTCCGGCATACTCTTCAGGCCGTAACTTCAAAGCCCTGGCTCGCTCGACCAGGCTCTTCGCCTCCCTGGCGATCTGCACCAGGCTTTTCGCACCGCAGTTGCGCAACACCGGGTTGATCAATCCCTCCTCAAGCGCAACCGCGATGCCGATATTGACCTGGGAATAGACGCGAATCCGATCATCCATAAATGATGCATTCATCGCCGGATGTCGCGCCAGCCCGATCACCACAGCCCTGATGATGATATCGGTGAAGGTCACCTTGAGGTCCGGCGTCTGGATCTGCATCGCCTCACGCAACTCCGTCGCCTTATCCATTGCCACCTCGACTGTGAGGTAGAAGTGGGGTACGGTCGCCATGCTCTGGGCCACGCGCTTGGCAATCGCCCGACGCATCGGGGAAAGCTCCCGATCCTCAAACGCTGTCGATGGCGTGGGTGGAGTCATCGCAGCAACTCGCGCTGTAATCAATGGCGCCCGCTGACCGACAGCCGCAGCCGATGGTATCATCGCAACCAGATCCCGGCGGATGACCCGTCCGCCGGGGCCGGATCCCTTCACGGTCGACAGGTCGATCCCCTGCGCTTGCGCGAGCCTCTTCGCCAGAGGTGACGCCTTGACGCGCCCGGCAGTGACCGCCTGAAGAGTGGGAGAGGCCGGCGTAGGGGCGCCTGGCCCAGCCGGCTTCGCGGTTTGACCGGCTACGCCTGCAACGGGAGCCAACACCGTCGAGATATCTTCGTCCTCCTCGGCAATCACTCCGATCAGGTGACCGACCGGCGCTGACTGGCCCGCCCTGACAAGAATCTTCCGAAGGGTACCAGATCCAAAGGCTTCCATCTCGATGTCGGCCTTGTCGGTTTGGATCTCAGCGATGATTTCACCCCCGTCTACTCGGTCCCCCTCTTGCTTCAGCCATCGAAGGATCTTTCCCTCCTCCATGGTATCACTCAACCGGGGCATGACCACGGAAATGGCCATCGTGCGCGTGTCTCCTCTTAACCTACAGGGTTTAGGGGATAGGGTTCAGGGTATAGTGGGTAAGCGGGAGGGGGCAATGAGAGATAGAGATATAGATCAGCACCTATGGCTCCTAAAGCTATACCCTCCACCCTATACCCTTCCTAAACGGCGAGGACCTTCTTGACCGCCGCTATCAGCCGTTCCTTACTGGGGATCTTGGCACGTTCCAGATTCTTCGCATACGGCGTCGGGGCGTTGGCTCCGGTGACCCGCTCCACCGGCGCGTCCAGGTAATCAAAGGCCTGTTCGGAAATGATTTCCCCGATCACCGTCCCAATCCCGCCGAATCCGGCGCCCGACTCCATGACCACAGCCCGGTTGGTCTTTTTGACCGACTCGAGGATGAGCTCGGTATCCAGCGGGCGGAGTGTTCGCGGATCTACCACCTCCACAGAGATCCCCTCCTTCTCCAACTCTTCCGCCGCCTGTAAGGCCAGCAGGAGCATGGTGGAGTAGGCCACGATGGTAACATCGCGCCCTTCTCGCTTAATGTCGCCGACCCCAAGCGGGATGGTGTAGTCTCCATCCGGCACCTCGCCCTTGGTTCCGTACAGCAACTCCGACTCGATGAAGATAACCGGGTCATCATCCCGAATCGCGCTCTTCAGGAGTCCCTTCGCATCCTTGGGAGTCCCCGGACGCACGATCTTGAGACCGGGAACATGGTAGAAGTACGACTCCATACTCTGGGAGTGCTGAGCCGCTAATTGGTGCGCCGGGCCGCCGGGGCCGCGAATGACCATCGGGACATTGTACTGACCGCCGGACATATACAGGATCTTCGCCGCTTGATTGACAATCTGATCGATCGCCACCAGCGCGAAGTTAAAGGTCATCATCTCCACAATCGGCCGCAAGCCGACCATGGCCGCTCCGATACCGACGCCGGTAAACCCGGCCTCGCTGATCGGGGTATCGATGACTCGCTTCGGGCCAAACTCCTCAAGCAGGCCTTGACTGACCTTGTAGGCCCCCTGGTACAGGCCTACCTCCTCGCCCATCAGGAACACACGAGGGTCCCGGCGCATCTCTTCGCGCAGCGCCTGATTCAGGGCCTCTCGATAGGTTATGATTGCCATACCTTCGTTGCCTCCCTCAACGCTCTGAGACGTAGACGTCGGTGCACAGCCACTCCACCGGCGGCTCCGCGGAGGCATCGGCGTACCGGACCGCCTCCTCCACTGTGACTCGGATCTCCTTCTCCAGCACCTTCCAATCCGACTCCTTGATCATCGCCTCCGCCGTAAGATAATCCCGGAACAGTACGAGGGGATCCCGTTGCTTTTCCCGCTCGATCTCCTCTTTCGTTCGATAGGTCCCCGGATCCGCCATCGAGTGTCCGCGAAATCGATACGTCTTCGCCTCAATAAGAGATGGGATGCGTTCCCGTCGCGCCCGCTCAACAGCCGATCCTACACACTCCCGAACGGCCAGGACGTCCATCCCATCCACCGTCTCGCCGGGCATCCCGTACGCCTCAGCCCGCCGGTACAGTTCCCTGACCGGCGTTGCGCGCTCTACCGCTGTCCCCATACCGTACCGGTTGTTCTCGCAGATATAGACGATCGGCAGGTGCCACAGGGCCGCAAGATTGAGCGCCTCATGAAACACCCCCTGGTTGACGGCAGCGTCTCCAAAGAAGCAGAGCGTGACTTGATCCTTCCCCTCGTACTGGCTCGCGAAGGCCGCGCCGGTCCCGATCGGGATCTGTCCCGCTACGATCGCATGGCCGCCCAGGAAGTTATGGGTCTTGTCGAACAGGTGCATCGAGCCGCCTTTCCCTTTGCACAGCCCATCTGCGCGCCCGAACAGCTCCGCCATGATCTTCCGGGGATCGCAGCCTCTGGCCAGGGCGTGGCCGTGTTCCCGGTAGCTGGCAATGACGTAGTCGTCCGGTCGCAACACAGAGATGGCACCTGCCGCCACTGCCTCCTGGCCGATATACAGATGGAGGAAGCCGCCAATCTTTCCCATGGCGTACATCTCCGCGCACTTCTCCTCGAACCGGCGCATCAGGAGCATCTGCCGAAGCAGATCCACCAGCTCCTTCCGCTCTAACTTCTGCATAGCTCTATCCTCTCCGCCTGTGCCTATCCGCACGCAGACAGGCTCCTTTCACGCTTCCGGCCAACCTCCTCAGCCTGGCCGCGGGCATGATACGAACTCCGGACCAACGGCCCGGACTCCACGTGCTTGAATCCCATCCCTTCCCCGATCACCTGCAATTCTGTGAACTCCTCAGGAGTATAATACTTCCTGATCGGCACATGTGCGTAACTTGGCCGCAGGTATTGTCCCAACGTCAAGATATCGCAATCGACCTCCCTCAGGTCCGCCATCGTCCTGAGCAGTTCTTGCCATGTCTCTCCGAACCCCACAATCACCCCTGACTTCGTGACTAACCCCGGCGCCATTCGCCGCGCGTTGGCCAGACACTCGAGTGACCGCTCATAGCCCGATCCCGGGCGCACCTCTTGATACAACCGGGGAACAGTTTCCACGTTGTGGCTCAGAATAGCCGGCGCAGCATCGACAACCGTTCTCAGGGCTGCCTCACTGCCACGGAAATCAGGAACCAGCACCTCGACACTGCAGTGAGGCGAACGCTCTCGAATTTGATGAATCACTGCTGCAAAGATCTGCGCTCCGCCGTCGGCCAGGTCATCGCGATTAACAGAGGTGATGACCACGTGGACCAACTCAAGCTCGCAAATCGCCTTGGCCACACGCTCGGGCTCGACCAGATCGAGTTCTGTCGGCCGGCCGTGCGTGGCAGCACAGAAACCGCAGTTGCGGGTGCAGATCTCGCCCAGGATGAGGAAGGTTGCCGTGAGCTGCTGCCAGCACTCGCCAATATTGGGGCAGAGGGCCTCTTCGCAGATAGTATGAAGCCGCTGCTCTCGAACGAGTCGCTTCAACCGAAGGTAATTAGGCGATCCTGGAGCTTTAACCTTCAGCCAGGGTGGCTTGGGTGAGCCGACGCTCTCAGGAAGCGACAACAGCGGCGTTGCCTTATCCGGTTGAAGCACACATGCCTCGTTTGAGCCCGCAAGAGTGATTAATCGGGTCGCCGTTTGGGCAGGCGGACTACTAGCGCACCGTGTGATTGTCTATCATGTCTTGATCGATCTGTCAACCGTCTATGGAAGACTTCACCTGACCTGGACGATTACCCGGCGCTCGCGCAGTGTGTACGGCGAGCAACTGTTCGAATCGTGCCTCCGGTAAGGCCGGTCTTCCAAGCCCAATTGAGCGAAGGCCTCCGGTCCCGTGGTAGTCAGAGCCACCAACCGCCAATAGACCGTATTCCAGGCGCATTCGCTCGTACCGGAATAACGATTCGGTATTATGCTCCGGGTGATACACCTCCAGTCCGTTCAGTCCTTGCTGCACAAGGAATGGAATGATCTCGTCGTGGCCATAGTCTCCAGGATGCGCGAGGGATGTCATACCCCCAGCCTCCTTGATGGCACGCATCGCCAGAGCAGCAGGAATCCTGGAACGTTCTACGTAACCGGGCTTGCCGGACGTCAGATACCGGTCAAATGCCTCCTTCAGCGACGCCACATATCCACGCCTGATCATCGCCTGTGCCACATGCGGGCGTCCGACTGAGGGACCTGACGCCGGTCTTAAGACCTCATCAACATCCAGCGGGAGACCAAGAGTCCAGAGCTTCTCGACCATTCGATGAACCCTCTTGATTCGGTCGCTGCGGGAGGAGGCAAGGAATTCGGCCAGTCGGCGATCGTCCGGATCAATGAAATGCCCAAGGATGTGGACCTCCAGGTCCTCCACGTGCGCGGTGATCTCGACGCCAGGAACGAGGTGCACACCGACCCGATCGGCTTCTGTCCCCGCTACCGGAAGACCCTCCAAGGTGTCGTGATCGGTAATAGCTAACACAGAGATATTGCAGTCCCTGGCGAAGCGTACCAATTGCTGCGGAGAAAGGACGCCATCAGAAGCAGTCGAGTGGGCATGCAGATCGATCAGGCGCATCACGTAAGCTGTCAGCTATTAGCTGTCAGCTGTTGGATGTGGGACAGGCTGCTGGCAGTCACCCGCTGTGAAAGCACACGCTCAGGATGACTGTAGACATTAAACCCTTCACTTCGACAATAGCCGATTACGGTGATGCCGAAGCGCTTAGCCGCAGCAATAGCAAGACTGGTAGGCGAGGTTCGAGAGATGACAAATGGAGTCCGCATATGGGCCCCTTTTCGGAGCATCTCAGACGAGATACGACCCGTGGACAGGAGGATATTCCCGGCGGTTGGGATCCCTTGCAGCAGCGCTTCGCCGTGGATCTTGTCTAACGCGTTGTGTCGGCCGACGTCCTCAGCGACCAGCAACAAACTCTTCCCGTCGCTCAGGGCCGCCGCATGAATGCCGCGCGACTCCCGGTAGAGGTACGCCTCGGCATATAATTGTTTCATCAGATCGAACGGTTGCTCCGGGTACAGGACCGCTTCCTCGGGAAACGCCTCAAATCCCTCCATCGGCATGCCGAATGTGATGCCTCCGGTACACCCGGAAGTCAGAATACGGCGACGCGGAGGGGTAAACGCCTTCGCCAATCTGACGTCCGCCACCGCCTCCTCGGGAAAGACCTCCAGCGACTTCACCTCGTCGAGCGCCTGGATGATCCCCTCGAAGCTCAAAAATCCCAGGACCAGGTAATCGAGCTTGACCGGCGTACACAGCAACGTAGCCAGCTCATGCCCATTGACAAAGATTGTGAGGGACTGCTCCCCCACCACCGGGATCTCGACCGTCTCAAATGATCCGCCGCGATATCGAACGATCCGATACATCGACATCTTAATACCAGAGGGCCCCCAGGACGTGCCCAACACCATAGCCTGCGGCCGACACCAGTAGCCCGATCCCCAGCATCTCCAGTCCGCTACGCCACCATACTTTCTTCGTCAGCAGCGTCTTACCCGCTCCGGTAGCAAAAAGGGAGAATGCGGCAAAACTCATCGAGGCGACAAACGCCTCCCTGAGTCCCAGGAACAGGTACGGAAGAATCGGGAGAATAGCGCCAACACAGGAGGAGACTCCCATCAGCAACCCGACCTTGACCGGGTTGTCGAATCGTTCCTCAATCAGCCCCAACTCCTCCACCATCATCGCCTTCAGCAAGCGATCCTTATCGGCGGTCAGCCGCGTGACCACCAGCTCAACCTCATCTTCTCGAAAGCCCTTATTCCGATAGATCTGGCGCATCTCGTCGCGTTCCCTCTCCGGCATCGTCTCGATTTCCAGACGTTCGCGCGCGATCTCTCGCTGGTAGAGTTCCCCTTCCGATTTGGTTGAGAGATAGGCTCCAAATCCCATCGAAAGGGTCTGAGCAAAAGCCTCTGCCAGACTGGCGATGACAATCATGCGCTGGCCGGCACTCGCCGCATTGACCCCGGCGAGAAAGGCAACGGTCGTAATGAGGCCGTCGTGTATCCCGAAAACGACCTCGCGAATGGCTCGGCCCCCTGGGAAATGCGAGTTCTCCTCAATCTTCGTGAACCCGATGCCGGCCGTGTTCATTCTCTCGCCGCGTACGCCTGTCTGCATGCGACCTGTCTGCGTGCGACGCACAGGCAGACGCTCAGACAAGCAGCATTCCGACGTTAACCCTCTTTTTCAGCCAGTATCTGGAGCTGAATCTGTCGCTCTCTCGGTCCATCCAACTCCGCAAAGATAATAGACTCAAAGGTCCCAAGGCTCATCTCTCCATCCACCACCGGCACCGAAAGTTGTCGGCCAAGCAGGAGAGAGCGAAGGTGCGAAGCGGCGTTGCTCCGATCGCAATCAGAGTAGGACGGATCGTTGTGGCGATAGCCGTCCCCGTGTCCGACCAGGCGGTCCATGAGGACCTGAATGTCGTGCAGCAAGGCCTCCTGCCACTCATTGATGAACAGCGCAGTCGTCGTGTGAAGGGAGTTGAGGATGATCAACCCCTGCTTGATCTTATACCCCTGGAGCAGATCTCGCACACGTTTTGTCAGATCCATGAACTGGAGTCGATCCTCCGTCGCCACCGTAAACGTTTCGTGCCTGATTATCATGCCCTCCCTCCGTTAAGGTGCGAACTCTTCACACAGATGTACGCCGCCTCGGACAGCGGCACTACCCTCCTCAAACCCTGATACGCATTACTTTCGACCATGAACGCCGCGCCTCCGCACCGACTACTCCTTCTCCCCACTTGCGTCGACCCAACTACCAGTCAGGGTGAAGATCGGGCCGCTGCTTCATCGCCTCCGTAAGTGGCGACCTCAGTCGCTCCTTCCCATACACAAAGTCACCCCTCTCGTAGGAAGCAAGCTCATACTGTTTGCCCAGCACAATCGCCTCCTCCGGGCAGGCCTCCTCACAGTAGCCGCAAAAGATACAACGCAGCATGTGTATCTTATACACCTTGGCGTAGCGCTCGCCTTTGGAGTGGCGCTCCTGCTCGGTATTCTCAGCCGCCTCAACGTAGATCGCATCTGCCGGACAGGCGACCGCGCACAGTTCGCAACCCACGCACCGCTCCATCCCGTCGTCGCCCACGACCAGCATATGCAGGCCGCGGTAGCGAGGCGCGAGCGGCAGCCGCTCTTCCGGATAGGACACCGTCACCGGCTTCCGGAAGATATGCTTGAACGTCGTCGCCATTCCATTAAAGATCTCAGTAATCATCGTAGCCACCCCTCGTGCACCGCACGGGACATCCCTATGCCGCCCTGTGCCAGGGGAGGTGAAAGAGGCCCTGCTTGCTCGGCCGCTCCCTGGCGATCTTTTCCTGCAGCAGCCTAATCCCGTGGATCAACTGCTCAGGTCTAGGCGGGCAGCCGGGTACGTAGACATCGACCGGAACGATCTGGTCCACGCCCTGAACGATCGTATAGGTATTGAAGATTCCGCCACAGGACGCGCACGCGCCCATCGCGATGACCCACTTCGGCTCCGGCATCTGATCGTAGATCCTTCTGAGAACCGGAGCCATCTTGCGGCTCACACGGCCAGCCACAATCATCAGGTCGGACTGACGCGGCGATCCCCGAAAGACCTCTGCCCCGAACCGGGCAAGATCGAAACGTGACGCGCCCGTCGCCATCATCTCAATAGCGCAGCAGGCAAGCCCGAAGCTCGCCGGCCAGATCGATGACTTCCTCGCCCAGTTGACCAGGCTGTCCAGTGTCGTCAGGAGGAGGCCCCGCTCAAACTCCTGTTCCTCTTCCTTCGTGGGCAGGACCCCAGTATCACTTACGTGTAACATTCTTGCATCCCTACGCGGCAGAAGACAATCAGCAGCCGCAGTTAGCCTTCGGGTTAGGGTTCTTGAGGCTAAAGCCGGCTCCCTGTAGGCTGTCCAGATAGTCGATCTCAGAACCGGCAAGGTAGACGTAGCTCTGGGGATCTACCAGAACCTTGACGCCGTGAGTCTCAAACAC
>JACPQW010000138.1 GCA_016190285.1 Candidatus Methylomirabilis oxygeniifera
CCTGTCATTGCGAGCGACCAACGGGAGCGTGGCAATCTCAGCGTACTTGACGCTGCGAAAACCGGTGAGATTGCTTCGGTCGCTGTGCTCCCTCGCAATGACGCAGGAGGGGGACTTTCGGCGCAATGACGGACAAATGAATGGGCTGCATGATCAATGCCTCATGGTTGAGACTTCGACGGTGTTGCCATCACTCGAGACGGTAACCGCGCCGTCCAGGTCGGTCCTGTACAGATGAATGCCGTTTGCGCGGTATCGATCCAACGTCTCCTGATGCGGATGCCGAAAGCGGTTCCGGTAGCCGGCCGAAACCACAGCAACCCTCGGATGGACGCGCGCGAGAAACGGTTTACTGCTGCTGGTTCGACCGCCGTGGTGCGGCACCTTGAGCACCTGCGCCTGCAGATCCGCTCCCTGCTCAAGCAGCCGCTCTTCCGCCTCCTGTTCAATATCACCAGGCAAGAGTAACGTCACCTGGCCGTACCGCACACTCAGAACCAGCGAATTACTGTTCACATCAGAGAAATGACCGCGGGCAGATCCATAGAGCATCGCGTTCGACGGGTGCAACACCGCGATCTGCACCGGAGCAAACTCAGATGTCCGATACCCATCATGCAGAATCTTGTGGGGGATTCGCTTGTCGCGCAGCACCTCTTCAAGCCAGAGGTAGGTCGGCATAGCAGTCCGTTGGCCGCCAACCCAGACCTGACCGATCGGGATATGGCGCAGGACGGCCTGCAGGCCGTTCAGGTGGTCCGGATGCGGATGCGACAGGACCACCGCATCCAGGTGGCCGACCCAGCGTGACAGCAGGAACGGGACCACCACCTGCTCGCCGATATCAAACCGATCATCGAACAGACCGCCGCCGTCGATGAGAATGGTCCGCTTGCCGGGAAGTTCCAGGACAATTGCGTCGCCTTGCCCGACGTCGAGTACGGTCATCCGTAGCGGGCCGTTCTGAAAAATGGGCAACAGGCGGACGCCAATCAGGACGACACCGGCAACGGCGGCTGCGTACGCGGTATATCGGAGCCACCGGCGTCCCATGGCCGCCATTGCCGTTCCCAGGCCCACGTAGTAACAGATCATCATCGGTATGGACGGAGAAAAAAGCCGGACCGAGGCAAAAGGCAGCCGCGCAAACCAGCCGGCAAGGCCCACCAGCAGATCGATCAGCCACCCTATAAGTACGGTAAACCACCCGAGGAAATGAGGAATGACCGTCGCCAATACAGCAAACAGCATCCCTGCCCCTGTCAGCAGACCGCTCAAAGGCACAATCGGGAGGTTGGCCAGGATGCCGATAAGCGAGAGCCGATGGAAGGTCGAGGCGAGAATTGGCGCTGTTGCGAGGAAGGCGGCGACGGACAACAAGAGCGGGGTAGCCATCCATCGCCAGGAAGTCGCCGACCACGTAACCGGTACCCGATCGACGGCCATTAGGATGGCCCAGGTGGCCACGAACGTAAGCTGAAAACCCACATCGAACAGCAACAGCGGCTGCCACAGGAGAAGCCCAAGGGCCGAGAGGGCGAGGGTATTGAGCGAATCGGCCTCCCGATCAAGGACCAGAGCCAGCAGGTAGACATCAGTCATGACCGCTGCCCTGACCACCGATGCGCTCCCGCCCGCAAGGGCCGCATAAAAGGTGATGAGACCCATTGAGAGCAGCGCGCTCACGCGCAACGGGACACAGACGGCCTTCAACAGGAAAAACAGCGCGCCGGCCAGAAGGCTGACGTTAAGGCCAGAGATAGCCAGGATATGGTACGTACCAGAGCCTCGAAACGCCTCGTTGATCCACTGCGGGATGTCGGATCGCTCACCGAGCGTCATAGCGATGAGCAGGGAGGCCTGCTCGGGCGGCAATAGGCCGCTTACCGCATGAATCAGCCGGTCACGGAGCGCATATGTCACAGCCAGCGGCCTGCTCCCTCCGTCCGTTCCTCGTCGCTCAATGGGAGAGGCTTCGCCCGCCCACCCTTCAAGGGACACACCCCGGCTTCTGAGATAAAGCGGGTAGTCGAACCCCCCGGGATTGCGGTATCCTCGAGGCCGCCGAAGTTTGAACTGCCCGCGAAGACGTTCCCCATAGGCAGGAACAATCTCCGAGTTAAGAAGGGTGAGACGCGCGCGTCCGGTAACCTCGATCTCTTGCCCAGCCAGCCATATGGTACGCAGGTCGAGAACGATCCGGACTCGCCTCCCGTCGTTTTCGACTCCTCCCACATCAACCGCCAGGGAATCGCTTGGCGAGGCCACAACCCCTTCGATCAGGAGCGGCTGTTCCAGGACCTCTTCGGGCAAACGATCAATGTGATGCGGGGGGAGAAGATAGGACTCAACTCCGAGGCGACCCGCGCCCAGGGAAAAGAATAGAAGCAGCAGAAAGGCGCTGGCATCGCGAAGCCGGCTATACGCGGCGCTCAGCAGAGCGAGGCCGGCCGCTGCAAGTCCGGCGAGCAGCCAGACGACAGCCGGAAGCTGCAGAAGGCGCGCGGCCACAATGCCCAGGAGAAACGCAATGACCAGCGGTACGAGCGGACGGCGCACCCCGTCGATTTTCAGGTGTCTTTCGGCACCCTGCGCCTGCAATGCGGTAACGCGTGTCGTTTCACCCACGCTCCACCCTCAACCGGCCACCTTGAAGTCGGTATCCTCGCCGCCGTCATCGCCTCCTGTCGAGCGAACCCCTAAAACTTCTCGGCCTTCACATCGGGGTTACCGAGGGAATTGTCTCCCCAGGCGCCGATAAAGCCGCTAGTCGTTTTGGTAAAATCACTGGCCAGGCCGTCGTAGTCTCCCATATAGAGGGGGTTAAGTAACACATCCTGACCCGGAATCGCTGGGAAATTTTTCTTTGTGATCCGCTTATTGCTCCAACTGGTCCCAGCATCCTTGGAGAAGGCGCATTCCCGGTCGATGAAAAAGTTGTTCGGGTCCCGGCGTCGATCGTAGAAACAGACGCCGACCTTCCCCACTTTATCCACGGCCACCCCCGGCTGGTACTGATCGGTCCCCAGGCCGGAAGACAACGGCTCAGGATTGTTGTTTACTCGGACAGGAGCAAGCCAAGTCGCCCCTCCATCCGTTGAGCGGCTGACCAGGATATCCGCGTAGCCGTAGCTCCCGAAGGCCGCATCAGGCACCGTCAGGTTCCGGCCGTCGTGCCAGGCGATATAGACGCTGCCGTTTGTGGAGTTCCCCGACCGGTCCACGGCCAGCGTGGGAAATTCACGGCCTGAACGAAAGTTGCCCTGGAGCCGCAAGCAGGTTCCTGCGCAGATCACATGATCAACCTTCACCAAGGCCCCAAACGTCACGCCATTATCTGTGGATTTTCGGATGTCGATCTCGAGGGTCACTGCGTTCGCCGCGAAGGTCTCCCAGGCCACATAGACCTCGCCGCCAGGTCCTACCGCAACCTGCGAGCCCTGGACGACCGAATCGCCGCAGACCTCTTGGATCACTACGGGAGGAAAGCTCCAGGTCCCATCCCCATCGGTGGAACGAACCAGCTCGATGGCGGTCCGTGGAATGGGAAGGCCGGACGCTGGGTCAAAGCCGCACAGGCTGCCCGAGCCATCGAAATCGGTGTACGTGACGTAGATCCTGTTTGGATTCGTGGGGTCCACGGCCATCCACGCTTTTTCCAGGAAGTGAATCGTACCATCCTTACTGACCGCCGAAACAGGACTGCCGAAGGTCTGTCCTCCGTCGAACGATCTCGAGACCGAGATATCGCTCGTTGTCGCCCTTTCGAAGATCGACGCATAGTAGAAGGTGTTCTCATCGCTACAAGCCAGGACCGGATCCCCTGCGAGAACGTCGGTAATGACCGGCCCGGGGTTCAAAAATCCCAGGTCGGTGAAGGAGCCTCCCTTATTGGTAGAGCGGGCGATCCCGTTGAGGCTTAGGCCGATACCGGGCAACGGCATGGTCTCCAATATACTCCCCGAGTCGTTGAAGCCAACCACCACATTGTTCCCGCACCAGGCGGTTGAGGTTTCACTCTGGGTGAACCCTGCCAAGCGGGAGGACGACACATCCGCACTCAGGTTCGACACCTGCTTAGGCGCCAGAATCCGATCCGCCAGGGCCCCTCCCACGTCGGACGGCAGGATCGGTCCACCCGAGGAAAGGGGCATCGGCAGCGCCCGCCGAAGGTGCGGCTCGATCCGGTCCCATCGCTCCGCCAGGTTGATCAGGTTCAGGGCGCCACTCGAGAGCATGTTTCGCGTGGATTCGGGCATGCGTTGCGCCAAATCCTTAACCCGCTCCGCCATCTGTTTCATACCGACCAACCGTTCCGGGACAACCTGGGCCCATGTAACCTTCTCGCTCAGGATAACGAAACTACTCACTAAAACGATGATTCCTATCCCCCGCCGATTCACTATGTCAGGCTCCTTTCCCTCTTCGAGGTTCAGGTCTACCACTGAACAATATTGGGAACCATCGCTCACTCGCCCTTTCTTCCCTCGCGAATCACCCCCTCCCCGGCAACCGCCTCGCTTCCTGCAAGCACCGGTCGCTCATTTCCCGCCCCTCAGAAAGAGGACCCACATCGCGTCTACCATGGCATGGACTGTTGCGGATGCGATGACAGAATTCGTCTTCCAGAACACAAACCCATATCCAAAACCGGCAATAGCAGCCACCCCGGCGTATGGCCAGTTCGGCACATCAAACCCTAATGCGCTCTTGTTCACATGCGCCAACCCAAACACGATAGACGCAACAACCAGCGCACAGATCGGCCCAAGACGACGCCAAAGAAGATTCTGAATCGCGCCGCGAAAAAGTATTTCTTCGACTACTCCGATGCTCACAAAGATCATCGGAACAGCTATCAACACCGCTATCGGCACGGCTACGATCAGCGGCACTCCAAGAGGATTGAGTCTCACCACCTTGGCGATTCCCGGTGTAGTCAGCCCGGTAGAGAGCGTAATCAACAACAGCGTGATACTGAGAACCCCGAAGGTTGCCACCGTCGGAAGCACGTCGGACTTTTTAACAGATAGATCGCACTTGAGGTCAAATCTTCTCCACCCGGAAAGGGCAACAAGCGCATAAATGATCGCCCCATACACGCCCAACGGTAGAGCGGTTGGCTTGGCGCTGCCGAACTGCACGCGAAGCCAATTTGTATTCACAATCTTCAACTCAATCAGTAACCAGATCCACAACACCACGGCAAAATTAATTGCCAGGTCTCGCCCGGTCAGTGTATCGCCGGATTTTGGTCCGGTCAAATAGAGCAGCAATGTCGGTAATCCAAAATAGACCGCTAACAGCGCAAAGAAATTGAAACCCCACTGGTTGACCGCCGCACTGACCATACTGTAATGCATAAGCAGCAGACACGGGAGCCACCAGATACGGAGAGGCTTTTCCACAAGCCAGGCGCCTACACCTTCTCGAGTAGATTTTTTCATCACCGCGATGAGGGTCACCGCCAGTATGACGGCACCAATAATGACCACCACGATCCCCATTCACACTACCTCCGCAGCCTCAGTACTTTCCGATACGCGCCTTTATAACAACCTGGCCGACGGCATATCAAGCGAATTCTATTTACTTGGCGAGGTCTCTTCACTACAATTTAACAAATGCAGTATTCGCACCGCGTACCACGCACTTCGCACCCCACCCCTCCTATCAACGGGACGACCGTTTTCACCGGATGGCTGCGTCCTTTCTGTCTGATCGATCGACATCTGCTGCGAGAGATGGCGGCCTCCTTCGCGCTCGGACTCGTGACCTTTACCTTCGTACTGCTGATGGACCAGATGATGCGCTTGATGGATCTGATCATCAATAAAGGAGCGCCCGTTGGCGTCGTCCTTCGTCTCATCTCGTATATTCTGCCCTTTTCTTTTACGGTAACGATCCCGATGTCCGTACTGTTAGCGGTCCTGGCTACGTATGGCCGCGTCTCGTCCGAGGGGGAGGCGATCGTACTCAAAACAAGCGGCCTCAGTTTGTACCGCCTCATGGCGCCGGGGGTCCTCTTCGGCGTCGTAGCCACGTTCGCCACCCTGTGGATCAGTACCCTGGTGCAACCCAGCAGCACGAAGGCCTTCAAGACGTTGACACATCAGCTCTATCACACTCACGCGCTCACAGCCCTCGAGAATGGCATATTCAACACCGAATACCCTGGGCTTGTGATCTATGTGGATCACTCGGAGAAAACAGACGGAACGCTTCAAGGCATCCTGGTCATCGATCAAAGAACTCGGGACGATCAGCATCTAATCATCGCTCAGGAAGGTAAACTGCTCAATACGGATGAGGAGGCGGAGACGCCGATCGGGCTCCAATTATCAAAGGGAACGCTCCAGATCAGTTCCCGCGATAATCCAGCCCGCTATCGACATCTCGATTTCGAAACCTACGATCTCCAGATCCTGACCGGTGGCACCCTCGCTGAAACGGTGGCGCGGGTCAGGCAGAGTAAGGAGATGAATCTCGAGGAGCTGCGAGCGGAGATTGCGCGACTCAATAAAGGCGGAGATAAGGCTTGGCCGCTGCAGGTAGAACTGCACAAGAAATTTGCTCTTCCGATTGCATGCCTCATCTTAAGCATGATAGGCGCCCCGCTCGCATTGCGCATCAAGAAAGCCGGCCGCGGTGTCAGCCTGGCCCTCAGCGTGGCCTTTGCCGTGTTCTACTATATCCTGCTCGCAACCGGCGAGAGCCTCGGTTCTCGCGGGCGAATCGATCCCGCCCTCGGTGTATGGTTCCCGAACCTTACCTTGGGGATCATCGCAATCAGCTTAGTTCTTACGGAGGGCCGCGAGGCCTTTCTACCAGCCAGGCTCCAATCACTGATATGGAGAGCTATCAGCTTTCAGCGATCAGCTTTCAGCAAGAAGAGAGATCTGATTCAACCCTGATTGCTGAATGCTGACAGCTGATTGCTGCATGTTTCTATGCGAATCCTGGATCGTTACCTTGCGAAAGAGTTTCTGAGAATCTTTGCCTTCTCGCTGGTGATCTTCCTCGCGCTCTCCGCCATCGTAGACCTATTCGACCGCCTCTCCCGCTTCCTCGACGTATCCGGCATGGTGGTGATCCAGTACTACGTCCACAGGCTGCCATGGTTCGGGCTTCAGGTCATGCCTGTGGCAGTGCTCCTCGCCGCCCTGTTCAGCCTTGGGAAAATGGCAAGGCACAATGAACTACTTGCTATGAAGATGGGCCATCTGAGTACCTTCCGCATTGTTGTTCCGCCATTGGCTCTTGGCCTCGTCGTCAGCTTTGCGGCCTTCATTCTTGGCGAGTCGATTGTTCCTCGCATGAACGAGCGCGCGCTGGATGCCTATCGGGTGAAGGTGCAGAAGGTCTCTCCCTTTCAGCGCACCAGAAACAACGATATCTGGTACCGGGCCAAGGGTAACCGATTTTTGCATATCTCGCTGCTGGAGGTGGCATCGGGCAGCGTCCGGGGATTGACCGTCTTTGAACTCTCACCGGATTTCAGACTGGCGAGAAGGATCGATGCAAGGGAGGCCAGGTGGCAAGACGGACGGTGGCAGCTTCAGGACGGCGAGATATCCTGGACTAAGCCTGACGGGACCTTCCAGGTTGATCCGTTCACGCATCTCACACTGTACCTCGAAGAAAAACCCACGGATCTCGCCCAGGTGGTGCGTGAGACTGAGGAGATGACCTCTTCGGAGCTTCGGGAGTATATTGAGAGGCTGGCTAAAAGCGGGGTAAACTCCGTACGGTATCAGGTAGACCTGGCAGCAAAGGGCTCTACGGCCTTCACGAATCTCGTCATGGCCTTCATAGGGATCGCCTTCGCCCTCCGTACCGGCAAACGAGGCGTGATGGCTTGGACAGGCGCCTGCGTGGTGGTAGCCGTCTGCTACTCGATCCTCAACTCCTTCAGCATTTCTCTGGGACGGGGCGACGTCCTAACACCGTTGGTCGCGGCCTGGCTGCCTAACGTCCTTTTCACCGCTGCCGGGCTCGGCTCAGTGCTTACGGTCAAAAGTTAGCTATTAGCGCTCAGCCATCAGCAATCAGCCAGACCCGGAGCGCGATGAGAGGGTTGTTGCTGAAAGCTGACGGCTAATAGCTGAACGCTGCCCTTTTTGTGGCCAATATTGCCTTGACCTACAAGTCCGTTGCTGCGTATACTTCCCCCGTCAGAAGCAATACCTTATCAAACAAAAAATCAAACAAATGAAATTTTCCTCACCGCGTTCCGCGCGGCCGGTGAGGGCTAAAATAGGGGCGCTTCGCACTCTTTATAAAAAGGAAATGAACATGCCGACGTTAACAGAAAATAACCTATCCTCTTCGCCTAATTTCAAAGTGGCGGATTTGTCCTTAGCCGATTTTGGTCGCAAAGAAATTGACATTGCTGAAAAAGAAATGCCCGGCCTGATGGCCGTGCGTGAAAAGTACGGGAAATTGAAATCCCTCAAAGGCGTCCGGGTAACCGGTTCGCTGCATATGACCATTCAAACAGCCGTGTTGATCGAAACCTTGGTCGACCTGGGTGCGGATGTTCGCTGGGCCTCTTGCAATATCTTTTCAACCCAAGACCATGCAGCGGCAGCCATTGCCGTGGCTGGGGTTCCCGTATTCGCCTGGAAAGGTGAAACCTTAAAAGAATATTGGGACTGTACTTTTAAAGCTCTGGTTCACCCTGGCAAAAACGGTGAGGTCCTGGGACCCCAGCTCATTGTGGATGATGGTGGCGATGCCACTCTGCTCATTCATTGGGGAGTCAAAGCCGAAAAAGACGCGTCTTTCCTGGATCGAAAACCGGAAAACGAAGAGGAAGGCTGTATTCTCAACTTGTTGAAAAAGACTTTGAAGTCCCATCCGGGTATTTGGACCCGTATGATCAAAGACTGGAAAGGGGTTTCAGAGGAAACCACTACCGGCGTCCATCGTTTATACCAGATGATGGAAAAAGGGGAACTTTTGGCACCGGCCATTAATGTGAACGACAGTGTCACCAAGAGCAAGTTCGATAATCTGTACGGATGCCGTGAATCATTGGCCGACGGTATCAAACGCGCCACCGATGTGATGATCGCAGGTAAAGTGGTAGTCGTGGCCGGCTACGGAGATGTGGGCAAGGGTTGCGCGCATAGCATGCGCAGTTACGGGGCCCGCGTTATCGTCACTGAAATTGATCCCATCAACGCCCTACAAGCGGCGATGGAGGGCTTTGAAGTCGCCGTTATGGAAGATGCCGCCAAGGTTGGGAATATTTTTGTCACGACCACCGGTAACGTGGATGTCATTACCACGGCTCACATGATGATGATGAAAGGGGAAAGTATCATTTGCAACATCGGGCATTTCGACAGCGAAATCGATGTGACCGGGTTGAAATCCCTTCCGGGTGTGCAACACGTTAACATCAAGCCCCAGGTGGATAAATATGTACTTCCCAATGGGAATAACCTCTATCTTCTGGCTGAAGGACGTCTTGTCAATCTGGGTTGTGCCACAGGTCATCCCAGTTTCGTCATGTCGAATTCATTTACTAACCAAATC
>JACPQW010000139.1 GCA_016190285.1 Candidatus Methylomirabilis oxygeniifera
CATTGCGAGCGACCAACGGGAGCGTGGCAATCTCAGCGTTCTGTACTGAAAGACGGTGAGATTGCTTCGGCTTCGCCTCGCAATGACACAAGAGGCTTTCGAAGCAACAATCAACCCGTTGACGAAAGATAGTACGTGGGCTGCCAAGCGGGCAAGAAGAATTTGAGGGATCAGTCGCTCCGGGGCTTTTGTCAGACAAACACTGAGAGAAAAATCAGAGTTCCGCCTACGGCCTATTTCAGCATTTGGAGCAATGATACTTTGATAGGGTGGTTTTATGCTTTCCTCTGTAGACCTTGTTACAACCTTCACCTTTAGTAGACTCAGATTCCACCTTGAGCTACCAATGGATGCTACGTCAAGGCAGGATTTGCCTACAGTCGTCTGATTTTCGACCCTGGATGGAGAGGGGCGCAGGAAATTGGGTATTTCGCTCCCCTTTTTGGGGAGGGACAAACGCCCAATGCTTACTATAGAGAAGTCACTGGAGGTCACCGTAACAACTTTGGAACAAACTCTGTAGCTACAGTAACACACGCGACAAAGGTGGTGCGTGATGTCTATACAGATCATGAGCTCCGACACGAGCAAAAGGGAACAATTAGTAGCCCGGTATATGCAGGAGATACGGGAGATCGTCAAGGCCAGGCTGAGCCGGCGGGAGCTGCTCAGGATGGGGCTGGTCACGGGTGGCGCCGCCTTGGTCATGCACGGGCTGGAGGGCGCGCGTCTCGCGTGGGCTGACGCCAAGGTTCAATCCGGACCTGTGTGCCTGGGCATCCCGCAAGACGTCTGGATTAACGACCCAACGACACTCATCAGCCCGCCGAACACTCCGTTTGTTGATCCGCTGCCGATCCCTGCCGTCATCCAGACGACCATCCTTCAGCCGGCGCCGACGAAAGGACCGAATCCTGTTGCGTCGGCTCTCACCGGTTTTGCCGAAGCGACGAGGCCTGAGCATCAGCGCTGGGAAGAGTTCGGAGGACGCGCGACAGGCCCCGGCTTCAGCGGCCCACAATATGAGTTGATCGAGCAGGCGCTCTCCGCCAACTTCTACCCGGCGGTGGACGGCGTGCCGCCCAGCACCATCTGGACGTTCGTCGACGCGACGAACGGCAACGCCGGCGCCCTCCTGATCAAGGCCAGATACGGGGAGCCGGTGGTGGTCCGCATCCACAATGCCCTGTCGGATGTGAACGACGGGTTCGGGTGCAATCAGACCTCCACCCACCTGCACAACGGCCATACCGCCTCGGAATCGGACGGCGGCCCGTTCCACTTCTATCGGGCGCAGCAGTTCAAGGACTTCCATTATGCCAACGCCAGGGCCGGCTTTGCCAGCACCCACCCGACCAGCAGCTTCAACGGTAAGACCGTTCAAGGCGATGTGCGGGAGACGATGAGCTTCCTCTGGTTCCACGACCACCGGGTCGGCTTTACCACTCAGAATGTCTACAAGGGGCTTGCCGCCTTCTACACCCTCTTCAGCGACGACATCGACCTGGACACCGGCAATGAGACGACAGGGCTGCGGATCCCGAGCGGCGACTTCGACATTCCCATGATCTTGACCGACAAGGTGTTCGATCCCACGACCGGGCAGCTCTTCTTCGATCTGTTCAATCTGGACGGGATCCTGGGCGACAAATTTGCGATCAACGGCAAGATCCAGCCCTTCCTGGACGTCAAGAGACGCCGCTATCGCTTCCGCATCCTGGACAGCGGACCGTCGCGCGTCTATGAACTGTTCCTGAGCAACGGCCGACACTTCATCCAGCTCAGCAACGACGGCAATCTGTTGCCGCGAGCGCTTGCCCGTCAGAGCGTCAGGCTGGGCGTGGCGGAGCGGGTCGATCTGATCGTGGACTTCACCGATGCGCAGATCGGGGAAAAGATCTATCTTCAGAACCGCCTGGAACAGGTGAACGGCCGCGGTCCTACCGGCAAGCTCATCCAGCCCACCAATCTGGTGGAGTTCAGGGTGGTGGGCGATGCGACGGACGACAGCCGGGATTATCAGGGCGGCGAAGCGCTACTCCCGCTCCCCGACCGGCGACCTGCCGCGCGAGAACGGCGCTTTGCTTTTGACCGATCTAACGGCGCCTGGACCATCAACGGGGAGTTTGTGAGCGACGACCTGGACCGCCCACCCAACTTCCGACTGCCACAGGATACCGCCGAGACCTGGACGTTGACCAGCGGGGGCGGCTGGCAACACCCGGTGCATATCCACCAGGAAGAGTTCATCCTCCTGGAAAGGGATGGCAAACCTGTTCCGGCAGATGAGGTGGCCAGGAAAGATGTGGTGCGGATCGGCGAAAACGCCGTGGGGGAACAAAACTCCGGTGAGGTCAAGCTGTTCCGACAATCCCGAGATTGGCATGGGGACTACCCGATGCACTGCCACAACACCGTGCATGAAGACCATGCCATGATGCTGCTGTTTGAGGTGGTGCCGTAAGATAAGAAAGGACAGGAAGACCATGAGCAGGCGACAATTCCTCGGCTCTCTTACAGGGGCTGTTATTGGCTCAACTGTACTTGGTTATACCTCTCCTGCACCCCCTCCCTCACCCTCCCCCCGCCGCGGGGGAGGGGACGGGTGGGGGGGACTTGCGGAGCCATGCGTTCCGGAGATGACCGCCGCCGAACGGCGCAGGAGGCGCCGCTTTCCCAACGTCGGCCTC
>JACPQW010000142.1 GCA_016190285.1 Candidatus Methylomirabilis oxygeniifera
GGGTGCAGGAGCTGACAGAGGCAGGCGATGCGCGGGCAGCGACGGTTCAGCGGCTCAAGGATGACCCTGACCGATTTCTGGCCACCATCCAGATCGGGATCAATCTCGTCAGTACGCTGGCCTCCGCGATCGGCGGGGCGCTGGCGGTGAGGGTGATCCGCCCGTTGCTTGATCGCCTTCCAGGCGACGGATTGGGGGCGGCGGGCGAGCTGGTTGCCCTTGGGATAGTGGTCATTGTTATCACCTATCTCACGATCGTCTTCGGAGAGTTGGTCCCCAAATCGCTCGGCCTCCGCTATGCGGAACGGGTTGCCCTCGTGATCGCCGGACCTCACGAGGCCATTGGCCGTTGGTTCTCATGGATCGGCCGTCCGCTGACTGCTTCAAGCCGCCTGATCCTTTCGCTCTTTCGCGCTGCCCCTCAGGGGACAACGGGGTTTGTCAGCGAAGAGGAGATCAAGCTGATGGTTCAGGAGGGAAAGGAGCAGGGGATCTTCGACCAGACCGAGCAGGAGCTGATTCACAGCGTCTTCGAATTTACGGAGACCTCGGTCAAGGAGGTCATGATCCCTCGCCCCCAGATTGAGGCGATTGAGCTGGAGACCCCGCTGGCAGAGGCGCTCAAGTTTGTGGTGGAGACGGGCTATTCACGCTACCCCGTCTACCACAAGAGTCTCGACGACATCTGTGGCGTCCTGCACTACAAGGACTTGCTGCGGCTGCAACTGGAGAATCGTGAGATCTCCCTCAAGACCATCACGCACCCCGCCTACTTCGTCCCGGAAACGATGCAGGTCAGCCAGCTCCTGAAGGAACTACAACGGCGGCGACTCTCGATGGCGATCGTGGTAGATGAACATGGGGGCGTAGACGGGCTGGTCACCATGGAGGATCTTCTCGAAGAGATCGTCGGAGAGATCCATGATGAGTACGAGGCTACAGAGAAGCCCGTCGAACGGCTGAGAGACGGCTCGCTCATCATCGACGCCTCACTGAACATCAAGGACCTGCGAGATGAGCACGGGTTGCCATTTCCTGAGTCGCCGGTCTACGAGACCCTGGCGGGCTTTATGCTGACTCAGCTTCAGCGTATACCGAAGGGTGGCGACATCATCACCTATCAGGGCAAGAAGCTGACGATCGTTGACATGGAAGGCCGCCGCATCGCCCGAATCAAGGTCGAAGACGTGCCGGCAACGCATTGAACGGGAGACTTCATATGAATCAGTTGTCTCTTATAGGCTTCCTGATACTCGCAATGATCGTCGCCATCTTTTCCATTCAAAACTCCGGCGAGGCGGTTGTAAAATTCATCTGGTGGCAGTTGCAGAGTTCACTGGTCGTCGTCATCCTGATTTCAACCGCCCTCGGGGCGATCATGGCCATCTTCTTAAGTCTCCCCGGTACATTCCGGCTGCGCATGCGAATGCGGGAACAGGCGCAGCGAATTGCTGAGCTCGAACAGCAGCTCCAACAACGTGAAACAAAACACACGAAGGATCTGTCCGAAACCCGGTGATCGACCGGAAATCTCTGCTCCCAGGAATGAATGTTAGAGTGCGTCATTGGTTAGAAAGTCTCCATCAACGGTCATTGCGAGGAAGCGGAGCGACCGAAGCAATCTCACAGTAGTTGGGGTACGTGGCTCCTGAGTACAACGATGAGATTGCCGCGCACCCTTCGGGTGCTCGCAGTGACGCGTGCGGGGATCGAATACCTCACCGCGTAGACTTTCGTGCGCATGGGCGCGCCACCGGCGCATGGGGTATTGCGAGCATAGCGAAGCAATCCAACCGTTCTTCCACCTTCGATGTAGGGGCGATTCGCGAATCGCCCCTACGAGAACAGGACGATGAGATTGCCGCGCACCCTTCGGGTGCTCGCAATGACAGACACATGAATGGGTTGCGATCAATCTCTATTCTTGGATCTGCTGAACAATGTAGGAAATAGAAGGTGGTTTGGTATATAATGTCTTTGATTGTAGTATTTGAATGGTAATCGTGGTAACAATCGAAGGAGGAACTGAACGATGAAATACCTGACATCATTATGCTGCGCAATGTTTCTACTTATTGCCTGGACGTTCCAGGCCGGCGCCCACGGCGGTGAGGGGATGGGCGGCATGGAGAAGATGGACGCGTGTGTCCAAAAGAAGGGGCACTACTCGGTTCACTTCTCGGCCTACCAGCAAAAATACGGCGAATCAGCGATCGGCATGCTGCAGGAAGTAGGGTCCGCAAGGCTCAAGCAGGAATTCCAGTCCTATTGCGAAGGACTGCCGAAGACGGGGAAAATGGCGATCACCTTTGACCTGCTCAATGAGGAGATGCGAGAGTTGCCCGTCTCCGTTCAGATTGTGGCGGCCGACGAAGACCGCGGCAAAAGCCATGAAGAAGGCCATGGCGCGCATTCCCATGCTATCGTCTCTCTGCCGCCGACAGTGTACCATGATGGGTCGATCAGGCTCACGGCCGATATTTCCACACCCGGTCACTATAAGGCCGTTATGAAGATGGAGCGGGTCGGGCCAGGGATCGCCCATAAGCCCCATACCGCCTCCGACCCGGGAGAGTGGGACCTAGTCAAGCACAGTCACGGCAGCGGTGACCCGACACAAGCAGATATTCAAGCTGTTGAGCCGACGTTTACGATGCCCTTTACGGTCGGTCTCCAAACGCAGACGGCCGGCTCTTCGTTTTTGTCCACCATGGGACTCCAAGTGATCGGTATATTGTTCGGCCTGTCGGTCCTTGTCGGCGGCCTCATCTTCTTCAGGAACGGCAAGCAGAAA
>JACPQW010000017.1 GCA_016190285.1 Candidatus Methylomirabilis oxygeniifera
CTCCTCCTCGAAAGCCCCAGAGAAGAGATTGGGATCCGTCATTGCGAGCGTAGCGAAGCAATCCAACCGTTGTTGCGCCAAGTTCTCCACGCTCACAAGAACAGAACGGTGAGATTGCCGCGCACCCTTCGGGTGCTCGCAATGACAGACACATAAATGGGTTGCGCGATCAATCTCTGTTTTTGGGCCTTCTTATGGGAGTCATTCTACCCGTCCCACCCATCCCGGTCAACTGCCTTCAGCGCCGCAGATACTTGGCGCCCCGCTCCGGTGGCGGCGGGGCCCCGCCGGTCAGCAGATCGAAGAAGAACTCGATGCTGGTTTCACGATCTCGATTTCCACCGTCGACAAAGCGCTTGGAACGATCGAGGAAATGAAGCCCCACCATCCAGCAACAGGTGGCGTAGGTGAGAACCACATTATTTTCCAGGCTGGTATCCTGGCGGGGATCGTACCGTCCGTAGTAGTTGACCGCGACGTTTTTCATCGGCGTGAGCAGCAGTCGGCCGATGATGCCCGAACTCTTTCGATCGACAAACGGACCGGAGGTCTGATCGGCAGTATCTCCACCGCGGATAAAGGAGTGGGCCAGCTCTATCCGCCCGTACTCCGGGTACGCGACTCGGACGCCGGCCTCGATCCCATCGACTCGGTTTCGTTCGGTGTTGAAGGCGGTAACCCCATACAGGCCCAGGTTCTGCAAAGGGGAAGCGCGGAGGTCGGCGACCAGGTTGGAGAAGCGGCGCTCCCGTACCCGCGAAAAGCCTGCACGGCTGCCCGGCTCGCGAGTCTCTTCACGGACCGCCTGGTCGATCCGTTCCGGTGTCAGCGCATTCAGAAAGAGGTCAGAGAAGGTTCGCGTGTGGGGATTCAGGTTGACGCTCTGACTCAGTGAAAGCGAGAGGAGTTCATGGGTGCGGGTAGCGCCGTCGGCTTCCTTGAGCTTCGTCAGCAGGCGGTTGGTCAGGGAGTAGGTCATCCGGTTCTGTGGGCTGATATAATCGACGTGATCAAACTGCGGGATCCTCCGCTGATTCCCGGCAGTAATGTACCAGTAGCTGAGGCGCGGCTCGAGCAGATGCACCAGCCGATCGACCCCTACCCCTGCCACATCAAAGCTGCGAAAGAATCGAGCGGTGAATTCGTCTCGAGCCTCAAACAGCTCCCGGCTGGTGCCACCCCCTCCACGACCGGGGCGCTTCGTGTAGGCGGTCTCGCGAAAGCCGATCGACGGCGTCATGGTCGTCCAATCCATCAGCCGCCACGGCAACAACAGTGTCGGAAACAGATCGGCTCGACCGCTGTCCGGCGTCTCTTTCCGCTGGAGATAGGTCCCGGAGAGGTGCCCCTCTAGAAGGACAGGCAAACCAAGCAGCCGCTGCGGAGAGGCGAAGAAGCTCACTTCAGGCACGTGGCTGAGGCGGCTGTCGTTCGTATCAGGATTCAGGGTGCGGCTATCGTCGAGTCGAACTTCAAGGCCGTACTGCGGCCACATCTGCGTGAGAAAGACCCGCGAGTCGGTGAAGCTTGCGGTCCTTGCCTCAGGTGGGGAATCGGGAAACGCGCGGCGAAACACCCGGTCGCTCACGTAGTTGATATCGGCTTTCAGGCTCAGTTCCGGGTTAAATTGCTGATCGTGGCGGGCGGTGATGGCCGCCCGCACCTCATCCCGGCTCTCACTCCGCCGATCCTTCATCACCTGGCCGTCTATGAAGCCGCTCGCCTCCGGCCCCAAGATATACCGATAGCTGGCCTGCGCCTCAGGGCCCCGCTTGCCCCGGTAGACACCGGTCAAGGTAAGATCCTGGGACTCATCGATGGCCCAGAAGAACGGCTGCTTGAACGTCAACCCTGACCGACCGCCGCCGCCGATACCGGGGATCAGCCAGCCGGTGCGACGCGGCCCGACAGGATACACCACGTACGGGGTATACAGGGCCGGGAGACCTCGAATCCAGAAGGACGCCGACTTGGCCTCAAGATATTCATCTTGTTCGAGAACCGCCTCTTTCGCGTGGATCTCCCAATCGACGCCGCCAGGCTCAGGCTGACAGATGCGGCAGGTGGTGAATGTGCCATCGACCAGCCGATACCTGCGATCCCCTTCCTTATGGACCTCGACGCCCTGAAAGACGGTCGCAGGGGGGATTGCTCCTTTGGCCTGATACATGACACCGGTATTGGTGCGGTAGTGATATTCCAGTCGATCGCCATCCAGACGGCTTTTCCCATCGATCAGTTGGACCTTCCCTCTGGCCCGAAGAACCTCCTGAGCCTCGTCCACCTCGACCTCATCGGCAGTGAGGATGCGGTTCTCCATCTGGATCCGGACGTCGCCCCTCGCAATGGCGAGCTTGTCGCGCTCGCGGCGCTCGAGCTCATTCGCCTCGATTCGGACAGCCGATTTGAGTGTATCGATGTCATGGAGGAGGCCTCGGGATTCTGTGTCCTGGGCCGAGACTGCCGGGATGAAGCGGGGAGAGGTAAGAGCAAACAGCACCAACAAGACAGGTAAGAGGTGGCGTGGCATCGACAAAGACCTCGTGAGGGCGCCGAAAAACCTGTGTAGGGGCGGGGTCACCCCGCCCGGAACGGGCGCGGCACGCGGCGCCCTTATCGATAAGTCTGGATCCCGCACCCCCTCCCTCACCCTCCCCCCTCGGAGGGGGAGGGGACGGGTGGGGGGGTGCAAGTGCTCCCGCCTTATATCAGAGGACCGCGCCAAAGGCAAGAGGTTTCGCGCCTGATGCATCTTCCTCCCTTTGTCGGACAAGCGCCGACAACCGACCGGGCCAAAGTCTGACGTAAGAATCAGACGCGGGCTGATACGCTCTCCTGTTCCGACGGGTTACGTTCTCTCCAGAGGTTGCGCTCCCCCAATGGCGCGTAAGGAGAGGAGGTGAAATGGTGTGCAAAGAGGGGAGTGGCGCTACGCGATAGGACGCGGTGATTGAAGAACTGACATTAGGATGCGTCATTGCGAGCGTAGCGAAGCAATCCCAGCGTTTTTGCCGGTGTCACTACGGGATTGTTTCGGCTCCGCCTCGCAACGACACTGCGTGTCGGATTGCCGCGCCCCCTCCGGGTGCTCGCAATGACAGACACGAAGGTAAAATATAAACGAAGTCTATTAGAGGAGTACGGGTAATGAGAAAAAGAAAGCTCGTGAGTATGTTGATGGTGCTGGCAGTCTTGTTCGTATTCGCCGGCGCCGTCCCGTCGGCGCACGCCGTGCTCCAGAGGGTCGGCCCCGTGAGCAACGCCCCGTCGGTCGGCAACTACCCGGCGTGGTACCAGGACACGACCGGCATTGCGCTGGAGTTCTGCGACCCGAAGAATGCGGCGGAAGTGGCCGGCGGCTGGTGTTTGCTGCTCCCTGCTGACGTGCCTAACCCACCCGAGGAGTTCCCGCTCGAGTTCGCCGACGAGCACTTCTGGTTCGCGGCCGATGCGAGCATTACACCCCCTGGTAACCCTGGTTTAAGAGCCCTGCTGGTCCTGGCGACGGAAGCCGCCTTTGCTGGGGCGGTCGAGCCGGGAGGGCAGATCGCGTTCAACCGCATCCGGGTGAGGCTGGACCCCGTCCCCATGACTGGGCTCTACCGGTTCATCCATCCCTACGGGGAGGAACTGATCGAGGGGACTGTGGGTGACCGGATCTTCTTCTCCGACGACGTGGGCCTCTCACCGGGCGACTTTGCCGCGCTCCTGACGAGCCGCCTGGGCCCGTTCCTCCTGCCCTCGCTCACCCCCGGTGGCGCCGAGATAGCCGCGGTCCCTGGCCCTGTTGCAGGCAAGCTCTACATCGCCGATCCTGGCCGCCTCGGCCCGGTCACCGGCAGTTCGTTGCCCAACTTCATTGATTCCACCGGCGCCTCTCGCAACCACAATATCTTCCGCATCGAGGGTCCTGTCGGCTCGAACCTCGGCGGCGCGGGAGTCGATTCCATCGAGACAACCGACTTCGCCTTGATGGGCCGCCTCTTCACGGGGGCGATCGCCAGCAAAGTCACCGTGGACCGGGCGAGCTATGCACGCTCCGCAACGGCCAACAAGGTGGACGTCTACGCGACCGGCCTGCCGACTCAGCCGCCCAGGCTCCCCGCGAGCCCACCACCGGCCGCGGTCGCCCCGGTCCTCTCGTACTTCGACGCGCCCTGCACCCCCACCCTTGACGCGGCCGGCAACCCCGGCCCACCCTTCAGTGCGCCGGTAGGCTTCACCGCCAACCCGATGGCCACCAGCGACAGCCACTTCTTCGGCCAGAGCCATCCCGCGACGCTCCCGCTGGAGGTGTGCGTCCAGGCCAATGCGACCGATGCGGCCGGCGTGCCAACTCTGACCTTCATCCCGGCTCCCCTCGGTGACCAGGTCTTCATCACCGAGGCGCTCTTTGACCCGACAACCCAGATCCTGTCGGTCAAGGCGACCTCCAGCGATGAGGTCATCCCGCAAACCCTGACCGTGGCGGGCCTAGGCGAGATCGATGCCGTAACCGGCCAGCTCGTGGTCGTCCCGCTGGCCGCGCCGCCGGACAAGGTGACGGTGCATTCGTCTGCTCTCGGCTCGAACAGCTTCCAGGTGTGTACGGGCGGCTGCGGTGGTGGGGTCCGTCCGGTGGCGCTCAACGACACGGCAACCACCCCGGAGGACACGGCCACGACCATCGCCGTCCTGGCAAACGACATCAATGTCGCCGGTGGGACCGTAATCCTGGCGAGCTCCCCAGTGCTGGGCACTGCGGTGGCGAATCCTGATGGCTCGATCACGTACACGCCGAACCTGAATGCGAACGGCACTGACAGTTTCACGTACCGGGTGAACGTCGGGGGCCAAGTCTCCAACGCGGCCACGGTGACGGTCACCATCACGCCGGCGAACGATCCACCTGTGGCCAACAATGATAGCTTCCCTGCAACGGTGAACATCGCAACGACGCTCAACGTCCTGGCCAACGACACCGACCCGGATGCGGGGGATACCCTCGCCCTGTTCAGCGTCTCGGCGGTGACCCCGGCGGGCGCGACCGTGTCGCTCGTGGGCACCACCGCCGTGCGCTTTACCGCGACGGCCACCGGCATCTACACCTTTACCTACCGGGCGCAGGATGCCGCTGGGGCGGTGTCCAACATCGCGACGGTCACGGTGACCGTCACCGGGCCGGCAAACAACCCGCCCGTGGCCAACGCCGATAGCTTCACCGCGGCGGTGAACACCGCAACGACGCTCAACGTCCTGGCCAACGACACCGACCCGAATGCGGGGGATGTCCTCACCGTGGCCAACCTCTCGGGAGTGACGCCCGCTGGCGCGACCGCGACGGTCGCCCCAGACGGAAAGAGCGTGAGCTTTACCGCAACCGTGATCGGCACCTACACCTTCACCTACCAGGCGCGGGATGCCGCTGGGGCGCTGTCCAATACCGCCACAGTGACGGTGACCGCGGCCTCAGCGGTGACGGAGGCCCTCCTCTTCCTCAAGGCCGAATACGTGACGATTGGAGGTAAATACCGCGTAGAAGGGGTGATCTCCCCCGCTAGGGGCCAGACAATCACGCTCGAGGTCCTCAGCGGAGCCGCCGTGGTCCGCACCGATATACTTCCCTCAGCCCCCGATGGCCGCTGGTCGATCAATCTGTCGGGTGTGATTCTGCCCGACGGGCCTCTGACGGTCAGGGCCACCTCGTCGAACGGCACCGTGCGGACAGCCACCCTGATTAGGAAGTAGCAGGGACTTCGTTGTCACACGCTCCCGGGAGCCGGCAATGCCGGCTCCCGGGTCCGCCCGGCCGGCTGAGAAGCCGTGTAGTGTCTGCGCTCCGCCGGCCGGGCTTTTGACACCTCAGGCTCGTTCAATGGAAACTTTTGGGATCGTCATCAGTATAGAATTCACGCCGATTCAGTTCTGATGCGTAAGGAGGCAAGACAGATGAGACAGCGACTGATGTTTAACGGAATGTTGATGCTGGTCGTGCTGGGGCTGGGCGGGTTCGGGCTCCTCTCCCCGACCGGCGCGATTGGGGCGCAGGACGGCAAGATCAAGGGGTTGGCGGCAGGTGTTCCCGGGGGCAGTATCAGCCTCGCCGCCACTGGGAATCCAACGACGGAGTTTCAGGTCACCTTTGGCGACCCGGCGATCTCATTTCCGGTCGTCATCTCCCCAGCCACCCAGGTGAAGATCGAGGAGGGCACCCTCCCCGCCACGCTGCGCAATGGGGATGCCGTGGAGGTTGAGGGCTCAATCACCCCTGAGGGAAAACTTTTGCTCGATGAGCTGGAACTGGAGGATTTCCTTGAGCTCGAGATCGATGCGATCATCACAAGCGTCCCCGGGGGTGCTCTGACACTCCCCTTGGCTCCCGGGTCTCCGGCGGTGTTCGTCCAATTCTCCCTGGTCGCCTCCGGTACGACCTTCTCCATGGTCATTACGCCTGAGACCGAGGTCGAAGGGGGCGCCCTGCTGCTCACTGCAGGGACCCGGGTGGAATTCGAGGCCGTCTTACGAGATAGCGAGATTCGGGTGATCAAGATCAAGTCGGAGGCGGAGGACGAGGACGAACATGATTAAGAGGTAACGTCTGGCGGCATCACGCGAACGGCTGGGGGGTCTCGTAGGTCCTCCCAGCCGTTCCTGCTTCTGCGGCCTGTAATTTTTTCCTCTCGTTATTACCCGGTGTAGCCCCAAACCAGCCTCGCTCCTCTACGCTTCGATGACTGCGTGGTTTTGTCCCCCGCATAGGAACGGCAGCACTCTCGCGGTCTATCAGGCCGTATCTATTCATACAACCGGCATCGAGGCGGCGAATAGTCTACTCCGTCGTAGGGCAATTGCTCCCATACACACAGATGGTAGTCGGCTTGGCATGATGGTTGCTACTTCTTCCGTCATAGACCTGAGGATAGACAGCGCAATGATCAGGGAGCACACCATGCGAGTCTTCATGGCGGATGATTCACCGCTCGTGCTGGAACGGCTGGCGCAGATGCTGGCTGAGCTGCCGGGGGCGGTTGAGCTCATCGGGCAGGCGTCTCAGGCTCCCGAGGCCGCCGAGGCGATCCGGAAGCTCAAGCCGGATGTGGTCATCTTGGACATCCGGATGCCCGGGGGAAGCGGGATCGACGTTCTCCGGCAGATCAAGCGAGAGAGGCCGGCGCCCGTGGTCCTGATGCTCACCAACTACTCGTACCCCAAGTACCGCGACATGTGCATGGCGATCGGAGCCGATTTCTTCCTGGATAAGTCGACCGAGTTTGAGAAGATCCCGCAGATCTTTCAGCGATTGATGCAGAACCGTCGAGTCCGCAACCCAGGCCTTCTGCTGGCATTGTAAGCACCATCGTTGCGGTTCCATACCGCATCCGTACGTGGGGCTCTGAATCCCGCTTCGTCCTTCCTCCAGCCCCCGGATTTCCTTTCCGACGGCCTTCAGCGCCTCATCGTAGAAAGTCCCTCACCCATCCACGATGTCGGGGCGACCCTTGTGGTCGGCCGAGCTTGGCAGGCACACGGCCTGCTCCGACCCAAGACAGTTGACAATCGCTGGACTCATACCTACACTAGGTCTCACAAGAGGATGCGTGTGGGTAGAAGAAGCCTATCCGATTTACGAATTCAACCGGCCAGGGTGTCTGATGAGATGGCGGCATCCCCGCACGTGAGACAGGCGACGATTCTTTCCGGCACGCCCTTCCGCACCGTGTTCATGAACATGACGGGAGCGCGTCCGTGATACGCGTCGTCATCGCAGACGATCACGTGGTGGTGCGCCAGGGACTGGTCCATATCCTGAGCGAGGAACATGATATGACGGTGGTGGGTGAGGCCGGCAATGCCCAGGAGCTGCTCGCGATGGTCCGGACACAGCGTTGTGACGCGGTGGTCCTGGATATCTCGATGCCGGGGCAGAGCGGACTCGAGACCCTACAGGAATTGAAACGGGAACATTCCCACCTGCCGGTTGTGATGCTGAGCGTCTATCCGGAGGATCAGTACGCGGTACAGGCCTTGAAAAAGGGCGCGGCGGCCTATATCACCAAGGACAGCGCCCGCGAGGAGCTGGTCAGGGCCATTCGGCAGGTCGTGACCAGGGGACGCTATATCAGCCCGCGCCTGGCCGAGCAACTGGCCGTTCACGTGGCCACCGAGACCGAGAAGCCGCCCCATGAAGCGCTGTCCGTCCGCGAGTATCAGGTGCTGTGCAGGATTGCCGCCGGGAAAGCGATGATGGAGATCGCGGCTGAACTGTCGCTCAGCGTCAAGACCATCAACACGTATCGGGCCAGGGTGCTTGAGAAGATGTCGATGAAGAGTAACGCGGAACTGATCCGATATGCGCTCCAACATCGACTGATAGACTGATCCCTGCCGGGATCGCTTTTTATTCGTTTCACCCCCGTGTTCCCCTGTCACGCCTGCTTTTACCACACGCTCTCTAACCCATTTTTCCCCTCCCCCTCGATGGGGGAGGGATAGGGTGGGGGTGTGTTTCGACAGGCAATCCCCATCTTCACCCCAATCCCGCCCTTCCCCCACACCCATCGCGCCGTTCACGCTTGAAGAGTAGCCCGGTTTGTCCTATCATGAGTTCTTCATGGGCTCCACTCGGCTCCGCATCCACACCTTCGCGAACAACGGAGGGACCGTGAAGACGCACGCCCGGACTACATTGTTGTCGGTGCTGCTCATCGTCTGCTGGGCCGTCATGCCCGCTCAGGCCCAACCACCCCTGCCGCCGGACCTCACCGAACTCACGCTCCAGCAACTGATGACGATCAAGGTGACCACCGTCTCCAAGCGGGAGGAGATCCTCTTCAACGCCGCCGCGGCGGCCTACGTCATCACGGGCGAAGAGATCCGCCGCGCAGGCGTACGGAGCATCCCCGAGGCGTTGCGCATGGCGCCCGGGGTCGACGTCGCGCAACTCGACGCCAACAAGTGGGCCATCTCGATCCGCGGGTTCAACGGCCGCTTCTCGAACAAGCTGCTGGTCCTCATCGACGGTCGGAGTGTCTATACCCCCCTCTTCGCCGGGGTCTTCTGGGACGTGCAGGACACCCTCCTCGAGGATATCGACCGGATCGAGGTCATTCGGGGTCCGGGCAGCACCCTGTGGGGCGCCAATGCGGTCAACGGCGTGATCAACATCATTACCAAGAAGGCCAGCACGACACAGGGCGGATACGTCGAAGGCGGCGGCGGCACTGAAGAGCGAGGATTCGGGAGCGTCCGCTATGGCGGTGAGTTTGCGGAAGGGGGCTTCTACCGGGCCTACGCGAAGTACTTCAGGCGCGACCGGTTCATCACCCAGGCCGGTCGGGACGGCGCCGACGATTGGGAAGCCTTCAGGGGAGGCTTCCGCACCGACTGGGACCTCTCGGCCCATGACAGCCTCACCGTGCAGGGCGATATGTACAGGGGCACGTACGGCCAGACCACGATGATCGCATCGCTCCTCCCCCCTTTCTCCGAGACCTCCGAACCCACCAATACCTTTTCGGGCGGCAACATGCTGGCTCGATGGCGGCATCGCCTGGCGGAGCGATCGGAGACGGTCTTGCAACTCTATTACGACAGGACACATCGGAACGAAAGCCTCTTCCGTGAGGATCGGGATACGGTCGACCTCGACTTTCAGCATCATGTCGGCCTGGGGGCCCGTCACGATGTCGTGTGGGGCGTCGATGCGCGCCTGTCCTTCGATGACATCGAGGGGAGTTCCACCATCTCGTTTACCAAGTCGAATCGCATGTTCCACCGCGTGGGCGGCTTCATGCAGGATCAGATCACCCTGATCGAGGACCGGCTGTTTCTGACACTCGGCACAAAGGTGGAGCATGCCCTCTTTTCCGGGTTTCAGGTGCAGCCGAGCGCCAGGCTGCTCTGGACGCCTGCCGACGGACACGCGGTCTGGGCGGCCGTCTCTCGCGCCGTCCGAACCCCCTCTCGGGGCGAGGTGGATGTGCGGTCCAATGCGCTCACCCGTCCCCCCGATCCGACCGATCCGAGTGGACTGCCGACTCTCTTCCGCGCCATCGGCAGCCGCGACTTCGGATCCGAGGAGGTGATCGCGTCGGAGATCGGCTACCGGGTCAAACCGACCGATTGGGTCATGATCGACGTGGCCGGCTTTTACAACATCTACAACAATCTGCGCACCAGCGAACCCGGAACCCCGTTCCTCTCGTCCAGCCCTGCGCCGCCGCACATCGAGGTCCCGCTCCGGGTTGACAACAAGCTGGCCGGCCGCACCGTCGGCGTGGAGATTGCCACCACCTGGCGTCCCGTCAGCTTCTGGAAACTGCAGCTCAACTACTCGTTCCTCGACATCCACCTGGATCCCGACCCCTCAAGTCGCGACACCGTGACCAAGACCGACGAGGGGCTGAGCCCCCGCCACCAGGTTCAGCTCCTGTCGCATCTGAATCTGCCCTGGCGCCTGCAGTTTGACACGGCGGCCTACTTTGTCGACCGGCTCCCCACATTCGATCTCCGTCGCTACCTGCGGCTGGATGTCCGCCTCGGCTGGCGTCCGACGCCGGCGTTTGAGATCAATCTGGTCGGCCAGAACCTGCTGGAGGGCTCGCATCGGGAGTTCGGCACAATCCTTGGCGACGTCATCAACACCACCAGGGTGCAACGAAGCGTATTGGTGTACGCCACATGGCGATTCTGATGCGTGCGAGCAAACATTCCGTCATTGGTTGGAAAGTCTCCTGCGCGGGTCATTGCGAGGAGCGGAGCGACGCGGCAATCTACCCGTTTTTGGTGTGCGTGACCTCGGACGAAGAACGGTGAGATTGCTTCGCTACGCTCGCAATGACCCGCATGAGGGAGGAGATGCGCCGACCTGGATATGTCTACATCATGACCAATACGGGGCACACTACCCTCTATACGGGCGTGACCAGCAACCTGATCGTGCGTGTCCACGTACATCGAACAAAGCTCATCGAGGGCTTCACCAAGCGCTACAACCTGACCAAGCTGGTCTACTACGAGGTGTGTGAGGACATCGAGACAGCGATTTGTCGGGAGAAGCAGCTTAAGGCCGGCTCACGCGCCCGGAAGCGGCAACTGATCAACAGGATGAATCCTGACTGGCGAGACCTATATGAGGAGCTGTGAGATTGCTTCGCTACGCTCGCAATGACAAGCTCGAGGAGTTGCAACGTGGGACTCGATCAAGTCCATGGGATCCGGTACCGAAGAATAGAGATTAGGATGGGTCATTGCGAGCGCAGCGAAGCAATCCAATCGTTCTTGCCGGTGTCACTACGAGATTGCTTCGGCTCCGCCTCGTAACGACACTGCGTGTCGGATTGCCGCGCTCCCGTTGGTCGCTCGCAATGACGAGCAGGCACGGGGAGATTGTCACGCACCCGTCGAGTATTCGCAATGACAAGGTCGAGGAGTTGCAACGTGGGACTCGATCAAGTCCATGGGATCCGGTATGAGACCATTGATTCGTAAGGCGGCGGTCTGTATGATGATAGTAAGCTGCGTGGGATGGTCGGTGCGCCGTGCGATCGCCGCCAATCCGGCGCCGCCGGAGTACCAGGTGAAGGCGGCGTTTCTGTATCAGTTCATCAAGTTCATCGAGTGGCCCGCTCAGACCTTCTCGACCGGCCACGACACGGTGATCATCGGCGTGCTCGGCGAAGGCCCGATGGAGCGGGCGCTGGCTGCCGTCCAGGGCAAGACAGCCAAGGGTCGGACGGTGGCGATTGAACGGTACAAGACGGTTGCAGACCTGGACTACTGTCATGTGCTCTTCATCAGTTCGTCCATGGACGATCAGCTTCCGGCCATCCTGAAGCGGGTCAAGGGATGGAGCGCGCTGACGGTCGGTGACGTGGAAGGGTCGGCGCGGCGCGGCGCGATGATCAACTTCATCACCGTCGAGGACGCGATCCGTTTTGAGGTCAACGTGGGGGCCGCCAAACGCGCGAACTTAAGGATCAGCTCGGAGCTGCTCGGGCTGGCCCAAGTCGTTCTCGGAGTACCGTAGGATGCCTTTCCTTCGGGATGTCCCGATCCGGCAGAAACTGGCGCGCATCGTCCAGCTCGCCCTGACCGTCGCGTTAGGGATGGGCGCCGTGGTCCTGTTGGTGGTGGAATTCCAGATGTACCGGTCGGTCATGACGAAAGAGATGCGCGGCATAGCCGACGTCATCGGAACCAACAGCAGGGCGGCGCTGACTTTCCAGGACCCCGCCGCCGGCGAGCGAACACTGGCGGCCTTAGGCGCGGACCCGCGGGTGATGGCAGCGCGCCTCTACACAAAAGAGGGGCATCGCTTCGCCACCTACCGTCGCAGCGATGTCAATCCGGATCTGATGCCCGCTACCGCCCCATCCGACGGCCTATCCCTCCGGATGAGGAGCGTGACCGTTGTCCAGCCGATTCGCCTGGATGGCGAGCGCATCGGTACGATCTACCTCCAGTTCGACATGGCCCCATTGTACGATTTCCTCCTCAAGCATGCGCTCGTGGTGATTGCGGTGCTGGGGCTCGCCTCCTTGGTGGCCCTGGTCCTCTCATCCCGACTGCAGGGCGTGATCTCCGGACCGGTCGTGCATCTCGCGGCGATGGTCAAGTCCGTGACGGAAAAAGACGACTACACGGTCCGGGCGGTCACGTCGGGTCAGGACGAACTGGGCCTGCTCACCGACGGATTCAACGAGATGTTGGCCCGGATCCAGGAACGGGATGCGGCGCTTCAGCAAGCGCGCGAGGGGCTCGAAGAGCGGGTCGCCTGCCGCACGCGCGAGTTACAGATCGAGATCGCTGAGCGGAGGCGGGCGGAAGAACAGCTCAGAAAGCTCTCCGGCGCCGTCGAACAGGCGACCGACGGCGTGCTGATCACCGATCGGGAGGGCGTCATCGAGTATGTCAATCCCGCCTTTGAGCGACTCACGGGCTACTCGCGGGATGAGGCGATCGGCCGGACGCCACGGCTCGTGAAGTCAGGCCACCAGACCCGAGAGTACTATGAGAAGCTCTGGCAGATACTCCTTTCGGGGGAGGTCTTTCGTGACGTCCTCGTCAACAGGAAGAAGGATGGGACCCTGTACTTCGAAGAGACGGTCATCACGCCGCTGCGGGACAGCCAGGGCGCCATCACCCATTTTGTGTCGGTCGGGCGCGACATCACCGAGCGCAAGCAGGCCGAAGCCGCTTTGGCAGAAAGCGAAGAAAAATACCGAACGCTGATCGAGGTATCCCAGGATGCCATCTTCATTAATCGCCATGATCACATCGTGTACGTGAATCCGGCTACACTCACACTCCTTGGCGCTGAAAAACCCGAACAGGTGATCGGCAAATCGCCGTTTGACTTTATTCATCCCCGGTATCACGACGTGGTTCGAGACAGAATACGGAGCCTACTCGATAAAGGCGAATCGGTGTCCTCGCTGGAAGAGCAATATGTCAGGCTTGATGGGACCGTCATCGATGTTGAGGTCGCGGCGACTTCATTGACCTACAAAGACGGAACGGCCATTCAAGTGGTGGTGAGAGACATCACCGAGCGCAAGCGGGCGGAGCAGGAGGTGCGCGACTCGCGGGAGCAGCTCCGCGCCCTGGCCGCCCATCTGGAATCGGTGCGAGAGGATGAACGGACCCAGATCTCCCGGGAGATCCACGATGAGCTGGGACAACTGCTGACCGGCCTGAAGATCGACCTCTCATGGGTCGCCAGGCAACTGCCCGGCGACAAAGGCGCCTTGCAGGCGAAGGTCCGGACGATGGGCGCGCTGATCGACACGACGATCCAGTCGGTGCGCCGGATCGCCGGCGAGCTGCGGCCCGGTCTGTTGGATGACCTGGGGCTGATGGCCGCCGTGGAATGGCAGGCGCAGGAGTTTCAGTCGCGCACGGGGATCCGGGTACACCTGACCGCGGCGCCCTCCGAGCTGGATCTGGATCGCGAGTATTCCACGGCGCTCTTCCGCATCATGCAGGAAGCGTTGACCAATGTGGCCCGCCATGCGCAGGCGACCGTTGTCTACATCGCCCTGAAGGCGGACGCGGAACGGCTTCTCCTGGAGGTCATCGACAACGGCACGGGGATCACCCCGGACGCGCTGGCCGACCGGCGCGCCTTCGGGCTGCTGGGCATGCGGGAGCGGGCGCTGCTGCTGGGCGGTCAGGTCGTCATTTCAGGTCGACCGGGCCAGGGAACGACGGTCACGCTGGTGGTGCCGTTGAAGCGGCCGGCCACCACCCACCCCGTGGGGTAGAAAGTCCCCCGTGTCGGATTGCCACGCTCCCGTTGGTCGCTCGCAATGACGGTGTCGGAGGGTCGTTCATGCCTATGGACGCACCGTCGGCGCATGCGGTATTGGTTCACAACTTGCCATGCATAAGCGGAAGGACAGACCATGCTACGCATTCTGATTGCTGACGATCATGCGGTGGTACGGCAGGGGCTCAAGCAGATCGTAGGCGAGGAACCCGACATGCGGGTGACGGGCGAAGCCGCTAATGGAAGCGAGATGCTCGCGCTGTGCCAAAAAGCGCCCTACGACGTCGTCGTGCTGGATATCCACATGCCCGGGACCAGCGGGCTGGACGCGCTCAAAGAGTTACACCAATGCTGCCCCCACCTCCCGGTCCTGATCTTGAGCATGCACCCGGAAGATCAGGTGGCGGTGCGGACGCTGAAGATGGGCGCAGCCGGGTATCTGACCAAGGAGAGCGCGCCAGAGGAGCTGGTCAAGGCGATCCGCAAGGTCGTGAGCGGCGGGCGGTATGTCAGTCCGACGCTGGCCGAGCGATTAGCCTGTGATGTCGCCAGCAAAATCGACCGGCCCCTGCACGAGGACCTGTCCAGTCGCGAGTATCAAGTGTTGTGCCTGATCGGCGCCGGCAAACGGGTCAACGACATCGCCGCCGAGCTGAATCTCAGCGTCAAGACCGTCAGCACCTATCGGGCGCGGATCCTGGAGAAGTTGCAGATGGAGAACACGGCGGATCTCATTGTCTACGCGATCCGCAATAAGCTGGTGGATTGAAAAAGGCAGGGGTTAGGGGTTAGGGATTCAAAGAAGACCGCTGGCTCGCAACCCCGCGCTCCATCTCGATATCCTTCACCCTAACCCCTGTCTTTTCCACCTTCCAGCCTAAAGCCTACAGCCTACAGCCTATCCTGTAGGACATACCCCGACAACTCCCCCTCCTAAATATCTGACACAAAAAACAGACGCCGGCTGATACCTTTGTCCTCCGTAAGGCTTTACTTTCTGTGTAGGAAGCCTCCTCACCACGGTTTGTCATTGCGAGCGACCACCGGGAGCGCGGCAATCCGACACGCAGTGTCGTTGCGAGGCGGAGCCGAAGCAATCTCGTAGTGACACCGGCAAGAACGGTGGGATTGCTTCGGTCGCTACGCTCCCTCGCAATGACACGGGGGGATTTTTGAAGCGATGACAGACACAGAAACGGGAATCACAGGAGAAGTCGCCATGCGAGTATTCATCGTGGATGATTCGGCCTACGTGCGCCAACGCTTGGCCACGGTGGTCTCGGAGCTGTCAGACGCCATCGAGCTGATCGGACAAGCCGAGGATGCCCCGAGGGCCGTTGAGGCGATCCGACGCCTGAAGCCTGATCTGGTGATCCTGGACCTCCAGATGCCGGGAGGCGGCGGGATCCGTGTGCTGCGAGAGATCAAGCAAGATACGCCGGCCCCGATCGTGCTGATCCTCACCAACTACCCCTACCCCCAATATCGGACGCAATGTCAGAAGGCCGGGGCCGATTTCTTCTTCGACAAATCGATGGACTTTGACAGGGTTCCTGAGCTCCTCCAGCAGCTACATCCCGTGTGTCGGACGAATGCCGACAACAGCGGATAAAGGTCTGACACAACAATCAGCGTTTTGCCGATTTCGCGTCAGCCGGTGAAGGACCATTCTCTGAGTAAAGGCTGCCACGATCTCAATAGGATCGAAGATGACGATGGATGCAGAACCCACTAACTCAGAAGGAGGAATGGCCATGTATCGACCGTGGAAAAGGAGTCAGGCAGAGGGTGTCGCAACGCTTTCCGCGAATCCGGTCAACCGACGGGACCTCATCAAGCGGGGACTCGCCGCGGCGGCCGGGTTGGTGATCGCCAAGACGATGAGCGCCTCGGCCGAAGCCCCGACGGCGCCGCGCGCTCGGCGGGCGCCCGTCGACAGGACGCAACTGCCAAGCTGGCGCACTCGCGTGCGGATTATCGACAAATAACCCCCAGCCGCCGATAGCGCATCGGTGAAAAGGAGAATGACCATGTTGTATTTACCCTGGAATGCCTCGAAGGCCCGCCTGCGGGAGGCGGCGAACGCCCGGCGGAATCGGTTGGAGATTGTCGCCGCCCGCTCTGCCGGCCAGGTGTCCCGACGCGAGCTGTTCAAAATGGGGATCTTCACGGCAGGAGGGATGCTGGCGGCGACGAACGGCCTGAGCCCCTTCGCCAAGAGCGCCTTGGCCGACTGCGTGACGGGGATCAACCGAAGCCCCCGCCCCTTTCCGACCGACGCGCCGTTTACGGTGCCGATGTTGCGGCCCCACCTGCTGACGCGGCACTCCCTGAGACAGTTGCCAAGGGGCCGTGGAGAGATCGACCTGATGTGGCCGCGCAATGCCCTCGCCGATTCGACCCCGCGCAGCAGGCGCCCCACCCGGGACGAGATGATGTTCAGGATCATCAGTCGGGACGAGATGCTGTCGACACGGCGGTCGAACACCACCCGCATCACCCATCGGTGCCGTCTCAAAGATGGGGTCATGGGCCGCGATTGGCCGTCGCCGGGTCTGGTGGGGCCGCGTGAGGGACGCCCCCCCGGAGAGGCGTTCGCGCACCAGCGGTGGTACGAGCTGATGCGAGGGTCGAGGCTCAATCCCAAGGGGACCTACCCCATGGACCCGGTGGGCGCGGTGATCTCCTACGGGCAGATCATCGACGACTTCTGCTACCAGTTCAACGGCGCGAACCACTGGACGTATCAGGGGCCGAATGCGATCTGGACCATGGGGGAGGGGCGGTTCGTGCGGGGCGCCAACTGGGTGCTCAAGGGAGACTCGACCTTCCCGGCCCTCTTGCAGGCGCGGTACGGCGAATCGGTCATCCTCCGCCATTACAATAATCTGCCGTTTGACCCGGCGATCAACGGCGGCTACGGGCGCAATGAGCCCACCACCCATAATCACAACGGCCACAACGGCGCCGAGAGCGATGGCGCGGGCAACGCCCACTTCTTCCCGGGCCAGTACTATGACTACCATTTCAGTCTCATGATGGCCCGGCACGATGCCGGCCTGAAAGATTCCCTGGGCCGGGATCTGGACACGCTCCTCGGGGTGCGGCGGGGCGATCCGCGCTGCTCGACCCCCACGAATAATGGGGACATCATTCTGGTGCCGGGCGACTTCCGCGAGATTCAGGGGACCTTGTGGTTCCACGATCACCGGATCGCCTTTACGTCCGAGAATGTGCACAAGGGGTATGCCGGGCTGCTGGAGTATTTCAGCGGGCCCGATCGCGGGTATGAGCGGCCCGGCCTGACGGCGGCCGCCGATGCGGTCAATCTGCGGCTGCCCAGCGGCTGGCGTAATGGCAAGACATGGGGCAACCACGATTTCGACATCTACTTCGCCGTCCAGGATCAGACCTTCAACGCCGACGAACAGCAGTGCTTCGATATCGTCGATACCGACGGGTTCCTGGGCGACGTGCTCCACGTCAACTACCAGTGGAAGCCGTACCTCGAGGTCCTGCCGCGCAAGTACCGCTTCCGGACCCTCTCGGCGGGGATGTCGCGGTGGGTCCAGTTGGCCGTCGCCGACAGCCTCGATCCCAACACGGCGCAACCCGTCCCGATCACGCAGATCGCCAACGACGGCAACATCTTCCCCCGCTTCGTGCGCAACCTGCCGCAGCTCGACCAGCAGGGGACGGCGGAGCGGTACGATTTCGTCATCGACTTCTCCCGAGGCGCAGACCCCGCCTCGCAGGTGGGCAAGCGGTATTACCTGATGAACCTGATCGAGTTCTCCAACGGCCGCAAGCCGGACGACACGCTCACGATCGGCCAGGCGCTCTCGGGCCAGTCGCCCGATCCCTGCGTCGGCGCCATCATGGAGTTCCGGGTCGTCAGCAGCGTACCCAGCGTCGATGCGCCGGGCGAGGTGAACACGATTGCCAACGCCTGCGGCGCCAACGATCTGAGCCGGGTGGTCGATCCGGACGAGCTCGGGCCCACATCCTGGCAGATCCCCACGGTCGCGCCCGTCAGAGAGCGGGTCATCGAGCTGGTGCGGGGCGGCGCGGCGGATAGCGGCCTGCCCTTTGACCATGTGCCGGGCGACGAGCCCTGGGGGATCAAGGTCGGTAACGGGGCTGCGCACCTGGCCGATATGCGGCGGTCCTCGAACCTGCCGAGGCCGGGCGATATCGAGCATTGGACCTTTGTGTCCGGCGGCGGCTGGGCCCATCCGCTGCACCTGCACTTCGAGGAGGCCATTACCCTCAATCGCGACAACAAGACCGATGCCGGCTCGATTCACCCGACGGAGTTGCTGAAGCGTAAGGATGTCTGGCATATCGGCGGGATCGCCGGCGGCTTCCGCAGTAACCCCCAGATTCAGGTGACGTTCGGCGAGTTCGGCGGGGCGTATGTGAACCACTGTCACAACACGGTCCATGAAGACAGCGCCATGCTGTTGCGGTACGACCTCATCCGAGGCAGCAGCAACGCCGGGATCGACGACGTCCACATCACGGT
Source organism: Candidatus Methylomirabilis oxygeniifera (assembly GCA_016190285.1). Classification (GTDB taxonomy): domain Bacteria; phylum Methylomirabilota; class Methylomirabilia; order Methylomirabilales; family Methylomirabilaceae; genus Methylomirabilis; species Methylomirabilis oxyfera_D. The sequence continues at coordinate 18,774 of JACPQW010000017.1, forward strand.
CCTGCCGACGCCGGATCCGCGGCCCACGGGGGTCACTTACACCGACTCGTGCCACCTGCCGGAAGGCAACCCCCAGGGCTTCGATACGGGCGTGCCCGAGTGTAACGATCCGGTGGGGCCTGGGTCGTTAGAGGGCGGACAGGGCCTGCCGCCGGAGGGCTATGTCGACCTGCCGGTCTCCACAGACCCGCGCACGTTCTAACGACGGCAGGTGACTTTAGGCATACGACGCCAGTAGGCCGCGCTTGAAGCGCGGCCTACTGGCGAGTTCATGGAGCGAATCATGAGACGATATTACCCAGAAAGACCCCCCATCCGGGTCATTGCGAGGGAGCGCAGCGACCGACCCTTTCTGTCATTGCGAGAAGCGCAGCGACGAAGCAATCTCACAGTCCTTCAGGACCACGACGGCGGGATTGCCGCGCTCCCGCTGGTCGCTCGCAATGACGAAGTCGGAAGGACGCTTCCGCCCATGGGCGCACCAGCGGCGCATGCGGTATTGCCGCGCTTCCTTTGGTCGCTCGCAATGACGAGCCTGGTTGTGGTCTTGTTGACCATGGGAACCTTTGGGGGCGCCTCGGCCGAGCCGCAGGGCTCGCCCTGGGGCGCGGGCTATTTCCCCAACGTGCCCCTGGTGACCCAGGACGGGAAGACGGTCATGTTCTACGACGACCTGATGAAGGATAAGAAGGTGCTGGTCAACTTCATCTTCGCCCTTTGCGACCAGGCCTGCCCGCTCGACACCGCGAAGATGGCGGAGGTGCAGAAGATGCTCGGCTCGCGTGTCGGCCGCGATGTCTTCATGTATTCCATCACCCTCGATCCGGAAAACGATACGCCCGAAAAGATGAAGGAGTATGCCGCGCAGTTCGGGGCCGGGCCGGGCTGGCTGTTTCTCACCGGCAAGCGAGCCGACATCGACAAAATCCGCTTCAAATTCGGAGAC
>JACPQW010000141.1 GCA_016190285.1 Candidatus Methylomirabilis oxygeniifera
AAGGTGGTGGCCAGCATCGGTCTGTCCGGTCCCGCGTCCCGGTTTCCCCTTGAGCGGATCGAACATGAACTCGCCCCGCTTGTCAAGGCAGCGGCGATCAAGCTCTCTGAACGACTCGGCTACGAGACGGCACACGTTCTAGCCGACTGATAAAACAGAGTTTGATTATCTGACTATCGGTATACCTCATTTGCCCGCTTGATCCTGTCAGAGGGTAGAGCGGGCGCCTCTAACAAAATATAGGAGGAGAGATGGGTCAGATTCCTGCCGAATACCTGCCTCCACGAGAGCTCTGGCCGCAGCGCATCTACACGCTTCCGGAGTTCACAAAAATCTCGCAACGGTTCAACAGCACTGAGGAGTTGCTGGATAAGACCGTTGCCGCGGGGAAGGGCGGCCGAGCGGCGCTGCACTTCGAGGACAAGCAGATCCCGTACAGAGCGCTGCTGGATCAGGTTAACAGGTTGGGGAGCGCGCTCAGGCGGCTGGGGATCGAGGAGGCGGACCGAGTAGTATTGCGTCTGCCGAACATTCCGCCGGCGATCGTCGCGAACTTTGCGGTCCTGAAGATCGGCGCGGTGATCGTTCCGACCTCCGTCCTCTTTTCCAGGGCCGAGATCGCGCACATCTGCAACAGCACGGAGGCCAAGGCGATCATCGTCGCCGCCTCACTGCTGGAGGAGTTCGAGCAGGCGCGACCCCTGCTTCACACGATCAGGCAAGTCATTGTCGTCGGTGGAGACAGAGACGAGATCAAACGGAAGGGGTGTCTGAGTTATCAGGAGCTGCTTGATGCCGGCGATCCGACATGCGATCCGGTCCGGCGGGATCGGTTAGACGTCTCGGTCCTCCTCTTCACCTCCGGAACGACCGGGCCGCCCAAGGGGACGGTCCACTTCATGGAAGAGGCGCTGATCGTTCCGGACAGCTTCGGCAAGTACTGCTGGCGCGTGACGGAAGAGGACGTGCTCCTCAGTCCGGCGCCTCTGGCGATGGCGGCCGGATACTCCGTTGCGGCTGCCATCCCGTATCGATTCGGAGCCGCCCTCTCCTTGTTGCCGCGCTTTACGCCGGAGGCGGCCTTCGAGACGATCGAGCGCCACAAGGTCACCATCCTCTCAGCCCTCCCAACCGCCTACCGCAAGATGCTCCAGGCGCCGGACGCCCCGACGCGCTACAACCTCAGTTCACTCAGGTTGTGTACGGGCGGCGGCGAGTCCTTGACCGCTCAGACCTACTTCGACTGGAAGGCGAAGTTCGGCCTCGAGATCTTCGAGGGGCTCGGGACGACAGAGCTGATGTTCGTGTTTGCCAGCTCGGCCGGGCCAAGAAGGGTCAAGCCGGGATCGATCGGCCCCGCCGTTGCCGGCTACGAGCTCAGGGTGGTCAACGAAGACGGAAGGGATTGCCGGCCCGGCGAAACCGGTGAGCTGCTGGTCAGGGGTCCTACGGGGACCGTCTACTGGCGCGATCCGGACGCGCAACGGCGCGCCGTGACGGACGGCTGGAGTCGCGCCGGCGATATGGTCAGCATGGACGAAGAGGGCTATATCGCGTTTCTCACGCGCGAGGATGACCTGATCAAGAGCTCCGGATACCGGATCGGCCCTGAAGAGATCGAAGATGTCCTGCTGACTCACACGGCCGTGGCCGATGTCGGCGTAGTCGGCCTGCCTGACCCCGTCATGGGCCAGCGGACGAAGGTCTTTGTTGCGCTCAAAGCTGGTCAGCAGCCTTCCGAAGGGCTCAAGGCGGAGTTGATCGAATTCTGCACGGGGAAGCTCGCTGTGTATAAGCTGCCGCGGGAGGTGGAGTTTATCGATCGGGTGCCGCGCGCCACCGGCCCCGGCGGCCCTGGCACCGGCAAGCTCCTCCGCCGCCTCCTCCGCCAGCGGGGGCAGGACAAGGCGCAAGCAGGGGAGAAGCCTTGATGATTCGCGATAAAGCCCTGTGGGAGCGGTGGGAGACGGAACAGTTGAGGCGGGCACCGGCCGACCTGATGCAAATCTTCGTCTTGTCGAGGGGATGTACAGGGAGGCGCATGCCCTGGGTGTACTCCGTCCGCGGGAGCCGGCCGAGGGGTTAGAGGTGAAAATTGCTGTGGCACGGGTGCTGAATGTTTACAGAACTCCTTGAGCAGCTCGGGCTGGCACTTAACGCGTCCGGTATCCCGTATATGTTTCTCCTCTCCTCCTCCCCGTATGAGCACCAAGCGCTTCAGCGGGCCCGTGTGGTCACGATTGGCAGGGCGGAGCTGCGCTTTGCCGCGTTGGAGGACCTGGTCATCCACAAAGTGATCGCGAGCCGACCGCGGGACCTGGAAGATGTCCGCACCGTGCTGCTCAAGAATTCGAACGTGGATGCTGTCTACATCCGCCAGTGGCTGGAGGAGTTCGAGCGCGCGTTGGCTGAGCCATACCGCCAACGGTTTGAAGAGATTTGGAAGATTACGCGTTAACGGGCGAGTTGCTGATCTCTCCTCCGCACGATTGTCCGGAGTACAGATGTTGGGCTGGGCCATGAGAAGCTGATCACGGAAGTTGGGAACCATGGTGGACACCCAAGTTGTGACCCGAGGGGCAGAGGTGGGCGTAGCCCGGCAGCTTCCTGGGTGACATCGGTGGGGTAGGTCATGGTTGGCCCGAACCGGACGAGTGCAGCGCCTCCAACGCTTCTTTGCATTTAATTTCAAAGTCGTCATTGGTTAGAAAGTCTCCATCAACGGTCATTGCGAGGAAGCGGAGCGACCGAAGCAATCTCACAGTAGTTGGGGTACGTGGCTCCTGAGTACAACGATGAGATTGCCACGCTCTCGTTGGTCGCTCGCAATGACGAGCCGGGGTGAGCGTCTCGCGCTGCGGACTTTCATGCTCATTGGCGTGCCAACACAGCTCATGAGGTATTCCCGCGAAGCTTGTCCCGGCACGTAGTAAGCCGGGAGCGGGAATCCAACGCAGAAAGATTGGATTCCGGTGAATCTCGAACTGCATCTGTTCGTGCAGCGGGGTAGGAATGAGCATCGAGGAATTTCGGAGTCTTGTGGAGCAAGTTAGCCATCTTGAGAGTGAGATTCAAACGAGTCGTGACCGTGCTGAGGGCTTACCGCTGACTCTGAGCCAGAAGCTTCAGACTCTTCGCCGCATCACCTCGGAATATGAAATTACGATCAAACAAGGCCGTGACCACGTTAATCTCGATTTCCTCACCGACACTGAGAGGGACTACTGCACGCAGTTAATTGAGAAGCCCCTCGCTATACGCAACCAAGTGGCTACCGTCCTGAGTCAGATTGAGTCACTGCTTACATCGGATCGAGCCTTATTCAACAGCCTCACATCGGAGGAACATGCCTGGATCATCGAGAAGGTCGGCTCGTTTGAAGTCGTGAAGCAAGGAATGAACGGCCGAGAATTTAGGGGGGATCTTCCACTGATGCCTCTCTCAATCGTCCGGCAGACCTGCATCGGTGCGGCGGTGGACTGTTTTTAATCATACGACATTCCCTGATTCACTCAAAGGACATAGAGTTCCCACAGGAAATGGCACAAGCCGAGGATGAGTTGATCGATGTAGATAAATTTCTGCGCTTTATTCGCCGGCACTGCTAACTCATCAGGTTGGCACGATCTCCGCTGCCAGAGTAATGCTTCAATAAGGCTACTGGCTGAGCTTGGTTTTAGACGCACCGAGGATTCTCGTTCTCGATAACGCTCATGTATCCGAAACGTTACTTGGACTATTTTCGAGACTTCAACCGGACTCGTGAGGTGTTCGTCGCGATCCCCTTTGCCAAGGAGTTTCAACCTCGCTGGAAGAAGGCAAATACAACGACCCCCTGTGAGGAGCAGACAGGGACTATGACGCACTGGGGCGACTCAACAAGGAGGTGCCAGATGATAGGGTCAACCCGGACAGTGAATCACTGGAGTCCCACCCGCAAGGCTGTCGCAGTGATGGGATTGCTTACGTGGGTAGCGTTGGCCGCGATCTTGCCAGGAGGCAACGCCTTTGGGCAGGGTGCGGCAGCCACGCCTGTCCAGTCGCAGCAGGTCTCGCCTGCGCAGACCTGCATTGGGTGCCACAAGAAGGAAACGCCAGGAATCGTAGAGGACTGGCAGCTTTCTAAGCACGCCCGCAACGGCGTCGAGTGTGCCGCCTGTCACGGGGATGGGCACACGAGCGCCAAGGATACAGCGAAAGTCGATATCCCGACGCCGGAGACCTGCGGCATATGCCATGCCGAGCGCGTAGGACAGTTTAAGAAAGGAAAACACGCCGCCGCCTGGGCGGCGATGAAGGCGATGCCGACCACGCACTATCTGCCGATGGCCCTCACGGAGGGGATGAAAGGGTGTGGGGGTTGTCACAAGATCGGGCTCAAGAGCGAGAAGGAGATCCAGGACCTCTCGCGCGAGGGGCACGCGTTCGGGGTGGCCTCCTGCGATGCATGCCACACCCGCCACACCTTCTCCGTCGAGGAAGCCCGCCAGCCGCAGGCGTGTCAGACGTGCCACATGGGCTTCGATCACCCGCAGTGGGAGATGTATTCCTCGTCGAAGCACGGGGTCAGGCATCTGCTCAAGCAGGCCGGCGTCCTTTCCGGGCACATCGCGGCGCCGACCTGTCAGACATGCCACATGCCGGACGGCGACCATGGCGTGAAGACCGGGTGGGGGTTCCTCGCCGTCCGGCTCCCTATGCCCGAGGATAAGCAATGGGCCGCGGACCGCGCAACGGTCCTCCAGGGTCTGGGCGTCCTCGACCCCGACGGGAAGCCCACCGCGCGACTCGATGTGGTCAAGGCCGCCGCGGTGGCCCGTCTGACCCAGGAAGAGTGGCAGGCCGAGCGCGACAAGATGATCGCGGTCTGTGGCCGCTGCCATTCGAAGAACTTCGCGAAAGCGGAGCTGGCGAAGGGCGACGACATGATACGCCAGACCGATCGCCTGATGGCGGAGGCGATTCGGGTAGTCGCCGGCCTTTACAAGGACGGGATCATTGCGAAACCTACATCCTATGCGTATGCTTTTCCCGACCTGCTCACATTCCACGACGCGGCGACCCCGGTAGAGCTGCGGCTTTTCCGGATGTTCCTTGAACATCGTATGCGCGCCTTCCAGGGCACGTTCCACGCGAACCCAGATTACGCCCTCTGGTACGGGTGGAGCGAGATGGTTCAGGACCTTGCGGAAATAAGGTCCATGGCGGATGAGATGCGACACGCAAAGGGGAAGTGAGCGCGGAACTCTTTACCCGCCACTGGCCCGTTGTCGGCTCGGTCACCTTCTCCGTATTCTTCGCAATCGTGATACACTATGGCTCAACGGGAGTCGCCTTGAGACTGAGCTTCGAGTGGGATGAAGAGAAGGCGAAAGAGAACTACCGTAAGCACGAAGTGAGCTTCGAGGAAGGGAGCACGGTTCTAAGTGACCCATTCTCTATCACGATTGACGACCCCGACCATTCGGCGGATGAGCGACGCTATATTGACATCGGTTGTTCTGAAAAGGGTCGCATCCTGGTGGTAAGTTATACGGAACGAAATAGAGGCATACGGATTATCAGTTGCCGCAAGGCCACTCGACTTGAACGGAGACGCTATGCAGAAGGTATCAACTAAAACAGTCCGAAAAGATAGTGACGATATGCGTGTAGAGTATGACTTCAGAGGGGGAGTACGCGGGAAGCACTATCGAGCGATGCAAGCCGGTTATACGGTGACGATTCGAAAGCCGGACGGCACGGCGGTCATCAAAGAGGTGAAGCCTAAAGAAGGCGCGGTTATCCTAGAGCCGAGTGTACGGGAATACTTTCCTGACTCGGAGTCTGTCAACGCGACCCTGCGTGCGCTCATTCGGCTTGTTCCAGAGAAGCGCCCAAGCGGGACGAAAAGAGCCCAGGGGATCGTTGTCAGACGTCGAGTCGCCTCCGGCGGTAGATCGAGATCAACCGGCAAGAGGCCATAGGTGGTTGTAGGTTGCTCTTGACACCATCCTTCGCCGGGCCGAATGGCGAGACCTCGTGGAGCGGGCCGAGGAGCTGGCTTGGCATCAGGATATGAGTCCGACGCCCTGTCGTGCGGAGCTTCGCCTGCCGCTAGTGCCGGGCGGAGTCACACGCGTCCACAATGAGTCATTATTCACTCTGCCCATGCATGCCACAACACTCCTCTCAGGCCACTCAGCCGCTTCTGCTGGCACCGGCTGACAGCCCGACGGCGGCTCAGGTGGTGCCTCTCCATTAGCGGCTGCTAAGCGGATGGATAACGATCTGCACGTCAGTGATGCCTATCTGCCGCGCGAGATTGCGCGGAAGGTCGAGGGTCTCGGTGTTGCGAAGGCGCGTACTGATTCATTTACGCTGCTGGTGCTGGCCGTATTGGCAGGGGCGTTCATCTCACTTGGGGCTCTCTTTTTCATCGTCGTAGTGACCAAATCCAGCCTTGGCTTTGGCATGACGCGGTTGGTCGGAGGTTTAAGTTTCTGCCTCGGGCTGATCCTCGTCGTCGTCGCGGGCGCCGAACTCTTCACCGGGAATAACCTCATCGCCATGGCCTGGGCGAGCAAACTGATCGGCACTCGAGAGGTCATGCGCAACTGGGTCCTGGCTTACCTGGGCAATGTGGGCGGCTGTCTGGCGACAGTGCTGCTCGTTGTGTGGGCCAACGTTGCCGGTCTGGGCGGGGGCGCTGTCGGCGAGACGGCCCTCAACATCGCTCGCACGAAGGCCGATCTTTCGGTGATCGAGGCCTTTGCGCGCGGCGTGCTGTGCAACGCGCTGGTCTGTCTGGCGGTGTGGCTCGCCATGGGCGGGCGCAGCGTGACCGACAAGATTCTGGCGATTCTCTTTCCCATTACCGCATTCGTGGCGATGGGCTTTGAGCACTCGATCGCCAACTGGTTCTTCCTGCCCCTCGGGCTTGCGCTGGATGGGGAAGGCGCGGTGTCGGTTGTCGGAGTCACGAGAAATATCGTCGCCGTGACCGCCGGCAATGTAGTCGGGGGCACCCTGCTCGTTGCAGGCGTGTACTGGGTGGCCTACTTACGAGGCGAGCATCGGCCGAACGATGGGCCCTCCTGAATTCCAACGAGGGTTCGACCCTGCCCTCTGGCATGCTCTCTCCAGCGAAACCGTCTTCGCTCACCTGAAATCCACACCCTCCGGTCTCACAGGGGTTGAGGCGGCCCAACGGTTGACGGAACATGGGCCGAATGAGCTGCACACCGCCCACCGTATCTCGCCATGGACGATTCTCTTTCAGCAGGTTAAGAACGTACTGCTCGTCATTCTACTTGTGGCGACGGCGCTTTCCGCGTTCCTTGGACACGGAATTGAAGCCCTTGCCATTGCGGTCATTGTGCTGTTTGCCGTGCTCCTGGGTTTTGCGCAGGAATACCGGGCCGAACGCGCGACCGAGGCATTGCGTGAAATGGCTGCGCCGACTGCAACCGCCCTCCGCGATAGGAAGGAAGTTGAAATCCCGGCGCGCGCCCTCGTGCCGGGTGATGTCGTCCTTTTGCGAGCAGGCGACAAAATCCCAGCCGATGTCAGATTGACTGAGGCCGTGAATTTGCAAATCGAAGAGGCCGCACTGACGGGCGAGTCGGTTCCGGTGGAAAAACGCGCCGCGCCACTCACGAATGGTGAATTGGCCTTAGGCGACCGCAAGAATATGGCTTACGCCGGTACCGCCGCGACCTATGGCCGGGGCCGCGCGGTTGTCGTTGCGACGGGCATGCATACCGAGTTCGGCAAGATCGCCCAGATGCTCCAGACGGTCGAAACCGGCAGGACCCCGTTACAGGACAACCTGGATAAGGTCGGTCGCGTACTGGCGTGGGCCGCCCTCGTGGTGGTGGCAGCCATTGTTGCCCTCGGTCTGTATCGCGGGCAACCCTTCATTGAGATGTTGATGTTCGGTATTGCGCTGGCGGTTGCCGTTGTCCCGGAGGCCCTGCCCGCTGTGGTCACGATCTCACTCGCGATCGGCGTGCAGAGGATGGTCAAGCGCCATGCGCTGATGCGCCGCCTCCCGGCGGTCGAAACGCTCGGTAGCACGTCGGTGATCTGCTCCGACAAGACCGGCACACTGACGAAAGACGAGATGACGGTCCGCAAGATCTTTGTGGCCGGACTGATGCTGGACGTCTCGGGAGCGGGCTATGAGCCGCACGGCCGGTTCTCGCGCGATGGCCTCACCATTGAACCCCACGGCCCGCTGATCCTGCTCTTGCGCGCCGCCGCGATGGCCTCCGACGCGCATATCGTTCACAGCGAGGCCAATGGCCGCTGGCACGTGAAAGGCGATCCGACGGAAGGCGCGCTGGTCGCTGCCGCCGCCAAAGCCGGGTTGAACAAGGCCGACCTGGAGTCGCAATGCCCCCGCGTGAACGAAATCCCCTTCACCTCCGAAGCCAAGCGGATGACCACTCTGCACAGCGAGCCTAAGGGTCTCGTGGCCTATGCCAAAGGCGCGCCGGAAATTATCCTTGATTCGTGCGTCCGGCACATGATGGCAGATGGAGAAGCGGCCCTCGACGCCAAGAGTCTGGAGATGATTCTGGAAACAGCCCGCCGAATGGCAAGCGAGGCATTGCGGGTTCTGGCGGTGGCTTTTAAACCGGGCGCAACACTGGAAAACGCCGAATACGATATGACCTTCCTCGGATTGGTGGGCATGATTGACCCACCGCGTCCTGAGGCGAAAGCGGCGATTGAAACGTGCGAACAAGCCTGGATTAAGCCGGTCATGATTACCGGCGACCACCCGCTGACCGCGCAAGCTGTCGCCCGCGAATTGGGATTGCTCAAGACTGGCCGCGTGGTGAGCGGCGCAGAACTGGAGGCGATGAGCGAGGCCGAGTTTGAGCGTGAGGTCGAGAAGATCGACGTCTACGCTCGCGTGTCCCCGGCGCATAAGTTGCGTGTGGTCACGGCCCTACAAAGGAAAGGTCACATTGTTGCGATGACGGGCGACGGGGTCAATTACGCGCCCGCGCTCAAGAAGGCCGACATCGGCATCGCGATGGGCATCACCGGCACGGACGTGACCAAAGAGGCTGCCGCCATGACGCTCACTGACGACAACTTTGCGTCCATTGTCGCGGCGGTGGAAGAGGGGCGGGGCATCTTCGACAACATCAAGAAATATCTGATGTACCTGCTTTCATCCAACATCGGCGAAATTGTCTTGATGGCCGGGGCCACACTGCTGGGCCTGCCCCTGC
>JACPQW010000143.1 GCA_016190285.1 Candidatus Methylomirabilis oxygeniifera
GCGGGATAAACTCAGATGCTGGTCGTCATCGATAACTACGACTCCTTCACCTACAATCTGGTCCAGTACCTCGGCGAGCTGGGCGAATGCCCTCGTGTCTTCCGAAACGACCAGGTCACTCTGGAGGAGCTCGCAGCCATTCATCCGGACCGGATGGTGATCTCTCCGGGACCGAAGAGTCCCAAGGAGGCCGGCATCAGTTGCGATCTGATCGCACGATTTGCCGGAGAGGCCGCCATTCTCGGCGTCTGTCTCGGTCATCAGTGCATCGGCGCCGCGTTTGGCGGACGGATTGTGAGGGCGGCTCGTTTGATGCACGGCAAGACCTCTCCGATCCACCATGATGGTCGGACCATTTTCTCAGGACTCCCGAACCCATTTGAGGCGACGCGCTATCACTCGCTTCTCGTCGACCGTGAGGGGTTCCCGGATTGCCTGGAGATTTCCGCGCAGACGGCAGAAGGGGAGATCATGGGGATTCGCCACAAGGCGTATCGAATCGAAGGGATTCAGTTCCATCCCGAATCGATCCTGACACAAGAGGGCAAGGCCTTGCTCGGGAACTTTCTCTCCCTCGCCTGAGGGGACGACACGAGTAGACAGGTAGATGATGATCCTGGAAGCGCTGCAGAAGATAGTCGAGCGAAAGGACCTCAACGCTCACGAGGCCTTCATGGCCATGGAAGAGATGATGTCCGGGAAGGCTTCCGACCCGCAGATCGCGGCCTTGCTGACGGCGCTCCGGTTCAAGGGCGAAACGGTTAGTGAGATTACCGGTTTTGCGAGGGCGATGCGGGAGCGGGTCTGCCGCATCAAGGTACGCAGCCAGGTTGAGCGTCCGACATCTGAGCCCGATGACAGGCGACTGGTCGATACCTGCGGCACCGGGGGCGACGCGAGTCACACCTTTAATATCTCAACGGCAGCAGCCTTCGTGGCGGCCGGCGCGGGTGTCCAGGTGGCCAAACATGGCAACCGCTCGGTGTCAAGTCTTTGCGGAAGCGCCGACGTGATGGAGGCGCTGGGCGTCGATCTTTCGCTGACGCCGGAGCAGGTGGGGGAGTGTATCGACGAAGTCGGTATCGGGTTCCTGTATGCCCCGCTGTTGCACCCGGCCATGCGGCATGTGATGACGGCTCGCCGGGACATACAGATCCGAACGGTGTTCAATATTCTTGGTCCACTCACCAATCCGGCCCAAGCGCCGGCTCAGGTGGTGGGCGTGTATGAGGAGCGCCTCACCGAATTATTGGCGACCGTGCTGATCGATCTGGGATCGAAGCGGGCGTTTATTGTATTTGGCCGTGATGGGCTTGATGAGCTCTCACCCGCGTCGGAGAGCAGGGTCTCCGAGGTCAAAGACGGGCGCGTTCATACCTACTTGCTGTCCCCTGAGGATTTCGGCCTTCAACGAGCGCGCCTCAGCGATCTGCAGGGCGGCAGCGCCGCGGAAAACGCGCAAACGATCCGGCGAATCCTGGAGGGAGAGAAGGGACCGACACGCGACGTGGTGGTGATGAATGCCGCCCTGGCCATCATCGCGGGCGGCCAAGCCCATGACTTTCGAGATGGCGCTGAACTGGCGGCTCGCTCAATCGATGGCGGCGCCGCCATGGAGAAGCTGTGCGGCATGGTGGAGTTCAGCCGGCGACACGGCCGGCACGGTGCGTAGTGGGAGGTATGGGATGCAAAGCGCGACGATGCTCAGTCAGATTGTAGCGCACAAGCGCCAGGAGGTTGCGGAACGGCAGGCGTCCGTCCCACTCGCAGAGGTGAGAGCAGAGGCGTTCGACTCACCGCCTCCGCGCGATTTTACGACGGCCGTGACAAGGCGGCGGAGGGAGACGGAGACGCATGAGCCCCTGAGGGCGATTGCCGAGATTAAACGCGCCTCGCCGTCCGCGGGAATCATTCGCGAGCCGCTTGACGTAGCGGAGATCGCCGCGTCCTACCAGGCAGCGGGCGCGAGCGCGATCTCAGTCCTCACGGACAGCAGGTTCTTTAAGGGAAGTCTGGAGGATATTGCGACCGCCAGAGCGGCAGTCGATCTGCCGGTGCTCAGGAAAGAGTTCATCATTACCCCCTACCAGATTTACGAGAGCCGCGCATACCAGGCAGACGCGATTCTGCTGATCGCGGCGGCCCTCGAGGCGTCGGAATTACAGGACCTCTATGCGCTGGCCAAGTCGCTTTCCCTGCACCCTCTGGTGGAAATCCACACCCTGGAGGAGCTGGAAAGCGCCAAAGCCGTAGGGGCCACGCTTATCGGGATCAATAATCGGGATCTGGCGACGTCAGAGACCCGATTGGAAACGACATTTGCGCTGTTGCCACATCTTCCCCGAGAGGCCGTGACCGTCAGTGAAAGCGGTATCAGGCGGCCGGAGGATGTCCGGCGTCTGGCTGAAGCCGGCGTAGACGCGATCCTGATCGGTGAAGCCTTGCTGACGAGCCAGGATCCCGGAGGCAGGCTCCGCGAGTTGTTGGCGGGGGCCCACTGCTGAGCGGAGTCGAACGATGATACGGGTCAAGATCTGCGGCATCACCACGCATGAAGATGCCTGGGCTGCGGTGGACGCTGGAGCCGATGCCCTCGGCTTCATCTTCGTCAATGGGACGCCTCGGTACATCGAGCCGGAGGCTGCGGCCACTATTATCGCCAGGATGCCGCCGTTTGTTGCCACTGTAGGGGTATTCGTCGACCGAACGCCTGAGGAGATCGAGCTGATCGTAAGGGCGTGCGGTCTCAGCCTCGCGCAACTCCATGGCCATGAGAGCCCTGACGCATGTAGTCATCTCGGTGTTCCCTTTATTAAGGCGATTCGGGTTCAGGATGAGCCGGATCTGGAGGCGCTGAACATGTTTCCGCAGGCGAGAGCGTTCGTGCTGGACGCCTACGTAGCCGGTCAACCGGGCGGGACGGGTCGGATGTTCCCGTGGGAGATTGCAGCCAAGGCGGCGCGACAGACCAGGATCATCCTGTCCGGCGGCCTGACGCCGGATAATGTGGCGCTCGCGGTCACACAGGTCAGACCGTATGCTCTCGATGTCTCCAGCGGTGTTGAAGCCTCTCCAGGCCGGAAAGATCATCACAAGGTGAGGGAGTTCATTGAGCACGTTAGAAAAGCCGACACGCGCTGACGAGTCCAATCTGAGCCCGCTTCCCGATGCCTGCGGACACTTCGGCAGGTACGGAGGAAAGTTTGTTCCAGAGACCCTGATGGCGGCGCTGGCAGAGCTGGAAACGGTCTATCTCCAGGCGAAGACTGATCCCAGCTTTGAGTCGGAGATGCGGGGCTATCTCCGGCATTATGTGGGGCGTCCGACACCGCTGTATTTTGCGCGGCGCTTGACCGAACATTTAGGCGGGGCGCGGATCTATCTCAAACGTGAGGATCTGTGCCATACCGGGGCGCACAAGATCAACAATACCCTTGGCCAGATCTTGCTCGCCTGCCGCATGGGGAAGTCCAGGGTCATCGCCGAGACCGGTGCCGGTCAGCATGGAGTCGCCACCGCCACGGTGGCCGCGCGGTTCGGCCTGGCATGCGAAGTCTATATGGGTACCGAGGATATGCGACGCCAGGCGTTGAACGTTGTTCGGATGCGGCTGCTGGGCGCCAAGGTAACTCCGGTTGAGTCGGGCAGCCGGACGCTGAAGGATGCCATCAACGAGGCGATGCGTGACTGGGTGACGAATGTCGAGACGACGCATTACGTGTTAGGGTCGGTTCTTGGGGCACATCCGTACCCGATGATGGTTCGGGATTTTCAATCGATTATCGGCCGGGAGGCGAGGGCCCAGATCCTGGAGTTGGAGGGACGACTGCCGGATTACCTGGTCGCCTGCGTCGGCGGCGGCAGCAACTCGATCGGTCTGTTCTACGACTTTCTTCATGAGCCCGCTGTGCGAATGATCGGAGTAGAGGCGGCTGGCCTCGGTATCGAGAGCGGTCGCCATGCAGCCCGATTTGCGTCGGGTGAACTGGGCGTCCTGCACGGGACACTGAGCTTCATCCTGCAGGATGGCGATGGCCAGATCCGACCGACGCACTCGGTCTCAGCCGGTCTCGATTATCCGAGCGTCGGTCCGGAACACAGTTACTACCGCGACCGCGGGCGGATCGATTTTGTCTCGGCGACCGATGCGGAGGCGCTGGAGGCGTTTCAGCTTCTGAGCCAGCTCGAGGGATTGATTCCAGCGTTGGAGAGCGCGCATGCTATCGCTTACGTAAAGAAACTGGCGCCGACACTGGGCAAGGATCAGATTGTGGCAGTGAATCTCTCGGGCCGAGGCGACAAAGACGTAGAGGTTGTCGCCGAGCTGCTGAAACCGCTCACGCCCAACTCCTAACCCTTCACCCCGGATAGACATGAATCGAATTGATGAGCGGTTCCGCAAGCTGAGGGAATCAGGAGAGCGGGCACTGATGCCGTACCTGACGGCCGGTGATCCCGATCTCCTGACCACTCGGGCGCTGATTCTGGAGTGTGAAGAGCAAGGCGCAGATCTGATAGAGATCGGCGTACCGTTCTCGGATCCTCTGGCGGATGGTGTGACCATTCAGCGGGCGTCGCAACGCGCGCTTCAGGGTGGCACGACGCTCACAAGAATCCTTGAGATGGTGAGCGATCTGCGAGCGGAATGTCAACTGCCGTTGCTCTTAATGAGCTATGTGAACCCGATCTTTCACTTTGGGTTCACCCGGTTTGCCAACGAGGCCGCAGCCGCCGGGGTCGATGGGCTGATCGTTCCGGATCTGCCGCCTGAGGAGGCAACCGAGTTGATCGAGGCCGCAGCCGCGCACAACCTTCACACGATCTTCCTGATCGCCCCGACCAGTCGACCCGAGCGGGTGCGGACGATCGCAGCCGCCTCGAAGGGCTTCATTTATTACGTGTCGTTACGGGGCGTGACAGGGGTTCGTTCCAGACTCAGTGACGATCTTGAGGCCAGCCTTCGAATGATCAGGGCCGAGACCGACCTGCCGCTTGCGGTAGGATTCGGCATCTCAACACCGGAGCAGGTGCGGAGAGTGGCGACGGTGGCTGATGGGGTGATCGTAGGGAGCGCAATTGTGTCGCTGCTGGAACAGACAGCCGGACAGCCGGATCAGTTGAAGCGCGCCGGCGATTTCATCGCCTCGCTGAAAGTGGCGACCAAGAAATAAGCAGTGATCTACCGGGAGCCATTGACTCGTTCTTCGAAGTTCTCCCCTCGCCTTTCTCCTCGGGTTCCCAAAGCCGTCTCAGAAATGTGCCGTTCGTATCAATTGTTACGCTTTTCCAGGTTTCTCTGTGATGTATTTTGCTTGACAAGCCTATTGTAACATCGTACAAGCTCAATGTTCGTCACTGACAATAAGGAATCACGGCTGAACACCGGGAACAACGATGCTTTCATGGATGACGCCCCACAAGGAGCTGGTTGGACTGGATATCGGGACCAGTTCTATCAAAGCTGTGCACCTTCAACAATCGCGAAGTTCATATAAAGTAGCCGAGCTTGGCATCGTCCCTATCCATCCCGAAACGATTGTGGATGGTATCATCATGGATGCGACGGCCCTCAGCGCGGCGATTCGGCAACTCTTCGACAAGCATGGCATTACCCTTAAAGACGTCGCCTTTTCTGTGTCCGGGCATTCGGTCATTATTAAAAAGATTAAAGTTCCCGCGATGAAGACGGCGGAACTCCGCGAAGGGATTGCATGGGAGGCTGAGCGGCACATTCCCTACTCTATCGAGGATGTCAACCTTGACTTCCAGATCCTGCGAGAGGCCGGTTCAGGCGAACCGGAGATGGATGTACTTCTGGTGGCCGTAAAAAAGGATACGCTCAATGATTATCTCGCTGTCATTTCCGCGGCCGGACTGAATGCTGCGGTTGTTGACGTGGACTCGTTCGCCATCGAGAACGCCTTTACGATGCCCGCACAACCTCAGGCAGATGAGATCGTTGCTTTGGTGAACGTGGGCGCGGCCGTCACCACTATCAATATTCTTTACGGTGGCATCTCGGATTTTACCAGAGATAGTTCATTGGGCGGCAACCGGCACACCGAGTCGCTACAAAGAAGCTTAGGCGTAAGTTTTGAACAGGCCGAGACGTTAAAGAGGGGCGAACTGGTTGATGGTCATAGCATTGTGGAAGCCGAGCCTGTGATTGAGGCGGCAAATAGCGAGTTAGCTGGAGAGATACGACG
This sequence comes from Candidatus Methylomirabilis oxygeniifera, assembly GCA_016190285.1. Taxonomy (GTDB): domain Bacteria; phylum Methylomirabilota; class Methylomirabilia; order Methylomirabilales; family Methylomirabilaceae; genus Methylomirabilis; species Methylomirabilis oxyfera_D. The sequence continues at coordinate 6,207 of JACPQW010000143.1, forward strand.
CTCCTTCGATTTTTACTACTCGACGAGCCAACGCGATACGATCCACCGTATGGTATTAAGCGGTGGGTGTGCGCTGTTATCGGGCTTGGCCCCGTACCTCTCAAATGCGCTTGAACTGCCCGTCGAGATTGCCAATCCTTTTCAACACATCAGTGCTGATCCGAAGAAGTTCGACGTCCAATATCTCGCCCGCATCGCGCCTCAGATGACAGTGGCCGCGGGGTTGGCCCTTCGCGAAACCGACGATGGAGCCGGATGATCAAGATCAACCTTCTCCCGCGTGAGAAGCGTCGAAAAAAAGGTCAGGTCAAGGTCCCTCAGGCAGCGAGTATCGCTGCAATGATTCTGGTTGTTGGCGGGATGTGGGGGTACCGGCTGATTGTGAGGCGGGACGTCACACACCTCCGAGCGGATATTGTCGCGACAACCGATGAGATCACCAGGAACCAACAGATTGTCCGATTGGTCGAGCAGTATGGTCGCGATAAGAAACAACTTCAGGATCGTCTTGCGCTTGTGCAGCGATTGGCCGCCGGCCAGGATAATCCAGTCCGTCTGCTTGACGGCATCAGCCAGGCATTACCTGAGGGGGGATGGCTCACCGGAATCAGTAAGGTCTCCGGGCGGTTGGTGATCCGGGGATACGCCTCTTCACACGTTGTCGTTGCTGAATTAATGCTGGCGCTTCAGCGACTCAAGCCGATCATCAGCAGTGTTGAGCTGAACTTTTCGGAACTTGAGTTATATGAAACCAGGCCGGTCGAGCGATTCGAGATCCTTGCGATCTTATCGTCGTAGACGGAAGGAGAGAGATGCTGCCTGTTATTGATCTGTCGGCTCACACGACCAATCTCCCGCCGACGCAAAAGGTTGCTCTCGGCGTCATCGGCGGTATGCTGACGGTCGCTCTCTACTGGCAATTCTTTCTCGGGGCGGAATGGGCCGCACGGAGCGAGGCCCAAGCCGAATTGCTCCGGTTGAGAGCGCAGGCGGAACAGACCAGACAGATCGCCGACCGGAAGCCTCGCTTGGAACAAGAGATCAAGCTTCTCGATGCGCAGCTTCAACGCACAGTCCAGCAGCTTCCGACTGAAAAAGAGATTCCAGCGTTACTGAAACGGGTCGCCGGCCTTGGTCAGGAGGCGGATCTGAATGTTGCCTTGTTCAAGCCGGGGACCCCTGTGGCGAAGGAGTTCCATACTGAAGTTCCCATACAACTGAAGGTGACGGGAACATACCATGACCTCGGGCTCCTCTTCGAGCGACTTGGCCGGTTAGAGCGGATTGTCAACGTTGCTGACATGACCATTCGTGAGGCAACAAAAGGGCAAAGGGCTGGAGACACCATCCAGGCTGAGTTTGGCGTGGTGACCTACACCTACACAGGTGCGTCGGGGGCGAAGAGTGGTGAGGGGGCAGGCGCGACAAAGTAGGTTCCTGCGCGAGGCAGCCGTCGCCGTTGTGGTCATCTCGATTGTTGTGGTGGCCATAGCCTGCGGCAGAGATACGCCCCCGCTCCCCGTCCAGAGTCTGCCCCAGCAGACGCGTCCTGTTGCTTCCGCGCCTCAAGATGAGAGGCGGACTCCCGCTATGTACCAGTCCAGAGGGCGTCGCGATCCGTTTCGGCCATCTCGGATGATGATGGCACAAAAGCCCCCGACGGTGCATCTCACACTGACGGGTATTGTTCGGGAAGCCCGCTCCTTCTATGCGTTGGTAGAGTCGGATGTACCGCCAGGCATGGGGTACGTCATCCGGGAAAACGACGTGGTTGATTCGGCCAAAGTCGTGAAGATTACGAAGGATAGCGTCATGTTTGAGGTGCAAATAAAAAGTCCGGAGGGTACGTTGCTGACTCGTTACGTGGAAAAGCATCTGCCGACGGTCGTATCGAGATGAAAGTGACCAGAGCTGACAACATCTCAATCTCACGAAAGCGCTGGCTTGCCGGCGCAGTCCTCTTCGTTTTTTCCACATCCTGCGCCGCTCCTGGCGTGTCCACGAACAGGACACCGCAGCAGTCCTTGAGTAATCCATCCTCGCCGGTGGGCTCCGCTGCAGCGAGAGTCGTCGATATTACCGATGTGCAGGTCCGAGCAGAAGGGCCTGGCCACACGTCGATTATTGTGACAGCAGATGGGGCGTTGGTTGATTATGCCTCGTTCACAGCGCACACGCCGCCGAGTCTGACCATCGATCTTTCCCACGCCAGAGACGCAATCAGCCGGGCTGTCATCCCGCCATCCGACTCCCCTGTCTTGCGGGTTGAGGCGATGCAACTCCAGCACACTCCAAACCCGGTTGTCCGCCTAAAGTTCGATCTCAACCACCTGCTGCCGTATCGGGTAGAGTTAACCGGCAACGGCTTGCAGATTCTAGTCGGCCCCGAGGTGTCTGAGCACGCGCGGGTCGCGCAAGAGCCGGCACAACTGAAGCAGACCGTCGAGCCGGTGGTGAGTCCTGTCGAATCACCCGTAGTGAGTCCTGGTGAACCGGCACACACTGAGCCGTCGCGAGCCGCGTCATCTCCGGCCGTCTTACCCCCTGCCGCAAAAGAGGACACGCCACCGCCACCGCCGCAGAGGCGCGCTGCTCCGGCAACGGCCAAAGGCCCCAGCCGTAAGACTACCGGCGAACCAGAGCAGGGGCCATCACCGTCGCCTTCGGCCACTGCTAAGCCGCCGATAACGGCGGCGACTGCGACACCGACAGTCGCCGCTGCCAACAAGCGGCTGTCACTGGATTTCAAAGGGGCCGACCTCGATGACCTGCTACGCCTCATCTCTGAGGTGAGCGGGCTGAACGTCGTTGTCGCGCATGGCCTCAAGGATCGAAGGGACCGTGACGTCACGGTGCGTTTGAATAATGTCGAGTGGCGCCAAGCGCTCGACGTGATCCTCAGGGCCAAGGGCCTCAGCTACGAGCAGGACGGCAATCTGATCTATGTGGGTTCGAAGAGCGAGATTCAAAAGAGTAAGGAAGAGCGGGCAAAAGACATTGAGCAGACAGCGCTCAAAGAGTTGCGAATAGAGGAAGAGAAACGAAGGGTGCAGGAAGCGAGACAGAAAGTTGAGGACGAGAGGCGGAGAACTGAAGAAAAAGAGCGGCGTTATGCTGAAGAGCCTCCGTGCACGAGGGTGATTCGTGTGGCGTACATGAAAGCCTCGGATCTCAAAAAGCATCTGGAACGACTGAAGACGAGACAGGGAAGCATTGACCTGGAGGAGACGACCAACACCCTGATTGTCAACGATGTGCAGTCTGTATGCCTCAAGATGACCTCCCTCGCTAAGGAGTTGGATGCACCGCCGAAGGATCCCTTCGTGACCAAGCTGCTGCCGTTTAATTACGCGAAGGCTACTGATCTGAAAACCCACCTGACTGCGCTGAAGACGATGCAAGGCAGCGTAATCGTCGATGAGCGATCGAGCCGCATCATTGTGAAAGACCTCCCCGAGGTCGTAGAGCGGATAGAGGCGTTCCTGAAACAGATCGATATTCCGACGCCGCAGGTCCTGATTGAGGCAAGGATTGTCGAGGCCACCCGGCAGTTCTCTCAGAGCCTTGGGATTCAATGGGGAGGAACGGGGATTCCGACGAGTGCCGGGAGTACAACGGGGGTGACGGCTTTCGGTGGAAGCACAGCCGGGTCGATTCGATTCCCCACGCTCACGCCGACTCCCGGCACGCCATTTCCTACGACGACTGGAGGTGGGATCCCCTTCGTCGGGCCGGTGCCGCTCGCTTTGAATCTTCCGGTTACGTCGCCTCATTTCGCGCTTGGCATGACGATCGGCAGCCTCGCCAATCGATTCCTGGTAGGAGCACAGCTTTCTGCGGCTGAGAACCAGGGGAAGATCAGGACCTTGTCGTCGCCGAGGGTCGCAACCCAGGACAATGAAGAGGCGGAAATCAAGCAGGGGACGCAGGTCCCATTTACCACGATCGACAGCTCGGGGAGAACGGTTGTTCAGTTCCAGGATGCATTTATCAAACTGAAGGTGAAGCCGCACATCACACCTGACGGTCGGGTGGCGATGAAGGTTGAGGCGGAGCGTTCCTTCCCGGGGCAACGGGTCGACTTCTCGCAAGGATTTGTATTCCCCATCAACACGCGCAAGGCCACCACCAACATCATGATTCAGAACGGCTCTACGGTGGTCATCGGTGGTCTGCTTCAATCCACCGAAACGATCATCACCGATCAAATGCCGGTTCTCGGCGACATCCCCTTCCTGGGCTGGCTCTTCAAGCGCCGCGCGATCGGACCGGATGAGCGCGTAGAGCTTCTGATTTTCCTTACGCCCTCTGTCCTCCAAGAGTCTCGACTCTAACGCAGAAACATAGGGGTGCAGGGTATAGGGTGTAGGAAACGACATGACGAAAACCCTCAAGGTCGGAACATTCGCCCTTCTGCTGCTGATGGGGTTGTTCTCCGCCGCGAATGCTGAATACCTGATCTACCTCAAAGGCGGGCATTTCATCGTTGCTGATGATTGTACCTTTTCCGCCAGCCAGGGGGGCGGAAATAGTCCAGAGGCTGGCGAGCAGCCGATTGGAGTCGACGAACGTCACTCAGACATTGCCAAAGACTGTACGCAGGGAAAACCGGAGGGCCGTATCTTTTGGAGTACAATCAACGGGAACGTCGGAGAGGTGAACCCTGACGATGTCTACGCTATCTTCGGAGCAAAAAGCCTCTCGGCCATCAAGCCGTCGAGCACGACCATGCCGTTGGAGGAATACCTGATCTCCAATCGAGACGAGAGCTGTGTGAATGCCAAGGTTGTTGAAGAGCGGGGCGTCGAGGTCTACGGATTAAAGCGAGACGATCCGGCTAAAGTGAATCGACGAGGTATCATCGAGATTGCGCCTGAACGTCTGGCAAAGGGCCGTTCGGGTGAAGGGCTGTGTCCTGGGGAAGCGGATGAATTCGCCATAAATGAGGTCGAGATCATGGACGGCCATCTGATCGCGGTCGTGACAAACCGCTCTAAAACTCCATGGAGACCGTGGATCGACGTTGAAGTCTCCGTAAGAGGAAGACGCCAAGGCAAGTTTCAGATCGAGGATCCGGTTGTTCATGCCCCGTTGCCGAACGTCCTCGCGCATAATGAGAGCACCTCGATCGATCAATCGGTTCCAGCCAGATTGCTCAAAGAGTTGGAGCGGATCAAGGATGCCGATGCGGGTGTTCGGCTCTGCTATCGAAAGATCAAGACTGCTGCTGAGTCGTCGGCCAAGTGAGTACTGCCCACGAGATTCCGCCCAACTTACTGCCCACCTGACTCTCCTCCGCAATACGTCTGCCACCTGGGTTTTCCCTTTTATCGCGCTACTAGTTGGGGTACAATCCGGCCTGTAAAGGACCCGTCATGCGTACGCTGTTGAAATATCGCTCCTTGGCCACGAGGCTGCTTGTGATCGGGGTCGTTGCTGTCCTGGGCGGAGGGTTCCTGGACCCGCGTGACCTCATGGCCGAGGGTGGGCCAATGATCCTTTCGTTGGGCGATGACGCCTACATCACCTGGCCAGAGGTGGAGTTGAGGACCGGCGCGGTCGTCAGGCGCGAATTCGGAGATTCCTCATTAGCCGCGTTCGCGGTGGTTGTCCTCTCGAACGTGAGCTATGACAGCCTACCGGAGGCAGTGCGCGATGGGCTTCCGGGCCATCTGGCGCGCGGGGGTTCGTTGCTGGTCACCGGCGGAAACCAGTCTTACGGGAGCGGAGGGTATGCCGGTACCGCGTTAGCGGACCTTTTGCCGCTGAAGCCGTCGCGGGATGACTGGCTTCCACATCCCTTCGGCCCGACTCTGATTTTTCAGCCTGGCCATCCGATTCTGAGAGAGGTCGTGATCCCGACAATGGCCTTCTTCAACGAGCTCGACCTGAACAGCGGCGCTCAGGAGATCGCTCAGTACCGCAAGGCATCCAAGGCCGCCTTTGCCAGTGGAGGTAACCCTGGCAACAGAGAGATTGCAGGAGGCGGGCATCGCCCGATGCCGCTCATTGCTGAGCGCAGTGTCGGCCCGGGAACCATCCTGGCGATCGCACTGGACATGACACTCACCGGCGAGTGGAAGGACCGGGATCGTTTCGCGCAGAATTGCGTCGAGTATCTGCTGCAGCGTTCCGAGAGCCACTCTCTCAGGCTGTCAAAAGAACCGGTGACAGAGTGAAAGTATGTTGCGTTACCTGACCGCCGGCGAATCCCACGGTCCTATGTTGACGACGATCCTGGAGGGTATCCCGGCCAATCTTCCGCTCTCCGCCCAGGAGATCACGTGTGACCTTGTGAGAAGGCAGCAGGGGTATGGGCGCGGTGGTAGGATGCGCATTGAAAAGGACGAGGCCAACATTGTGGGCGGCGTTCGTCACGGTCTGACCATGGGTGGCCCGATTGCCATCCTGATCGCGAACCGTGATTGGGACAACTGGAAGCGCACGATGGATCCGACGCCGGCTGGAAAGGAGGCCGATCCAAAAGAACCCGTCACCCGACCAAGACCGGGACACGCGGATTTGGCCGGAGCGCTCAAGTACGGGCAACAGGATATCCGCAATGTACTTGAACGAGCCAGCGCCAGAGAAACGGCCGCACGTATGGCTGTCGGGGCGGTCTGCAAGCGGTTACTGCTGCAGTTCGGTGTTGAGGTGTTCAGTCATGTTATCGGGATCGGGCCCATCGTGGCTGAAACGGATGGCCTTTCGTTTGCTGAGATTCGAGAGCGCGCAGAACGCTCCCCTGTGCGATGCGCGGATCAGCAGGCGGGTGATGCGATGATTCGGAAGATCGACGAGGCAAAGAGCAGGGGCACCAGTCTCGGGGGCGTCTTCGAGGTGGTCGCGCTCAATCCTCCGGTTGGGCTCGGTAGTTATGTACAATGGGACGATAAACTCGACGGTCGGCTTGCCCAGGCGGTGATGAGCATCCAGGCGATCAAGGGGGTGGAGATCGGTCTGGGGTTTGAGGGCGCCCGGCGGTTCGGGTTTGAAACGCATGATGAGATTTTCTACGAGGACGGTCGCTTCATGCGGAGGACCAATCGGGCCGGTGGGTTAGAGGGGGGAATGTCGAACGGCGAACCGATTGTCGTTCGGGGCGCAATGAAGCCGATTGCTACGCAGTATGCGCCAATGGCCTCAGTGGATCTTCATACGAAAGAGCCGTTTCAGGCGAGTGTCGAGCGATCGGATATCTGTGCGGTCCCCGCGGCCGGGGTGGTTGGGGAGGCCGTTGTGGCGTTTGAGATTGCGCGGGCATTTCGCGAAAAGTTCGGTGGCGACAGCCTTGAGGAAATGACACGCAATTACCAGGCGTATGTCGCGGCTATTCGCGACCGCTGATATGAAAATTGTGCTCACCGGATTCATGGGAACAGGGAAGAGTGCGGTAGGCTGTCGACTGGCGAAACGGCTCGCACTGCCCTTTATCGATCTGGATGCCGCGATTGAAACGGCGGCGGGCATGACGATCCCGGAGATTTTCGCCTCAGAGGGAGAGCCCGGTTTCAGGCGGAGAGAACGGGAGCTGATTGCGAGCCTGGCGAATCGTGGAAGTTGCGTGATTGCCACAGGCGGCGGCGCTGTACTGGACCCGGAGAATGTCCGGAACCTCAGAAACGGAGCAGTTCTCGTCTGCCTTGCGGCCGAGCCCGCTGTCATTCTGCGGCGGCTGGGAACTGACACGTATCGTCCCCTTTTACAAACTCCGGATCGGCTCGCCACAATCCGCGAGCTGTTGGAGCAGCGATTTCCCGCCTATGCCCAGGCCGATCTCTCCATTGACACGAGCGAGGCGGGCATACAGGAGATCGTCGATCGAATCATGCGCCACCTTTGCCCGGAACCAGTTGCGAGTCTGGATAGAGAGGCATGAGCAGTACCGCCAGAGTCCCTGTCGCGCTCGGCAGCAGGAGTTACGACATCGTGGTCGGCAGCGGGCTGCTGAAGCAACTGGGTACCCTTTGCGGTGAGCTGCTGCCCGGCAGGCGAGTGATGATTGTGACGAATCCTATAGTCAGTCGCCTCTACGGGGCCACGGTTTCGACCTCACTCCGCAAGGCCGGGTTCCAGGTGGCAATCACAGAGATTCCGGCAGGAGAACGGGCCAAGTCGTTACGTCAAGCGGCCGGCCTGTATCGGACTTTCTTACAGAACCGAATGGATCGCCGCTCCGCTGTGGTCGCTTTGGGTGGGGGGGTAATCGGCGATCTCGCTGGATTTGCGGCGGCGACATTTCTGCGCGGCCTCCCGTTGGTTCAGGTTCCAACGACGCTCCTGGCTCAGGTGGACAGCAGCGTCGGCGGGAAGGTTGCCGTCAATCTGCCCGCGGGTAAGAATCTCGTCGGCTCCTTCTACCAGCCCTCGCTGGTCGTGGCTGATGTTGAGACCATCAAGTCACTGCCGCCGCGACAGGTGCGGGCGGGGCTGGCCGAGGTGGTAAAATACGGGATGATTGCCGACCGGGAGTTTTTCGGGTACGTTGAAACGCACCTGGATTCGATTCTGCGCGCAGAGGAAGAACCCCTGACCTATCTCGTGACCCGCTCATGCGCGATTAAGGCGCGCGTCGTCGAACAGGATGAACGAGAGGAGGGAATGCGCGCAATCCTCAACTTCGGGCACACGGTGGGCCACGCCCTCGAAACTACCGGAGGATACCAGCGACTTCTTCATGGTGAGGCGATCGCGATCGGCATGGTGGTGGCGACCATGCTGTCGGTAAGCCGCGGCCTGTGCGAACGCGAAGATCTGGATCGGCTACGGACGCTTTTGATGAGAATTGGACTTCCAACAAGTGGATCTGTTGATACGAACAGTCTTGTACAAACAATGCGTTACGATAAAAAGGTGAGAAATCAGATGATCTATTTTGTCTTAACCAAGGGGATCGGCCATGTGGTATTGGCGGCCATTTCTGACCTCGGCGAGTTGAAGGCCGCCCTCCGTGAAGCGTGGAGCGTGTGAGATGGGCGACGCAACGCCCGGCGCCGGAAGACGGATTCTGGTGGTGAACGGCCCCAACTTGAATCTGTTGGGACGTCGAGAACCGAACCAGTATGGTCGTACAACGCTGAAAGAGATTGAGGATGAGCTGAAGTCCTGTGCGGCATCACGAGGGGCCGAGATCCGTTTTATTCAGTCCAACCACGAGGGCGAGCTCATCGATGCGATCCACCACGCTATAGGATGGGCTGATGCCATGATTGTGAACGCCGCCGGCTTGACCCATTCGAGCGTAGGAGTGCGGGATGCGATCATCGCCGCGGCCATCCCTGCCATCGAAGTGCATCTGTCAAACATCTACCGTCGCGAAGAGTTTCGCCGTCATTCTTTCATTGCCGATGTTGCCGTCGGGCAAATCACGGGATTCGGGGCCTTTAGTTATCGGCTGGGATTGGAGGCTGCCCTTCAGCTACTCGATAAAAAGGGATTGTGAGATGAATGCTCAGGTCCCGTTTATCCATGGAGAAAAGAGATGATGATTTCTGGAGGAGATCTGCGTCCCGGGGTGAAGGTCGAATTGGATGGAAGCCCGTTCATTGTGACAGACTTTCAGTGGGTCAAGCCCGGCAAAGGCGGGGCCTTCATGCGCACCAAGCTGAAGAATATGAAGACCGGCGCCATCATCGACCGCACCTTCAGGACTGAGGAGAAGCTCCCGAAGGCGGAGGTGGAGGATCGAAAGGTACAATTCCTCTACCATGACGGCGACGTCTATCACTTTATGGATACGGAGAGTTTCGATCAATTCACCATGGACGAGCAGCTTCTCGGAGTGGCCAGTGGCTTCCTGAAGGAAGAGATGATTATCTCGGTCATGAACCATCGCGGAGAACCGATCGGCATCGTACTTCCGACCTTCGTTGAACTCAGGGTTGCTGAGACCGAACCGGGCCTTCGTGGCGATACCGCGTCCGGCGGCTCCAAGCCGGCGACGCTCGAGACAGGCGCCACGATCCAGGTTCCGCTGTTCATTAACATCGGCGATCTCCTGCGCGTCGATACGCGCACCGGCGCCTATGTGGAGCGCGCCTGAGGCGATTTACCAATCCATGGATTGGGCCGAAACCCCCCGCGTCATTGCGAGGCGAAGCCGAAGCAATCTCACAGTCGTTCAGGGCAACTACGGTGAGATTGCCGCGCTCCCGTTGGTCGCTCGCAACGACGACCGAATGAGTTGCACTGTTTTTTGGGAATCTTCATGCTCATGCACGCACCGCAGACACATGCGGCGCTGCTCTGCGAGATAGCTCCGTGATTGCTTGGCAGGCATGTCGCCTATGTGTCATTACCAACCGTCAGTTGGGACTCGGGCTGAGCCACTTCGACATTGCGGCGCGAGCAGTAGAAGGCGGCGCGTCGATGATCCAGCTTCGGGATAAGGTGACCGGACCTCGCCAGCTTCTGTCCGAGGCGCGCCGGATTACCCAACTGTGTCGATCTCGTGGGGTCTGCTTCATTGTCAATGACAGACTGGACCTGGCACTTGCGGCCGATGCCGATGGAGTCCACCTGGGGCAGGACGACCTGCCGCCCAAGGCGGCCCGTGCGCTCCTGGGAGCTGACAAGTTCGTGGGGGTTTCGACCCACTCTCTCGAGCAGGCGGTCCAGGCCGCCGAGCAGGGAGCCGATTATCTCGGCATCGGGCCGATCTTTGCGACTGGAACGAAGGCCACCGGGTACGAGCCAAAGGGCTGCGACATCATTCGACAACTGCGAGCCCGGATCGCTCTCCCGATCGTGGCCATCGGCGGCATCACATTGAGCAATGTTGGAGAGGCCATGGCCGCCGGGGCGACTGGCGTTGCGGTGATCTCGGCGATCGTTGGCGCTGACGACATTACAGCAGCGACACAGGCCTTCGCGACCGCGATTCGGCAAGTGGAGGGTAAGCACTGATACAGAGACGGTCACTGATAGCCCTTTCGCAATATCTCTAGAGTCAACAGTAAGGTTGCTATTGTAACTGCTTGTCGGTGCGATGTTTGTTGAAACTGTGATCCGTTGCGCAGAATTGTCATGCTGCTACGACTTCAAGAGGGGGAACCGAATGGGACGGCGGTGGTTGTGGTTATGGAACGCTCTCGCGTTTATCCTGCTTATCGCCGCCAATGCCCACGCGGCCGGTACGCTAAAGGTTGGTGTGGCCGGTCCACTGACGGGCGATCAAGGTGCTTTGGGGCTGGAGCTGAAGAACGGCGCCATCATTGCCGTGGAGGAGTGGAACGCCAAAGGAGGTCTCCTCGGGCAGAAGATCGAGATCGTCTGGGGTGACGATCAACATGATCCGAGGCAGGCCGTTGCGGTCGCGAATAAGTTCGTGAATGAAGGGGTTGTCGGGGTGATCGGCCATTTCAACAGCAGTTGCTCGATTCCGGCTTCCACCATCTATCGCGACGGCAACGTGGTCCAGCTTACCCCCGCGTCGACCAATCCGCAATTTACCGAGCGCGGTCTGTGGAACGTCTTTCGCGTATGCGGGCGAGATGACCAGCAGGGTGGTGTGGCGGCCAACTTCATTGTGAAGAAGCTGAAGAAGGCCAAGGTCGTGGTCCTGCACGACAAGACTACATACGGACAGGGACTGGCCGATGAAACGGTAAAGGCGCTGGAAAAGGCCAAGACCAAGCCGGTCTATTACGGCAGCATCACGCAGGGTGAAAAAGACTACCGACCGGTTCTGACCGCCGTCAAGCAGAGTGATCCGGAGGTCCTCTTTTACGGCGGCATCTATCCGGAGGCCATCCTGCTTACCAAGCAGATGCGCGAGCTGGGGATGAAAACGATCTTTGTCAGCGGCGACGGCGTCTGGGCTAGGGAGTTCATTGAGATCGGCGGAAAGGCTGCGGAAGGCGCCTTTATCACCTTCACCCCCGACCAGACGAAGATCAAGGAAGCTCAGGCAGTCATTCAGCGACATAAAGAAAAGTTCGGGACCGCGGTGGGGGCCTACACCGTGTAC
>JACPQW010000146.1 GCA_016190285.1 Candidatus Methylomirabilis oxygeniifera
ACCTCGCCGAGCGGAATCCCATCGAACAGCGTTTCCATGTCGGCGAGCGAATCGATGGCGACACCGCACTTGCCCACCTCCCCGGCCGAAGAGGGGTGATCCGAATCGTACCCCATCAAGGTCGGCAGATCGAAGGCGGTGGACAGCCCCATCTGGCCCTGCTCGAGCAGATACTTGAACCGTCGGTTGGTTTCGTTGGCGGTGCCGTACCCGGCGAACATCCGCATGGTCCAGAGCTTGCCGCGGTACATCGTCGGCTGAACCCCGCGGGTGTAGGGATATTGGCCGGGAAATCCAAGCTCCTTCGCGTAATCCCACTCGGGCAGGTCGGCCGGGGTGTAGAGGCGCTCGACCGGGGTCATAGACGCGGTGGTGAAGCGCTCGGCCCGCTCAGGCGCATTCATCAGCGCAGGCTTCAGTGTCTCGGCCTCCCACCGTGCCTTCTCCTGCTCGATCCGTTTTAGATCCTTTTTCTCGGACATTGCATTCGCGCTGCGCCATTTGCACCCCCTCCCTCACCCTCCCCCCTCGGAGGGGGAGGGTGAGGGAGGGGGGGTCGCACCCCGCACTTCATATATCTACACTTTGCGCCATCAGCTCCGCCACGTCAAGCGGTCTGGTCCGCCCTATCGCATCCTTGACCTTCAGCGCGTCCTCGAACATGATCAGGCAAAAGGGACACGCGCTCGCCAGTACCTGCGGCTGAAGGGCCAGCGCCTCTTCGGTCCGCTCCCAGCTCACGCGCTTGCCGATCTTCTCCTCAAGCCACATCAACCCGCCCCCCGCGCCGCAGCAGAAGCCGCGCTCCCGACATCGGTCCATCTCCTTGACCGCGAGCCCTGGAATCGCCCCGAGAACCTGCCTGGGTGGGTCGTAGACGCCGTTGTGTCGTCCAAGATAACAGGGATCATGAAACGACGCCACGCCCTCTATCGGCTTCTCCGGCCGCAGGCGCCCCTCGTGCACCAGATCGGCCAGCAACTGCGTGTGATGGACGACCTCGTAGCTGCCCCCCAGCTTGGGGTATTCATTCTTGATCGTATTGAAGCAGTGCGGACAGGTGGTGACAATCTTTGTGATGCCGTAGCCGTTCAGCGTGGCGATGTTCTCTCTGGCCAGCATCTGGAACAGGTACTCGTTTCCGATCCGGCGGGCCGGATCGCCCGTACATCGTTCCTCTTCCCCCAGGATCGCGAAATCAACCCCGGCACGTTGCAGGAGTTTGGTGAACGCCGCCGCCACCTGCTGGTTCCGCTCATCAAAGGCGGCGGCGCAGCCGACCCAGTAGAGTACCTCCGGCGTCCCGTTGGCGGCCACAGTCTTCACGTCAAGTCCCCTTGCCCAGTCGGTCCTGGAGGCGGTCGCCCCACGGAACGGATGGCCCCGCTCTTCCAGGCTCCGCAAGGCCGCCTGCATCGTCTCCGGAAAGTCGGCCTCTTCCATCACCAGATGGCGACGCATCTCGACGATCTTTGGGATCGGCTCGATGAAGACCGGGCACTCCTGATGGCAGGCCCCACAGGTCGTACATGCCCACAAGACGTCATGGGTGATCACCCCGCCGACCATCTTTCGGGACTCCTCTCCGTCGTACACCAGGCGCATGTGATCCCGCAGATCGATAATCACCCCTTTCGGCGTCAGCGGCTTGCCGGTGGCCCAGGCCGGACAGGCAGCCTGGCAGCGGCCGCACTCGGTACACGCCTCAAGGTCCAAGAGGTCCTTCCAGGTGAACCGATTGATCGCTCCGGCGCCAAATCGCTCCGCCCGGTCCAGATCGATCGGTCGCAACACCCCCGAGCCTTCCCGGTTCTTCAGGAGGACATTCGCGGCAGCCGACGTGATGTGCATGCCCACGCCGTAAGGCAGAAGGGCGATAAAAGTGAAGGCGACGATGGCATGCGACCACCAGATGACCTGATGGAGGAATACCTGCTGGGCCTGGTCGGTCCCGCGAAACAGAGCGGATGCCAGCCAACCGCCCGGCGACCAGCGGCCCCATGGATCGTCTGTAGCCGCAATCCGCAGTCCCTCAATCAGAAACCCGGTCACCAGGATGATAAGGAGCAGCCCAAGCAGTATGCCGTAACTCCAACCCAGACGAGGCAGCAGGAGCCGATCGAGTCTGAAGCCATAGCGCCGGACGAGCGCAATCAGCACGCCGCCAACGGCCGCCAGTCCGAACAGATCGACGGTCAACGACATGAAATAGAGGTAAAACTGTCCGCGCAGGGTCGGGATGCCGAAATAGTCCTGAAGCGCGACGAGGCAGGTCGCGATAAAGAGGACAGCAAATCCCCAGGAGATCGAACGGTGCAGCAGTCCTGAGAGGGGATCCTTGGCGATTCGCCGCTGCCAGACGGCGTCCTGGACAACGCCTTTAACCCGATCCCACAGGCTGCCCAGGACTGCAGCCGGCTCTCCCGCGAGTATCATGCGGGTATGCCGGTAGATGCCGTAGGCCCAGACGACCAGGAAGGGAAAGAACAGCAGGTACAGGAACAGGTGCCCCGGAATGTTCCAGTAGACCTCGCGCATGGGGGTCATGGTGTCAATACCTTACGCGCTTGCGGCGCGCCCCCGTGGGCATGAACGCCCGTGCCCCCTCACCTTCATCCTCTCCCCTCACTGGGGGAGAGGAGTCTTTTTTGTACCCCCTCGCCCCCTCGGGGGAGAGGGCGAGGGTGAGGGGGATCGCACTCCGCACGCGGCACCTCACATGTTAATTACTTTCCCGTCAGTTCGCGACAGCGTTCGATCAGCGTGGTCGCCACGGCTTTCCAGTCTTCGACAATGCCGAGTTGAGCCACCTTAAAGATCGGCGCCGCAGGATCAGTGTTCACCGCCACGATACACTTCGAGCCGGAGATTCCGGCGACGTGCTGGGTCGCGCCGGAGATCCCGAAGGCCAGATACAGATCCGGACTGACATTTCTGCCGGTCTGCCCTATCTGCCAGGAGGACGGGACCCATCCGGCATCGGTTGCCGCCCTTGAGGCGCCAACCGCGCCCTTCAGCACACGTGCCAGATCCTCAAGGAGCTTGAACCCTTCCGGCCCGTGTATCCCACGCCCGCCGCTTACCACGATCTTCGCATCCCCCAGATTGATGCCGGTCGCCTCCTCCCGGACCCGCTTGATAAGGTGCGTCTTGAGCTGCGAGGCTTCTAAGGCGACATCGATCCGGATCTCCTCGCCCGTCCGGCCCTCCTCCTGGGCGGCCGGCTCCAGTGTCCGGAGCTTAGCCGTTGCCACGACCGAATTCACGTGAGGCTGGACCACCGCTATCGCCTTCCCCCCGTAAGCTTGGCGCGTAAACTGCAACCGACCGGACGCCTGGTCCAGGTCGAAGTCGATGAACTCCCCAACAAAGGCGGCCTGGAGCCGATACGCCAGACGCGGGCCCAACTCGCGCCCCATCACATCGCCGGGCAGCAGCACCACGGTCGGCTGAGCGCGTTCGCAAATCTGATGTATGGCGACGACATACGCATCGCCTTGATACCCTTCGAGCAGGGGATGCTCGGCGCGATAGACCTGATCGGCGCCATGCGCGAACAGCAACGGGACGTATGGACCGACCCCTGTTCCCAAGATGGCTGCAGCCACCGGCTGGGCCAGCTTCTCCTTCAGCCTGCTCGCGCCTGCTAACAGCTCAAGCGTATCTCGCGTGAGTCTGCCGTCTTTCGTTGTCGCCAATACCAATGTACCGGGCATCTATTTCCTCTCGTCAAATCAACTTGAGCTCGCGCAGCTTGGCCGCCAGCGTCGCGGCCTTCTCCTCCGGCGTATTCCCCTCGATCATCTCGCACTTGGACTCCTTGACCGGGATATAGACATCGGTAATCGCGGCCCTGGCTGCCCCAAGACCGATTCTTTCCGGGTCAAGCCCGAGATCCGCTGCCTTCCAGACAGGGATCATTTTCTTGGCAGCAGTCATAATATCCCTCAGTTTGGCGTAGCGGGCGGTGTTCGTTTCATCAGAGCTGATGGCAGCAAGAAAAGGGATCTTGGCTTCGATCAGCTCGTATCCATCCTCCACCACTCGACGGACGATCACCTGTCCATCCCTCACCTCGATCCGGGTCACATATCCGACGTACCCGATCTCGAGCTCCTCGGCCAGAAAGGCCGGGACGGCCCGATCGGCCCAGTCCCCAGACTCACAGCCGGTCAGGATCAGATCATATGCGCCTGCCTTGCAGATCGTTTTCGCCAGCGCATGGGCAATCCCCCGCTGATCAGAACCCGCAAGAAAGGGATCATTGACCAGGATCGCCTCGTCGGCGCCCATCGACAGCGCGCTTCTCAGCGCGGTCGTCGTGGTTGCGCCGCCGACGCTGATGGCCGTCACCTTGGCCCCCTGCTTCTCCTTAAGCTGGATGGCCACCTCGAGGGCATTGGCATCGTACGGGCTGATGACCAACGGGTTGTTTCCCGGGGCCTGCCGCTTGGTTCGGGGATCGATCGCAAACTGGCTCATCGGCGTCTCGGGATCGATAATCTGCTTGATGCACACAACGATGTTCAGCGGCATAGCTCCTTCCTCGTCATTGCGAGCGACCAACGGGAGCGTGGCAATCCGACACGCAGTGTCGTTGCGAGCCGCAGGCGAAGCAATCCCGGTGAGATTCCTCGCTTTGCTCGGAATGACCCTTCGGGTCAGATTGCTTCGGCTTCGCCTCGCAATGACACAGCCTCTTGCATATCTATTCTAATTCAGCAACTGATTCGCGATCACCAGCCGCTGAATCTCGGACGTGCCCTCGTAGATCTCGGTGATGCGGGCGTCGCGGAACAGCCGCTGAGCCGGGAAATCGTAGAGATACCCATAGCCGCCGTGAATCTGGAGCGCCTTCGTAGCAGCCCGGTTGGCGGTCTCCGACGCGAACAGCTTCGCCATCGCCGATTCCTTGGTATGCCGGAGGCCCTTGTCCTTCAGCCAGGCCGCCCGATAGGTGAGCAGCCTCGCCGCTTCGACCTGCACCGCCATATCGGCGATCATCCATTGTATCGCCTGAAACGACGCAATCGGCTTATCGAAGGCGACCCGCTCCTTGGCGTACCTGAGGGAGATGTCCAGCGCAGCCTGGGCGATCCCTACTGCCTGCGCCGCGATGCCGATTCGGCCGGCATCCAGGGTGACCATGGCGATCTTGAACCCCTGCCCCACCTCCCCAAGCAGGTTGTCCGCAGGTACCCGACAATCTTCGAAGACGACCTGACAGCAACTGGTGCCGTGGAGCCCCAACTTTTTCTCCACCTTCGTGATGGTGAAGCCCGGCGTCCCCTTCTCCACCAGGAAGGCACAGACCCCTTTGGCTCGAAGACCGCGATCGACCGTAGCAAAGACCAGCGCCAGATCAGCCTCCAAGGCATTCGTGATGAAGTTCTTCGTCCCGTTCAGCACGAATACGTCGCCTTCCCTGCTGACCATGGTTTGCTGGGCCGACGCGACCGATCCCGCGCCCGGCACGCTGAGCGCAAAGCAGCCGAGCAGCGTGCCGCCGGCGAGCGGGATCAGGTAACGATGCTTTTGGGCCTCCGAGCC
>JACPQW010000144.1 GCA_016190285.1 Candidatus Methylomirabilis oxygeniifera
CTTCCTGCCCACGCGGAATTTTCAACAGGGACAGTTCGAGGGCGCCGACAAGGTGAGCGGCGAGACCATCGCCGACACGATCCTGATCAGGAACAAGGGTTGCTTCGCCTGCACCATCGCCTGCGCGCGGGTGACCGAGATCAAAGCCGGGAAGTTCAAGGGGTCGGGCGAGGGGCCGGAATACGAGACCGCCTGGGCCCTGGGTGCCATGACGGCCGTGGACGATCTGGCGGCGGTCACCAAGGCGGGCTACCTCTGCAATGAGCTGGGCATGGACACCATTGAGGCGGGCGTGTCGATCGCCACCGCCATGGAGCTGTTCGAGCGGGGCTACATCCCGGAGCGGGAGATCGGTCGCCCGCTCCGCTTCGGCGACGCCGAGGCTATGGTGGAAATGACGGAAAAGCTGGGAAGGGGCGAGGGGTTCGGCGCGATCCTGGCGCTTGGCGGCGCGCGGGTCGCCGAGCGGTATGGCCACCCCGTGCTGTTCATGGGGGTGAAGAGGCAGGCATTCGCCGCCTACGACGGGCGCGGCGCGCAGGGGATGGCGCTGGGGTATGCCACCTCCAACCGTGGCGCCTGTCACCTGCGTGGCTACACCATCGCGGCCGAGGTGTTCGGCGTTCCGCGGAAGGTCGATCCGTTCGCCACCGACGGGAAGGCGGCGCTGGCCAAGGCATCCCAGGACGCCACCGCCTTCGTCGATTCGACCGGCACCTGTCTGTTCACCACCTTCGCCTTGGCGCCGGCTGATCTGCACGCGATGTTGGAGCTGGCGACGGGCGCCGGCTATGCAGAAGACGAAGTCATCAAGATCGGCGAGCGGATCTGGAACCTCGAGCGGCTCTTTAACCTCCGGGCCGGTCTCAGCGCCAAAGACGATACGCTGCCCCGTCGCATTCTGGAGGAGCCGATCCCGGCAGGACCGGCCAAGGGGAAGGTGGCCCGCCTCGGCGAGATGCTTCCAGAATACTATCGCCTTCGAGGTTGGACCCCGGAAGGTGTCCCGACTCCAGAGAAGCTGAAGGAACTGGACCTCATTGTGAGCAGGGTGTAGGGTTTAGCAAAGATATGACGGATTCTTGGAAAGAAGTTCTTACCCTATACCCTAACCCCTAGACCCTGTCTTTAAATGGCTGAGGTGAGGTTCCAAGGCGCTATCCGGCGGGTTGCGGGAAAGGCTTCGTTCGGGGTCGATGCCGGAACGGTGGGGCAACTCCTGGAGGCGCTGAGGCAGGTCATGGGCCCCGCATTCCAGGAGTTCGTATTTGAGGAGGAAAAGCTCCGGCAGGATGTCGAGGTCCTGGTGAACGACCGGAATATCACGCTTCTCGACGGCCTGAAGACAGCGCTCACCCCATTCGACCAGGTGACGTTGCTCATCAACGGCGCCCGAGGATTCCCGAGCGGTTAGCGAGCCACCCGGCAACTAGAGACGTTCTGGGACCGCCGAGTTCGATTCGAATGACGAGCTATTGTTCTGTCGGTTCACCAGCCCGGACGAGACAGCGTGATATCCACCGCTTCTGTGACGTTGGGGTGAGCAGGGAGGCCAGCATAGAGGTTGGGCGCGTCGGCGAGATCTGGCGATACCCGGTGAAGTCGATGATTGGTGAGCGGCTCGATCGCGGGCAGGTGGGCACGCAAGGATTATGGGGCGATCGGGGCTGGGCGATTCGAGACGAGGCGACCGGGGAGATTCATAACGCGAAGCGCCACCCCATCCTGATGCAGTGTGCGGCCATGTACCACGCAGAGCCGTGTGCCGACCACATTCCGCACGTGGAGATCACGCTCCCCGACGGCGCCACCGTCTCCAGCGACTCGTCGGCTGCCTCGCGGCGCTTGTCGGAACTGATCGGACGGCAGGTCACCCTCCGCCCGGTGCAGCCGGCCGCAGACACGGCGTATTACCGCAGACGCGAGCCAGGCGCCGCTCTGTTCGGCCGGCTATGGGCGTATCGGCCGGCTCGCCGCCTGCTGCAACGGCTCATCCTCCGCGGCCCGGTCGAAAAGGAATTGCGGGCGGCGTTGGGGCGCGAGCCGGAGGAGCCGTTGCCCGATCTGTCCGACGTTCCTCCAGTCGCCTGGGAGTTCTACGCGCCGCCGGGCACGTATTTCGATCTCTTTCCGATTCACGTGCTGACAACGTCAACGCTCACGTTGATGTCGCAGCTCAATCCAGCCGCCGATTGGGATGTCAGGCGGTTCAGACCCAACGTGCTGGTGGATACCGAGTCCACGACCGGTGTCGCGGAGAACGACTGGGTAGGCCGTGCGATTCGCATCGGCGATCTCGTTGTCAAAGGGGAACTGCCCACGATCCGTTGCGCGATGCCGATGCACGCTCAGGCGGATTTGCCGCGCGATCCATCGGTGCTGCGAACGATCGTCCGTGAAGCGAATCAGTCTCTAGGGCTGTACGCATCGGTCATCGAGGCGGGCAGCGTCGGTACAGGCGATCCAGTGGAACTCGTACCCCATTGAAGAATGGGAGACTCATTTGGCGAGTCCGTCGAAGAAGTTCCGGCCAACTGAAAAAGCGTCTATAACTGTGGAGTACCGAAATAGTTCCTTGAGCCGATATTGTTGCTTTCACGTCATCAGTGCCTGTGAATGCTTATTGAAGCTGAGGTGATGCCGATGGAGTTTACGGCCGTATTTGAAAAAGTCCCAGAGGGTTATATTGCCTTCGTCGAAGAACTACCGGGCGCAAACACTCAGGGCGAAACGCTTGAAGAAGCACGTGAGAATCTTCTTGAGGCGATTCAGTTAGTCCTGGAGGCCAATCGCGCTTTGGCGGAAGAATCTATTCGGGGTCGGGATGTGCTGAAAGAGCGTTTCATTGCAGCGGTATCATGAAGCGCCGCGATCTTATCCGGTATTTGGAGGATCATGGTTGCGAGTTTTTTCGGGAGGGTAGTAAACATACGGTCTATGTCAATCGAGCGGTTGGAAAGTCAACCACTATTCCACGGCATCGCGAAATCAATGAGCACCTTGCAAGGCGGATCTGCAAGGATCTCGATGTCCCCCAACCATGAGCTTCCAACTTCGTGCTGCACTCGTATGTGCCAAATGATGGCACATCGCTGAGTATGGTTGTTAGACGAGGCGGTGTTTCGGAGCAAAAATTCGGATAATCAGCATGGGTAAGCTTCATCACGTCATCATCGGGGCCAGCGCGGCAGGGCTGGCGGCCGTCGAAGCGATTCGGCGAGTGGACAAGGACTGTCCCATCACCGTCGTGTCGAAGGAGCCTCTGCCGCTCTATTCGCGGGTTGGCCTCACCCATTTCATCTCCCGCGAGGTCGGCTACGACGGTATGCGGATGCGGGACGAGGGCTACTTCGACCGGATGAAGGTGCGAGGGGTGATGGGCGTTGCCGCCCTCGCTGTCGATCCGGTAGCACACCGGGTGAGGCTGAGCGACGGCGAAAGCCTGGACTACGACAATCTGCTCGTGGCGTCAGGCTCTCACGCCGTCATGCCACCGATCCCGGGGACGGATCTCCAGGGGATCTATCCCTGCATCACCAACATCGATGCCAAACAGATCGACGCGGCGATCCCCGGCACGAAAGAGGCTGTCGTGATTGGCGCCGGCCTGATCGGAATCCAGGTGGTGGATGCGTTTGCCCGTCGCGGCCTCAAGACGACCGTCATCGAACAGATGCCGCACGTGATGCCGGCTATGGCCGACGCGGTCTCGGCTGCAATAGCGGAGGAGGCGCTTCGGAAAGCGGGGGTGACGGTCAGGTGCGGCGTCAGAGCTACGGAATTGTTGAGCAAGGATGGTTACGTCACCGGCGTGAAGGTTGAAAGTGGCGAGGTGTGTCCATGTCAGCTCCTGGTCATGGCGGCTGGTGTCGCGCCTAACCTCGACTTCCTCAGCGGGACCGGTGTGAGCATGAACCGCGGGCTGGTAGTGGATGCCTATCAACGAACGAGTCTGGACGGGATCTATGCGGCTGGCGACGTCGCCGAGACTGTCGATATGTTCAGCGGCGAGCGAGTGGTGAACGCTATCTGGCCTGAAGCGCTGAATCAGGGAAGGATTGCCGGGCTGAACATGGCCGGGGTCGCCACGCCGTACGAGGGGTCGATGGCGATGAATGTGACCTCGGTCCTGCAGACCCCGGTCGTGTCATTAGGCGCGTGGAATTCACAGCCCGGTGACCGGTATGAGATCCGGGAGGTCCGTGATGATCGGAGGCGGATCTACCGTAAGCTGGCCTTCGATGGGGAACAGCTTGTGGGCGCGATGTTGGTGGGAGGGTTCGAGGATGCTGGGATCCTCCACAACATGATCCGGACCCGGACCACCTTTACCGTGAAGCCGGACCATCTGGCGCCGACCACCGTCCGTTGGGGCACGGTGCTGCGAGCCATCCACAAGGCCGGTAGAGTGTAAAGTCTCATGCGTTCCTGGGTATGGCAGGCAGCCGTCACTCTCCCGCCTCTCGGCGCGACCCTTCCGGTCGCTGCCGGGCGGCAGCCTTCGGAAATTCCCTCGCAGACTCGGTCAGTTTCCGTGTGCCTTCCCGGCCGCGACTCGGTGGGTCCCCGCGCCTTCGGCGAAGTCCGTTCCGGCTCCAGCCATACCCGCATGATGTCCGGAAGAGCCCTTCCATGAAAATCGAGGTATCGCTGTATGGGACGCTTGCCCAGTACCTGCCGACAAGGACTCAGGGCCGCACGGCCATCATAGACTGTCCCGACGGGGTGACGGTCGGACAGGTGATCGACCAGCTCGGCATCCCCAAGCCGTACCCCACGATGCTCCTTGTCAACGGCATCCACGCCGACCCGAACACCGCGCTTCAAGACGGCGACCTCCTTGCGCTGTTCCCACCCCTCGCCGGCGGGTCACCCATCGCCTTGGTCAGAAGGTCGAGTTGCTCGTAGGTGTTCATGGGCTTTCATCAGAAGATCTTGGGAGTTTTTGAAGGTTAATCGGCTCATAGCGAGGTCATATGGAAGCCAGTCGAACCCGATATGTTCATCGGAAAGGCTGACCTCGGGCTGATTTGTTTCTGCGAGGAAGTAGATGACGAGCTTGAAGATCCCGATTCCTTTCTGGCGGAAAAAATATCGGAGCGACTGTTTGTAACCGTCTACAAAGCACAGTTCGGAGATTCCAGTCTCCTCTTTCAACTCGCGCGTGGCGGTTTGCTGCGCGTCTTCGCCGGGTTCGATGTGCCCTTTCGGAAAGTCCCAGTGACCAGACTCGTAATGGAGAAGCAAGTAGTACGGTTCCGGCGTCCGCCTGAACAGAATTACCCCTGCCGAAATCTCGCGTGGCATATTACCTCAATCGTACTCAATTCATTTGCGCTGTGACGAACATGGCTAGCGTGAAGTCGGCGCCATTTTCTGCTTTCCTCAGGATACCCATTGTGCTATATAGTATCACATGAATAGCAGGTCGGCTTCATGCCCGGCGTTTAAGGTTTATGGCATCAATCTGGTGGTCAGGATGCTTCGAGAACCGCCGGATAGCCTGACGGTTCACTGCCCACGGGGCGCCTCCATCAGATACGGCCAGGTCGTGATGGCCGGCGATGGCTTCGACGAGGGGTCTAATTCCTTCCGGGAGATGCCCCCGCTTGAAGCGATTGTCGCCTTCGAGGAAGCCTCTGAAGGCGTAGAAGGGCACTATTTCTATCGGAACAACGAGGAGTACCGGATCCTTTCGCTGGATTCGATCATCATCGCCTTCCCCCAGCCATAATAAGCGTTACTTCAACACCAGCCCACTTGAACTCGCGCCAACCTGTCCGCTCAGGTGAGCGGCCGGCATATCCGCTCCAGGAAAAGGGCCATGAACCGTCCGGCGTCCACCTCCATACAGACCTGAAGATTCGGCGGCTGTTTCCATTCCTCCCTGATCTGGCGTCTGTCGGCAATGGTCATCCCTTGAGCTGAACCGGCGCCTGTCTCCACGTCAACGTGCAGCGGCCGACGTACCACAAGCGACGGATCGATCACGACACCGACGGCGAGCGGATCATGGAGCGGGATCGCGGCGCACCCCGCCCGCTCTTGTTCAATGCCAAACAGTCGCTCAGTGACATCGCGGACGAACTGGGTCACGCGACTGCCGATATGTCGAACGACGGCCTCGATCAATTCCGCCCTGAGCATGACCCGCTGTGTGACATCCAAGGGAACGAGGGTGATCGGCAAGCCGGAGGTGAACACCAGCCTGGCGGCCTCGGGATCGGTATAGAGATTAAACTCCGCTCCGGGTGTGACGTTGCCGGGCGCCTGGATCGCCCCGCCCATGATGACGATCTCTTTGACCTTGGCCATCTCCGTCGGGGCCGCCTGGATCGCCATCGCCAGGTTGGTCAGCGGCCCAATGCAGATCACGACCATCTCCCCTGGAGCGCCACTAATGAGCTCGGTCATCAAGGTCGGGGCAGATTGAGATGCAAGACGTTGTTGCGGTTCGGGGTATCGGAGTACCCCGGCCTCTGTCTTGAAACGAGAGAGTTCTCCGAGGCCGTCCTCGCCGTGGTAACCCTCGGCAGTACGCAGCGGCCGTGTCATGGGACGTGTCGCGCCTTTCGCTACCGGGGGCCGTGAGTGCGGGTCTATCACCTCAAGCAGCAGGCTGGCGTTCCGCACCGCCTGCGCTACCGTGACATTGCCGGCCACGGTCGTAATCGCCTCAACCGATAACTCCGGCGAGGCGAGAGCGAGGATCAGCGCCAGCGCATCATCAATGCCGGGATCGGTGTCGATAATCACGCGTATCTTGGACATCTATTCGGCTCCTGTGTAGGTATTGTAATCGAGTTTGGCTCGATCTGCTACCCCAAGTATCCGGGATTAAGATGAACGGCCGCCAATGGTGCACCTGTCACGGCATCGTAGCGTTTTTCCTGTTGACCCTCTGGGGCTATGTCTGTTAAGGTGTAACGCGTCTTTCGGGGCAACAGCTATTCGATTTGCGATCCGCGGAGGTCACGATGTCGGGATCGGCCCATCACCACTGGAC
>JACPQW010000008.1 GCA_016190285.1 Candidatus Methylomirabilis oxygeniifera
ACCGGCGACTTCATCTTGATGAACGCCCCGAAGGTCCCGAGCCCGACCGGAGCCGGGATAAAATAGGGGAGCGTAACTGTGATGCCATAGTGTCGAGCGGTAAAATAATGTCCCAGCTCATGAACGCCAAGGATCAACAGCAGCGTAATCGCGAAAGGAAGTCCCTGCACCAGTGACCAGGGATCCGCGAAGGGATTGGCACCGCGATTGGCGGCTCCTACGAACACTGTTGTCGTGAGGGTAGCCAGCAGCAGCGCAACGTTCACCCACGGACCGGTACGAAACAGATGTTTTGCGGGTGCGACTCGGAGGATCCTCAGATCCTCCTCGCTCCGAAGCAGCGGGTAATAGCCGTAGGGCGCAAGCCGTTCCGTCAGTTCAGCGACAGCCGTGACGGGATCGATCAGCAATTTGCCTTGGAAACGGACGGTCCCATCAAATAGACGCCCCTCGCTGATCGCAAAGACGCCTGCCATCTCGCGCTCAAGAAACAAGACGACGTCCTCTTCCGGATTCAGCCAGGTTGCCATGTCTTTTTTATACCACGGACTCTATGGGCGGTCAAACTCCTCCATCACCTCTCGGCGAGCGGTAGATTCCGCGAACGGCAGGCGCTTCGATCGAGAGCGTGTTGATAGTGCAGCTCATTGATCTCTGAGGCTTGCGCGGCTGACATGGTAGTAAAAGGCCGCTCGGATATTCAGTCGCTCGAAACGCATCTGCTCAGAAAACGGACCGAAGGGGTTGGCCAGTCGGATCGCTCGAATTGCCTCGTTGTCCAGCGGGGCGATACCGGACGTCTGCGTGAGTTGCAGATCGCTTAAGCGGCCGTCGCGAGTGATCCCAAAGGTGATTACCAGATTCCCGGTCAGGCCCCGCGCGTCAGGAGGGTAACTCCAGACTCTTTCAATCTGCCTTTTCACCCCCATCAGATAGGACGCAAACCGGGAATCCCGGCTGTCCAACGAGACCGTCGGCCCGTTGGAGGAACCTGTATCACCCTCCTCCCCGGTATCAGCCCCCTGGCCGGGGTATTGCCGGGCATCGAGGCTTTTCCATAGCATGGCCATTTGACCCCTGAGATTAGATGGGCGGGTCGATCCACCCACACCCTCGCCCTCGAGCGGCTCTACGTGAGCCGCCTTCGGGTTGGGAGCGGCGGCCGCGCCCTGCAACGTCCGCAGCGGTGGCGGCGTCCACGGGGTAAGTGCAGTCTGATGGCTAGCGGGGGAAGGGGCGCCGGGGCTCGCGTTCTTCGCAGACGGCGGTGGCGGAGTGGCGGCTCTGCGAGGGAAAGCCGATGCCAGGCGTCGAACACGTACACTGTCCGGTGTTCTCGGCAGGCCCGCCTTTTTCGCGAGCCGATGTGCGCGCGCTGTCACTGTCCCGAGAGTTCTTCGATCAGGCGGTGGTACTGCCTGCGTCCGAACCGATTGATCGACAATCCGAACCTGGAGCGGTCGATCGGCAGGCACTCCGGCGGACCGCTGCATGGCGCTGAGCAGGCCGATAAACGCCAGATGGGCCAGCAGCGAAACGACGATAAAGTTACGGATTTGCGGATGCTCAGCAACCAACATCCGCAACCCGCCATCTTGCACCTTGACTCTCAACACTAGCCGTTACAATAGTCCGCAGTCGCCATATTTGTCAAGGGTTGATCGCCTCAGAGGCGTCTTCTCGAGTAGAGAACAGATCGCCTGCGTCGGGTGCGAAGGTCATCCACGGAATACCGAGTGCGGGATGCCGATATACAAGCACGGACACGCCAAAGACCTCCTGTATCGTATCCGGCCGGATGACCGTATCCGGGGGACCATCCGCCACGACGCGACCCGATGACAGAAGGATCAGGCGACCAAAATAGAGCGAAGACAGGTTCAGATCGTGCATGGATGAGACAACTGTCAAACCGCGCGTTACATTGAGGTCTCTGATCAGCGACAGCATCCGGATCTGGTGATTGAGATCGAGGGAACGAGTCGGTTCGTCGAGCAGCAGCAGACGCGGCTGTTGTGCCAACGCCATCGCCAGGATAACCCTCTGGCGTTCCCCTCCGGAGAGTTCGTTGTACGGGCGGCCGGCAGCAGACAGAAGATCGGTGGCGGCCATCGCCGCCTGCGCCGCCTCCAGGTCCACGCGCGCAGGGCCCCGGTAGCGATGCAGATACGGTGTCCGTCCCAGCAGCACGACCTCCCTCACCGTGAGGGAATACGGCAGCAGCAATTCCTGGGGAACCATGGCGATCGCCCGCGCCCGAGCCATCCGGCTCATCCCACCCAGATCTTCGCCTTCGAACGAGATCGTACCACTCCCTGGATGCAACAGTCCAAGCATCAGCTTCAGGAGCGTCGTCTTTCCCGAGCCATTCGGGCCCAGGATCGCCACCCGTTCGCCTCGCCCAATGGACAGATCGATCCCCGCAAGCCCGAAGCCGCTCGGATAGGTGAAATGAACGGCCTGGAGATGTATCCCGGGGTTCATCGCCATCCCGACTCCCGCCCGTTGCGTCGAAGCAGAAAGAGGAAAATGGGGCCGCCGAGCAGGGCCGTGAAGATTCCTACGGGAAGTTCCGCCGGAGCTGCGAGGGAGCGCGCTGCCGTATCCGCCAGTACCAGAAGGGCTGCGCCGGCCAAGGCCGAAGTCGGTAAGAGCCGTCGGTGATCCGACCCGACCAGAAGGCGTAGGATGTGCGGAACGGCCAGCCCCAGGAATCCGATCAGACCGCTCACGCTGACCGCGGCGCCCGTCAGTAGGGCACCGAGCACGATGATCCTTCTGGCTTCTCGATCCAGGTCCACTCCCAGAGCTTGCGCCCCCTCTTCTCCCACCGTCAGCGCATTGAGCGACACCGCACAACCATATGCCGCAATAATGCCCACAACAATGATCGCCCCCACTGCCAATAACTGCCTCGGATCATTCACGGCGATCCCACCCATAAGCCAGGTAAAGACTTGACGCAATCGAAACTCGCTCCCCTCGAAAAGCAGGATGCTCAATGAGCCCAGATAGCCGAGAACGGCGTTAACAATGACACCGGCGAGCAGCAGGGTCACCGGCGAGCAGCGTCCGTCCACCCGCGCAAGCCGGTAGACCAGCAGCACCGCCAGCAGGCCGCCGACGAAGGCTGAGAGCGCCACTGATCCAAAGCCGAGGATAGAAGCCGGGGGCAGGACAAGCATAGCCACCGTCGCCGCAAAGCCGGCGCCGGCCGATGTGCCGATGATATACGGATCGGCGAGCGGGTTGCGAAGGAGCCCCTGAAACAGGACACCGGCGGTCGCCAGGGCTGCGCCTACCAACGCTCCGCCGAGGACCCTGGGTAGCCTGAGCTCGAGCAGGATCGTCTCATCCGCGCTCTGCCAGGTCACCGGGCCGAGCGCAATGCCGGCCGCCCGAAGAAGAATGTTGAGGACAGTCAGGGGCGATAACGCAACCGCACCCTGCATGATACCGACGAACAGCGCCAGGAAAAGGACCACGGACAGGATTGTGTAGGTGCGAAAGGCAGAGGGTTGGGTGTCGGGTGTCGGGTGTCGGGGGCGGAAAAAAGGGGTGTTCATCGAAATCGGTCCGGGTGAAGCAGTCCGGCCAACAGCTCAAGCCCCTCAACAATTCTTGGTCCCGGCCGACTGATCACGTTCGAATCGATCGCAGCGATCGCTCCCAGACGCACCGCCCTCAAGCCGTTCCAACCGGGGCGTTGAGCCACCAGTTCCGGCGTTTGAGGATGCTAGGGAGCGAGGGCATCGCTCAGGATGATCAGGTCGGGGTCCGCCCTGATCAGTTCCTCCAGGCTGAACTGGGGCCAAGTTGTTCGCGAGTGCGCGGCAACGTTTATCCCGCCCGCAAGTCGAATGAGGACATCGATAAAGGAGCCTGGACCGGCCGTGAACGGGCGGCTTGGGTCGCTGCCATCAAATTCGATGAAGACCTTGGGTCTGGGGGCATCCCCCACCTTCGCCACAACCGCCGTCATGCGCTGCCGCATGGCGCGAACCAGGCCTTCGGCTCGCGCCTCGGCGTCCACGATTCGCCCGATCACGAGGATGTTTCGGTAGATGTCGTCGAGCGTCCGTGGCGCAAAGATCATCACCCTGATCCCCTGCCGTTCGAGCGGCAGCAGCGGCTCGGCGCTCCCGTAGGTCGAGAGAATCAGGTCGGGATTGAAGCGTACGATCTGCTCCAGGCTGGGATTAAAAGGAGCAACCTGAGGCTTAGCCTTTGCAGCGGGTGGAAAGTCGCTCCATCGGTCCACGGCCACGATTCGGTCCTCAGCCCCAAGGGCGAACAGGATCTCGGTGTTGCCCGGCGTCAACGCTATGATCCGCTTGGGCGGTCCGTCCAGTGTCACGGACCGCCCCGCATTATCGACCACTGTGAGGAAGGCCGCATCGGCAGTTCCCCACCACGACAGTGCGATCCAGCACAGCAGGATCGCCAGACGCTTCATAGCGTACCCTTCAGTCCAAACAGCCAGGTGATTCCAGGGGTCGAAAAACCAAAGACCTGTTGGTAATCGTGATCAAAGAGGTTCTGAATCTTCCCGAACAGTGTAAGCTCCTGCAGGTGGCGGGTGTCCTTGAACAGGAGGTACGAACCCGCCAGGTCTACGGTCGTGTAGCCCTGTGCGGTTACCCGTCGGGTTTCGAAGGTGGCAGGATCGGTGAAGATATCCGGCCGGTCGCCGACAAACGTGGCCGTTAGGCTCGTATGCAGGCGATGCCACACATGGTCGATGGAGAGCGTCCCGGCATGCCTGGGTCGGCGGAGCAGGGACTGGCCCTTCTGCAGCGCAACCGACCCGATGCCGCCATCGTCAAGCACCGTGGTATCCAGGAAGGTGTAGGCGCCACCGATAATGAGACCGTACCCTGGGCGGATTGTCGCGGCCAACTCGACACCCTCCGCCTTCGCTTTCTGAACATTGCAGAAGCTGGCCGGACAGCCGGGCGTAGGACTGAAAATGAAGGCGATCAGGTCCTCAAAGTGGTTGTGAAAGTACGTTACCGAAAAATCGACCAAACCCTGAAATAGCGGCTGGTCCAGCCCGACCTCCCAGCTCCTGATGCGTTCCGGCCTCAAGTCGGGATTACCGATGACAAACTGGCTCCCGTCGCCGAAGTTTTCAATAAAGCTCGGCTCCTTGATCCCTTCACCGTACCCACTCCGCAACTTTGTCCCCAGGTAAGGTACAATCCACGCCGCCGACACCCTTGGCGTCACCTCGGTCCCGAAGGTACTGTTGCCATCCACCCGGAATCCCGCCGTCAGAAACAGTACTTTCTTCCAGTCGAACTGGCCCTGGAGATAGCCGGCCTTATTATGCCGACTGGCCTCGTTTGCGCTGGCAAAAGGAAAATCGGTCTCGGTGGCTGCCGCGCGCTGGTCAAACTCCTCCCGCTCAAACGCAAAGCCGGCGGTGAAGAGACTGGAGACATCAAGCACGGTCGGGGCGGTCAGATTCCAGAAATAGTCCACCGACAGGCGGCGCTCTTCATCCTTGCTGTGGAAGGCGGAGAAATCGACGACGGGATTGAAAGGGTCATCAAAGGCAAAGTTTCGCCGGTACCAACCAAGCTGGAGCGTCTGCTGCCACCAGGGCGTCAGCGAGTGGCTGGCTTTGCCGCTGACGACCAGCCGTTGCTGGTGACTGGATTGATTTGGATCAAGCACGCCGAACCGATCGCCACCGGTCTCGGTGGGAATGTCGAGGTGGCTGTCGGTGTAACGGACGGTAAGACTCAGGTCCAACGCTTTCTCGAGGGCAAAACCCATGCGGCCGCTCAAGGTCGTCTCGCCAAAGTGGTCGTTGATGGGGAGGTGTCCATTGGTGTCGTTTCGACCCAGCCCCAACGAGTAGTCCAGTTGCCCGACCCCTCCGCCGAGATGGACTTTCTCTTCAAACGTCTTCAGATTGCCGCCCGCGAACGAGGCCTCGACACGGGGTGCGCCTGTTCCTCGCTTCGTAAAGATCTGGATTACTGACCCCATGGCGTCGGAGCCGTACAGCGCGCTGTGCGGCCCACGAACGATCTCGATTCGCTCGATATTGTCGGTACTGAGGTCGCCGAAGTCGTAGGCGCCGCCCGCGTCGTTGACTTTCACTCCATCAATCAGCACCAGATTGAAATTGGAGTTGCCGCCTCTTGGGAAGATACTCACGACGCTGCCGCGACTGCTCTGCTGCCTGACGCTCAAGCCTGGGACGTCCCGGAGCAGGTCCGATACCTGGGTGACCTGCCGCGCCTCGATTTGCTCCTTTGTGATCACGGTGGCCGACGCCGCCACCTGTTTCAGCGGAACTTCGGTTTTGGTCGCCGTCACCACGACCGGTCCCAGCTCCACCGGTTCTTCAGAAACCGCCCCGAGCATCTGCCCTGACGCGCTCCCTGATCCGCAACTCCACAGAACTACCGTCAATACCCACCCTGTAGCGATACTGTTCCAACGCGTCATCATTCGCCCCCTTATCCGCGAAGGTGGTACGTTTTTATTTTCCCCTGGACAGGTCTCCTGACTCGTGGATCGCTGCCCACCCTGCGCCTTCCCAGTTTAAAGACAGGGTAGAGGGTATAGCGTATAGGGTCTAGGAAAAGCCCTTGTATCTTGTCTTTACCCTAGACCCTCAACCCTAAACCCTGCTCTTTTACCAGTGGCATTGTGCAGGGCGGCTCCCCACTCACAGTGGCGGGACCGTGCTGGCTTTGTCCAACCGCGCCATGCGGTATGATCTCCCAGCTTCCCTTACATCCAGGGGCGCTCAATTCGCTCCGAATAGTTACCCGATCGTGTAGGTTGCTCTCACCCCCTTTCCAGTCGCCTTGCCTGTCCCCACGGCAGCAAAGATCCGACCCACATCGACGTGCTGTTGCAGGTGGTCGGCCCAACGATCGAGCCCGGAGGCCAGCCGTGCTGTGACTGCCTCCGACATGGCAATGGGCAGCGGCGGCAGACCCTTCCGCTCACGGAGCCGGTTGAGCCACTGACGACGGAAGCCCGGTCGGTCGAAGAGACCGTGGATATATGTGCCCCACACGAGGCCGTCGTGGCGGGTCGCGCCATCTAGCGCCTCCTGCTCCTGCGAAGCGGGCTCTCCCCTCGGGCCCGCCTCCCCAATGCGGCGCAGAATCCGGAAGCACGGTAAGGCGGTCTTGCGGCGGGTTACACCCATGTGGATCTCGTACCCGCATACCGCGCTGTCCCGCCACGCATCGACGTGGAGGGGAAGCGCCTCAACTTGCATCGTGCGCTTGTGCGGGAGCAACTCAGTGACCACGTCCAGCAATTCCAGACCCGGCGTCTGCCCACCGGCTTCGACCCCGTGTGGATCAGCGATCATGCGACCGAGCATCTGATAGCCGCCGCAGATCCCCACCAGCTCCCCTCCACGATCCACGTGCGCCCTCAAGGCCTCGTCGAAACCGACCCGGCGCAGGTGCTCCAGATCGGCGATCGTGTTCTTGCTGCCAGGGAGGAGCACGACGTCTGCCCCTGCAATATCGAGGGGTGAGGCCACATACCGCAGGGCCACGTCGCCCTCGGCGGCGAGCGTGTTGAAATCGGTGAAATTGCTCATTCTGGGCAACAGCGTCACTGCCACGTTGACTCCTTCGGAGGTGAAGCGTGTGCGCC
The DNA here is from genome assembly GCA_016190285.1 of Candidatus Methylomirabilis oxygeniifera. Classification (GTDB taxonomy): domain Bacteria; phylum Methylomirabilota; class Methylomirabilia; order Methylomirabilales; family Methylomirabilaceae; genus Methylomirabilis; species Methylomirabilis oxyfera_D. The sequence continues at coordinate 7,639 of JACPQW010000008.1, forward strand.
TATACCGCTCCACCTCAACGCTGTCCTCCTGATCTAGCTCCAGATCGCGCAGGAAAGGGAGGACCCCCAGGACTGGCACGCCTGTGCGGGCTTCAAGGAAGGCCACCCCGTCCGCAAACAGGCTGAGGTCGCCCCGGAACTTGTTCACCACCACCCCCACCAGCCGCTCACGCTCGCCGGCAGCAAGCAGATCCGCGGTGCCGATCACCTGGGCGAAGACCCCACCCCGGTCGATATCGGCCACCAGCACGACCCCCGCGTCTGCCAGCTCGACCACCGGCCAGTTGACCAGATCCCGATCGCGGAGGTTCATCTCGGCGGCACTTCCCGCCCCCTCGATCATGATGACGTCGTACAGGCTGGCCAGGCGCTCGTAGCTCGCCCTCACGAAGCGGAACAACTCTCTGGTGCGGGTGAAGTAGTTTCCCGCATCATGGCTGCCCAAGACCTTCCCATGCACAATGATCTGCGAGCGATTATCCGCCTCGGGCTTGAGGAGGATCGGATTCATGTCCACATGCGGAACCAGGCCACAGGCATACGCCTGCAGGACCTGCGCCCGTCCCATCTCCCCTCCCTCGACAGTGACGAAGGAGTTTAAGGACATATTCTGGGCCTTGAAGGGAGCCACCCGAACCCCTGCTCGGTATAGCAACCGACAGAGGCCGGCAACAATCACACTCTTGCCGACGTCAGACCCGGTCCCCAACACTGCGATTGCTCGGGCACGCCTACTCCTGGCCGCTGAACTCATCTCATCCTATCTGACGCGCCGCTTCTGCTGAGATCGCACCGGGGAACAGGTCGGGGTGCAGAATCTTCGCTAACAGTTCGAGGCCATCCACAAGGCGGGGGCCAGAGCGGCTGAAGTAGCCGCTCGAATTGACCGCATAGACCCGACCGCGCTTCACGGCGGGCAGGTCCCCCCATCCCGCTAACCCGGTGAGAAGGGGCAACTCTCGGATGTTCCGCTCCAGATCGAAGCCGCAGCCCATCAGGATGACAACCTCCGGGGCATACCGGACTACCCGTTCCCACTTGATCGGAATCGATGGCTTCCCTCTCCTGCCCAGCCCGTCGATCCCGCCCGCCATCTCCACCATCTCCGGAACCCAGTGACCCGCCGCATAGATAGGATCGATCCACTCCACGCAAAAGGTCTTCGGTCGCTCGATCGCACTCGCTACCCTTGAGATCACCTGATCGATCCGCGACTCCAGGCGCTCGACCAGGGACTCGGCCTTCTCCCTCCTGCCGGCCGCCTTTCCCACCCGTCGGATGTCCTGCAGGACGTCGCGTAATAGCATGGGAGAGAGGGATAACAGATGCGGCTGACGACGAAGTTGCGCAACTGCCCGCTTGACTTCCCGATATGGGACAGCGCAGACATCACAGAGTTCTTGCGTCAAGATTAGGTCTGGGTCAGCCTCCTGCAGCCGATCCAGGTCTATAGTGTAGACCCCCTCACCGTGGCGAACTCGCTCCTTCACGGCACGATCGATTTCTTGGCTGCTGAGCGTAGAGGCATCGAAAACCGATCGGATGACAGTGGGCTTGCGTATTGCGTCAGGCGGAAAATCACATTCGTGGCTGACCCCATAAAGCTGGTCGCCCAGGCCCAGGGCATAGACGATCTCGGTCGCACTCGGCAGTAATGAGCAGATCCGCATGCAGCTCGCTCCTCCACAATAAAAAACCCCAATCCTCCGAGGAGGATTGGGGTTTTCAATCCCAAAATGAGCGCTACACCTGCGCCGCGATCAATCCGGTACGCGGCAAGGCCGCCCTTCCCCTCGGAAGGTCATCAGCACCTCGGGGCTGGGTAGGTCTCCTGGCT
>JACPQW010000145.1 GCA_016190285.1 Candidatus Methylomirabilis oxygeniifera
GCCGACTTGACTCATGCGTTCCTTGGCGGCGACTGGAAGCGCGCCAGGGAGATACACCTGAAGCTCTTCCCGCTCTGCCAGGCGATGTTCTACGAGACCAACCCGATTCCGGTCAAGACCGCCATGGCGCTTTTGGGGATGATCAGCGGCGAGCTCCGCCTGCCGCTCTGTCCGATGAGCGAGCTCAATCTGAACCGACTCAAAACCGCCATGCGGGCCTACGGTCTGATCTCGTGAGTATTCCTTCAGCCTTCAGCCTTCAGCCTTCAGCCTTGTTCGGTGTCTATTAATGATACGTGCTATTGTCTGCGGTGCGGCTGGACGAATGGGCGGACGAATCATCGCCATGATCCGCGAAGCGAGCGACTTTATTCTGGCGGGGGCCGTCGAACAACCGAGCAGTGCAACCATCGGGCGTGACGCTGGTGAGGTGGCGGGCATCGGTACGCTGGGCGTACCGATTGTCGGTGATCTGGGTGCGGTTGTACGCGAAGGACAGGTGGTGATCGACTTCACTGCCCCGCAGGCTGCCATGATCCATCTGGCCATCGCCGCCCAGGCGAAGGTACCTGTCGTGGTTGGGACCACGGGGTTCAGCGCCACCGATCTGAACAGGATCAAGGAACTCGGCTCGGCTGTTCCCTGCGTGCTCTCGCCTAATATGAGTATCGGGGTCAACGTCTTGTTCAAGGCCCTTGCTCAGGTGGCCTCTGCTCTTGGAGAGGACTACGACGTCGAAATTGTTGAAACCCACCACCGATTTAAGAAGGACGCGCCAAGCGGGACTGCGTTGAAAATGGCGCAGGTCGTTGCGGAGGCGCTGGGTCGGGAACTGGACAAGACGGGAATCTATGGCCGAAAGGGATTGGTCGGAGAACGAGGCAAAGAGGAAATAGCCATCCACGCGTTGCGAGCCGGCGATGTGGTCGGAGATCATACGGTGATCTTCGGGGGCATGGGAGAGCGGATCGAGGTAACGCATCGGGCCCACGGTCGGGATAATTTTGCTCGTGGTGCATTGCGCGCAGCCCATTGGACTATCGGCCGCCCGCCCGGCCTGTACGATATGCAGGATGTCCTGGGATTAAGAGCGCGAATATGAATCAGGAGCAGTGTAGTCATTGCGAGCGACCAAAGGGAGCGCGGCAATCCGACACGCAGTGTCGTTGCGAGGCGGAGCCGAAGCAATCCCATGTGAGATTCCTCGCTTCGCTCGGAATGACCCTTCGGGTCAGATTGCTTCGGTCGCTCCGCTTCCTCGCAATGACAGGCGCGAGGGAGCGTTTCTAAGCAATGACCCTTCAAAGTCATGGATTTAAATAATGCGGATTGTGCGATTCGTCACCGGCAAGCAATCACGATACGGTATCGTAGAGGACGGTGTCGTCCGGGAGATCCAGGGCGACATCTTCGGCAAATTTGTCGTGACGGACCGGACGCATTCGCTGAAGCGGATCAGATTCCTTGCGCCGACCGACCCCTCCAAGATCGTAGGAGTCGGCCTGAACTATCGCGATCATGCCGAAGAGATGAAGCTGCAGACCCCGGACGAGCCGATTATCTTCTTAAAGCCGTCGAGCGCGTCGTTTCCCCATCGCGGCCGGATTGTCTATCCGAAGTCGTGCAGTCGGCTGGATTATGAGGCGGAGCTGGGAATCGTCGTGAAGAGGACCGCGAGGGCCGTACCGGTCGAGAAGGCGCATCGCTACATCCTGGGGTATGTCTGCTTTAATGATGTGACGGCGAGAGACCTGCAACGTCAAGACGGACAGTGGACTCGAGCAAAATCGTTCGATACCTTCGCGCCGTTCGGCCCTTGGGTTGAGACGGATCTGGACCTCTCCGACGCCCCCATCCGGGCGTTCCTGAACGGTGTGGTCCGACAGGAGTCCAACATCAATAATCTGATCTTTGAGGTGCCGTACCTGCTGCATTTTGTCTCTACGGTCATGACCCTCTATCCGGGTGATGTCATTACTACCGGCACCCCTTCTGGGATCGGTCCAATGCGGCCCGGCGATACGATTGAGATCGAGGTGGAAGGGATCGGCCGACTGAGTAACACGGTTGTTGCTCAAAGCTGACGGCCGAAAGCTGACAGAGAATCCAAGAGGAGAAGAAAGGCATGGGAGAACCCTTTAGTGTGGCGCAGCGGCTATCAAAGCTGCCGCCGTATCTCTTTGCTGAGATCGACCGCTTGAAACAGGATGCGATCCGTCGCGGCATGGATATCATCAACCTGGGAGTCGGCGACCCTGACCTGCCGACACCGTCGCACATCATCGCAAGGATGCAGGAGGCCGCGGCCGACTCACGGAACCACCAGTACCCTTCATACGAGGGGATGCTGAGCTTTCGACGGGCCGTAGCCGACTGGTACAGTAAACGGTTCGGCGTGACGCTTGACCCGCAGACCGAGGTGCTGAGCCTTATCGGATCAAAAGAGGGGATCGGCCACATCCCCCTCGCGTTTATCGATCCGGGTGACGTCGTCCTGGTTCCCGATCCCGGCTATCCGGTTTATCAGGCAGGAACCGTCTTTGCCGACGGGATCCCGTACTTTATGCCGCTCACGCGGGACCGGTCGTTCCTGCCGGATCTTGAATCGATCCCATCGGAGGTTCTGAAGAAGGCTCGGATCATGTTCCTGAACTACCCCAATAACCCGACCGCTGCTGTGGCGTCCGGAGCCTTTTTTGCTGAGGCGGTCGCCTTTGCGCACAGGCACCGGCTGATTCTCTGCCACGACGCCGCCTATTCCGAGATGGCGTACGACGGGTACCTTCCGGAGAGCCTCTTGGCGGTGGAGGGGGCGAAAGACGTGGCCATTGAGTACCATTCGCTGTCCAAGACGTACAACATGACCGGATGGCGGATTGGATTTGCGGTCGGCTGCCGTGAGGTGCTGTCCGGCCTTGGCCGGATTAAGACGAACCTGGACTCAGGGGTCTTCCAGGCGGTGCAGGAGGCTGCCATCGCGGCGCTGAACGGCCCGCAGGAGTGTGTTGAGGCGATGAGGGCCGTCTACAAAGAGAGGCGCGATGCGCTTGTGGATGGTTTGTCGGCGCTCGGGTTCGTGGTGGACAAACCTCAAGCGACCTTCTACGTCTGGATCGGTGTTCCGAAGGAGCATACCTCCGCGTCCTTCGCCTCTGCGCTACTTTCTGATGTCGGCATCGTCATGACCCCAGGGACAGGATTTGGCCGGAGTGGTGAAGGGTACATTCGAGCGGCCCTGACGGTGGATGTCTCCCGGATCAAGGAGGCGGTCGAGCGGATTGCCGCCTCGAATCTCAAGCCCAGATAGCCTCAGAAGGCGGGCCCGAGTCTTGTTATACCCTACACCCTGTACCCTATACCCTCGATGATGAGCGATTGCGCGTATATCGGGATCGGATCCAATCTGGGCGACCGCATCGAGTGCTGTCAAGCAGCTATCAGAGCCATATCGGAGATTGCTGGGGTCGCAGTGATACGCGCCTCATCGCTCTATGAGACCGCGCCGGTTCCTCCCGCCACCGGCGGATGGTTTGTCAACGGAGTAGTCTTGGTGCAGGCTGAGCTTACGCCGGGAGCGTTGCTTCTCGAACTACAGCGGATCGAACGGAGCATGGGTCGCGCGGCAGAGCGAGCGCAAGGTGTGGATCGGAGCATCGATCTCGACCTGTTGCTCATGGGTTCACAGGTCGTGGAGCAACCGGACCTGATCCTCCCCCACCCGCGGCTGCATCAGCGGCATTTTGTCCTGGCACCGCTCTGCGAACTTGATCCTGATCTCTATCACCCGGTCTTTGGTGTTACGATGCGGCAGTTGCTCGATCGTCTTGACGATTCGTCGTGCGTCCGGCTGTTGGCTCCGGCAGCCTGGTTTGCGGGGTCTGGGGAGGATACGTAGATGACAGGCCGCGCACTCAAACCTCGTTACGTCGTGGTCGAAGGGCCGATCGGTGTCGGCAAGACGAGCCTCGCCGAATTGCTGGCGGAACGGCTTCAGGCCGGTAAGTTGTTGGAGGGTCCGGATGAGAATCCATTTATTACGCAATTCTACACCGACATGCGTCGGTATGCCTTTCAGACCCAGCTCTATTTCCTGTTGAACAGATTCCGCCAACAGCAGGAACTGGCCCAATTCGATCTTTTCAAACAGTCGCTGGTGAGCGACTATCTATTTGTCAAGGACAAGATCTTCGCGTACCTGACGCTCGACGACAACGAGCTGGCCCTTTACGAGCGGTTGCAGCCGCTTCTGGAGACGCGCGTCGTCAAACCCGACCTCGTCCTGTATCTGCAAGCCGGCACCGATGTCCTGATTCGACGGATTCAGTCGCGGGCGAGGGCGTCTGAGCAAGAACTGGAGCGGTCCTACCTGGAGGACGTGAACGCCGCCTACAACCATTTTTTCTTCCACTACTCGGCGACGCCGCTGCTGGTTGTCAATACCAACGAGATCGACTTTGTCAGGCACAAGGAGGATTTTGAAGATCTGGTTAAACAGATCGAGACGGTTCGGCCAGGCACCCAATACTATGTGCCGCTCGGATCCCGCAAATAAGGACCGATCATGACCAGTCAGACGGTCAGGACGGTCACGCTGCAGCAGATGAAGCGCGAAGGGCGGAAGATCACCATGCTGACGGCGTATGATTACCCGATGGCGTTGCTTGTGGATCGCGCCGGGGTTGATCTGATCCTGGTAGGTGACTCCGGGGGAATGACTGTCCTGGGCTACGAGACGACGATCCCGGTCACCATGGACGAGATGCTCATGATGACCAAGGCAGTGACCCGCGCTGTCAAGCGAGCCATGATAATCGCTGACATGCCGTTCATGTCGTATGAGGCTGAACCGGCCGACGCGATCAGAAACGCCGGGCGGTTCATAAAAGAGGGCTTGGCTCACGCCGTCAAGGTCGAGCGAGGTCGGCCTTCGCTGCCATGTGTGAGGGCGATTGTGGAGGCGGGGATTCCGGTCATGGGACATGTCGGGCTTACCCCACAAACGGCGGTCTTACAGGAAGGGTTGAAGGTTCAGGGGAAAGGGTTCGACGCCGCCCGCCGCATCCTTGAGGATGCCCTGGCGCTTGAGAAGGCGGGGGTTTTCGCGATCGTACTTGAGGCGATTCCCGGCGCGCTCGCCAGAGTCATCACCAACAGGTTGACGGTGCCTACCATTGGGATCGGCGCCGGGCCTCACTGTGACGGTCAGGTGCTGGTTCTTCATGATCTGCTTGGGCTCTTCGATCGTTTTGTCCCAAGGTTCACGAAGCAGTACGCGAATCTCGCCGGCATCATCAGTGATGCCGTGGGCCGGTTCCGGCAGGACGTCATCGATTGCCGATTCCCCGACGCCGAGCATACATATTCGATCGACCAGGAGACCGAGAAAGCATTGCTGGAGTTGTGAGGAACTGCCATGCAGGTCATTGATGAGCCGTCCGCAATTCAACGCCGGTGCGAGTCGCTTCGGCGCGAAGGGAAGACCATCGGACTGGTGCCGACAATGGGTGCCTTTCACGAGGGACACCTCTCGCTTATGCGGAGAGCGCGTGCAGACAACGATATCGTCGTGGTGAGTATCTTTGTAAATCCGATCCAGTTCGGACTGGGCGAGGATTTCGACAGCTATCCGCGAGATGTGCATGGCGATCTGGCCCAGTCGGAGCGGGCAGGTGTGGATCTGGCGTTCGCGCCGCCCATAGAGGCGATCTACCCAAAGGGCTTCCAGACCTACGTTGACGTAACCGAACTCACCGAGGGGTTGTGCGGCGCATCGCGTCCGGGCCACTTTCGCGGCGTAACTACGGTGGTCGCGAAGCTGTTCAATCTTATCAGGCCGAACCAGGCCTACTTCGGACAGAAGGACTATCAGCAATCGATGGTGGTTCGGCGACTGACAGCCGATCTCAACTTTGATCTCGACATCGTGGTCTTGCCGACCGTGCGCGAGGCCGACGGCCTCGCGATGAGCTCTCGAAACGTTCGGTTGACGCCGCCGCAGCGACGGGCGGCCTCTGTCCTCTATGCGTCGCTCAGCCGTGCGGAAGAGCGGGTGAAGATCGGGGAGCGCAGCGCCAAGACCATCGTTGATGCGGTGCGAGCGATGATCGAGGGTGAACCGTTGGCGCGGATCGATTATGTGGCTCTCTGCCACCCGGAAACACTACAGCCGCTCGATCGCATTGATGGCCCCACGCTGTTGGCCCTCGCCGTGCGATTCGGCGAGACGCGCCTCATTGATAACCGTATCATCACGCCTGCCTGACATTCAGCGATCAGCCGCCAGCATTCAATACAAAAGCGCGAACGTCGAAGCAGGGCATTACCCCGCGCATAAGCTTCTACGCTGGACATGCTGTTTCTCCCTGTCTTGCTGAATGCCGAGCGCTCATACCTGACCGCTGGTTGCTGATAGCTGTTTTTCCCATCACATTTTTCTTGACAAGGCAAACGGGGGAGAATATCGTTGCGACACAGTGGGATGAGGTGGGGTGAAATGGTATAAACTACCATCAAAAAGCGGTGCGATCCCATGTTCCGCGGAAGCTTCGAACACGCTATTGACGACAAGGGACGGCTCAGCATCCCGGCCAGATACCGCGAGATTCTTAAGCGGCGGCGAGAGCGTGAGTTGATCCTTGTTGATCCTCTCTTCGACGCCTGCATCGTCGCCTATCCGATCAAAACCTGGCAACAGATCGAGCAGAACCTCCTCAGTCATGGGAACTCGGATAAGAAGTTCAGGGAGTATGCTCGCCTCATCTCGGCTCATGCGGTCGAGTCGACGGTTGACAGCCAGGGGCGAATCCTGATCCCTCCACAACTCAGAGAAAAGGCAGATCTGCGCCGTGATGTCGTGATCGTTGGGGTGCTGGATAAGATCGAAATCTGGAACAGAGAGCGCTGGGCGTCCTTTTGCGCGCAGGAGCGGGATCCTGAGGAGTATGCCGGTAAGCTGGCGGAACTGAGAATTCGAATATAGGTGTACGGTGTGGGGGCGCTTTGGAAGAAGACGTGACCATCGAGGGTCGGCATCTCCCGGTCCTGTTGGAGGAGACGGTAGCCATCCTGCAACCGCGGTCGGACGGTTGCTACCTCGATACGACCGTCGGATTGGGAGGGCATGCGGAAGCCCTCCTGATCGAGAGCGCACCGGCGGGTCGTCTGTGCGGGATTGATCGTGATACTGAGGCTCTGGCCTTAGCCAAGGGCCGTCTCAGGCAGTTCGGGAGTCGGGTTGAGTTACGCCATGGTGATTTTGCCAGGTTGGGCGCTATCGCCGCCGAGAACGGATGGGGTCCTTTCGACGGCATCCTGTTTGATCTTGGTTTTTCATCATTTCAAATGGACAACGCCTCCAGGGGATTCAGCTTTATGAGGGATGGGCCGCTGGACATGCGGATGGATCGTCAGGGATGTGACAAGTCGGCGGCAGAACTGCTTGCTCGGATTCCGGAGCGCGAACTCGCCAGGCTGTTGCAAGACTACGGCGAGGAGCGTTGGGCGAGGCGGATTGCGGCGCGGATCGTAGACGCGCGGCGGACGCAGCCGCTTACTACCACCGCTCAGCTCGCACGTCTGGTGGCTGCGGCGGTGCCACGGCGCGCCTGGCCGCGGCGAATCCATGTCGCGACACGAACCTTCCAAGCGTTACGCATTGCCGTGAACGATGAGCTGGCTAGGCTGCGTCGCGGTATGCAGGATGCCGTCGAACTGCTTGCCGTTGGGGGAAGAATCTGCATGATCAGTTTTCACTCCCTTGAGGATCGGATTGTCAAGGAGATGCTTCGGGGGTGGGCACGTTCGGAGCCGCCGCGCGTTCATCTTCTGACTAAACGGCCGGTTGTCCCAACGGAACGGGAGAGTGAGATCAATCCGCGTGCCCGTAGCGCAAAGCTTCGGGCCGCAGAACGGTGCTAGAGGAGGGATCGGGATGAGAGATCAAAGTATCGCCGCGTGGACATCGGTTGGACGAGACCGGGCAAACAGTCTGCTGAAACCCCGGATCGATCAGATTCGAAGGTTCGATCTACTCCAGTCGCTGGTGCTGGGAGGTGCCGTCCTGGTCGTGGTCCTGTTTTACGTCTGGCAGCACGTTCAGGTCGTTCGACTGGGGTACGAGGTAGAATACCTCGCGGCGGAGCGCGCTGCCCTCACTCAGCAGCAGAAAGAGCTGCGCCTCGAGGTGGCCCGGCTTATGTCGCTCCGCCGTGTGGAGGAGATTGCCCGTGGCCAGCTTGGTCTTACGAGCCCGAAGTCAGGTCAAGTGATCGTACTCGAGTAATCTTCGGAAGATCGGTATACGGATGCAACGTCGTGCTCGCGGAAAATCATCCGACACAGGGGCGACCAGGTCCGCGCCGGTGAAGCGCGGTCTGTTACGACGTCGCGTCACCATGTTGTTCTGCTCGCTCGCGGCAGCCCTCGCGATTATTTCCGGCCAACTCTTTTCTCTTCAGGTATTTCGATACTCGGAACTGGCGAGGGTTGCCGATGGACAGACCTCGCGGCGCGTCCCAACGGTGTCCAGACGCGGAACGATTTACGATCGCAATGGTCGGGAGCTGGCTATCAGCCTTGCGACCTCTTCGATCTTTGCTCGACCCTCCCAAGTCGAGAATCCGGAGCGCGCCTCCGCAGCCCTATCTGCCGCGCTTAGCCTGCCTGCCGAGAAGATCCTGGAACGATTGCGCGCAGGAAAGTCGTTTGTCTACATCAAACGATCAGCCTCTGCCGAGGAGGCGGAGGCGGTGGAGCGCCTTATGCTGAAGGGGATCGGATCCGATGAGCAGGGTAAGCGATTTTATCCGAAAGCGCAACAGGCGGCCCACCTGCTGGGATTTGTCGGGACGGACGATCGCGGGCTGGAAGGACTTGAACTGCAGTACGATGCCTACCTGGCCGGTAAGCGTCAGTGGATTATGCGGCAACAGGATGCCAAGCGTCGGCCGATCTTCAAAGAGGAAGCCGACGAGGCGCAGGGTTCAGATCTGCATCTGACGATTGATGAGGTGATCCAGTATATCACTGAGCGGGAGCTGGAGGCTGCGGTGCGCCAATCCGGCGCGCTCAGCGGCAGCGCCATTGTGATGGATCCTTTCAGCGGCGAGATCCTGGCGCTTGCTAACTATCCGACGTTTGATCCTAATATATATGCCGAGGCATCGGCGTTCGCCCGGCGGAATCGCGCGGTGGTCGATTACTACGAGCCGGGGTCGGCCTTTAAGGCCATCGTGGGCGCCGGTGCCCTGGAGGAGAGGCTTGTGCGGCCTGAAGATCGGTTCAACGGTGAGGGGGGCGCCATCGAGGTGGGCGGGGTCACGATTCGGGATCACGAACGGTTTGAGACCCTCACGTTTGCCGAGGTGATGGCTCACTCCAGTAATGTGGGGGCGATTAAGGTCGGTCAGCGGTTAGGCAAAAGCCATTACTACGATTACATCAGCGGGTTCGGGTTCGGGAATCTTACCAAGATCGATCTGCCGGGAGAGACGCCCGGTTTGATCCGACGCCCGAAGGAGTGGTCGGCCCTCTCGCTCGCATCGCTCTCCATTGGGCAGGAGATCTCCGTCAGTCCGCTGCAGATGTTAACAGCAATGAGCGCTATTGCGAACGGCGGCAACCTGGTTCGTCCATACGTTACGAAATCGATCGTCGCGGCGGACGGCCAAGTTGTCCTCGAGAACGCACCGATGCAGGTCAGACGAGTCATCTCGGAAGATACCGCGAGAACCCTTGCGACTATTCTTAAGGGAGTCGTGACGGAAGGGACGGGAAAGGCCGCTGCCGTGGAAGGATTCGACGTAGCAGGCAAGACCGGGACCTCTCAGAAGGTAGATCGAGCGACCGGCCGTTACTCTCGACATAAGGTGGTGGCGTCGTTTGTCGGGTTTGTCCCGGTAGAGCAGCCTCGACTGGCTATTATCGTCGTCATCGATGAGCCGAGCACACTCCGTTGGGGCGGATCGATTGCGGCGCCGACGTTCCGGGAGATCGCTCGTGAGTCCCTGAAGCATCTTAGGAAGACCCCGGTTGACCGAGAGCCGTTCCGGCTGGCGGAAGGGATCCGCAATGCAGCTTTTCGACTTAATTAATGGGATCGAGTACCAGGTCCTCCACGGGTCTGTCGATCTGGAGATTCATGAGATCCGGTACGATTCCAGACAGGTAAAGCCCGGCGATCTGTTCGTATGTATCGGAGGGTTCAGGCGGGATGGCCACGACTTCGTTCAGGCCGCCTGGGCAGCGGGCGCTGTTGCAGTCCTGGTAGAGCGAATTGATCTGCCGGAGGCGGCGCTGCTGGGTGGAACGGTGGTGAAGGTGGCGAATACCCGGCAGAGCCTCGCCGTTGTTGCGTGTCGGTTCTACGGTCATCCCTCGCGCATGCTCTCTATGGTGGGAGTGACCGGGACCAACGGCAAGACCACCACGACCTACCTGGTCGAGTCGGTGCTGCGGCGCGCCGGACATCAGGTCGGACTGATCGGCACGATCGGGTATCGCTGTAACGAGCTGGAGATAGAGGCGGCGCGGACCACACCGGAATCCTGCGATCTGCAAGCGCTCCTCGAACGGATGGCGCGTCTGCACGCCGACAGTGTGGTCATGGAGGTCTCATCCCACGCCCTGACCCTGCATCGCGTTGATGGTTGCGAGTTTGACGTGGCTGTGTTCACGAACCTGACACAGGACCATCTGGATTTTCATGGCACCATGGAGGCGTACCGGAGCGCAAAGCTGTCCCTGTTTGAGGGACTGGGCGTCGGGTCAACAAAAACGGCGGAGAAGGCGGCGGTCGTCAATCTGGATGATCCGGCCGCGGATCTCTTTCTCGGGGCGACGCGGGTGAGGCGTTATAGCTACAGCGTGGAGGGACCGGCGGATCTGTCGGTTGCTGATGTCAAGATGGGGCCGGACGGAATCCGGTGCCGGTTGCAGACGCCGTGGGGGACGACGGCGATTCGCTCTCCGCTGTTGGGGCGCTACAACCTGTCCAACATCCTGGCGGCTGCCGCTACGGGGTTGCATCTGGGCGCGGATTTGTCTGCGGTGGCTGACGGGATCGCAGCGCTCCATCATGTTCCGGGTCGGTGTGAGCGGGTGGAGGCTGGGCAGGCGTTCAGTGTGATGGTTGATTATGCGCATACCCCGGACGCGCTGCGGCGTGTCCTCCGTATGGCGCGGCAATGCTGTCCTGGACGCCTGATCGTCCTGTTTGGATGCGGGGGAGAGCGCGATCGGGGGAAGCGCCCGCTTATGGGAGAAGCCGCTCTGGAACTGGCCGACTTCACGGTGATTACCTCCGACAATCCTCGTGGTGAGGACCCTCATCAGATCATTGAGGAGATCGAAACCGGGGCGAAAAAGGTGTGGGGTCAGGGTAAGGGCTATGTTACAATTTTAGATCGGGGGATGGCGATCCGGGAGGCCCTCTCGCTGGCGGGTAGAGGTGATATGGTGGTGATTGCGGGGAAGGGACACGAGACCTACCAGATTCTTCGCGATCGAACGATCCCTTTTGATGACCGATTGGTGGCGCGAGAGGCGCTTCACGAGTTGGGGTTCTGCCGTTCGTAAGCCCTAACCTCTATACCCTCTACCCTGTATTTGGTGGTGGTGTGCTGATTCGTGTTGGTGACCTGGACACCCATTTTATTGTGTGGGGAGAGGGCAGGCCGGTGGTTCTTCTGCATGGATGGGGCACCTCGGCCGAGTCGTTGAGTGTCGTTGCCAAGGCGTTAGAGGATCGATTCCGGGTATACGCGCTTGACCTGCCGGGTTTTGGCTGGACCCCATCCGCTGCGACAACGTGGGGGACATGGGAGTACGCGTCCTATGTCGAGGCGTTTATGGATCGCGTGGGTATCCCGACGGCCGACCTGATCGGTCATTCATTTGGAGGCCGAATCGCGCTTGTGTTGGCCGCTCAACGGTCCGACAGGATTCGAAGTCTTATTCTGGTGGCCAGTGCGGGGATCCGCCCGAGACGAGGGCTTCTGCATCGCGTCAAGGTTGGCTCCGTGAAGCTGGCGAAACGGCTGTTTTCGTTGCCTGTATGGGGCAGGCTGGGCGAGCGGATTGTGGCTGAACTGTATCGACGGATAGGATCGCGGGACTATCGGAACGCCGGACCTATGCGTGCCACGCTGGTGAAGGTCGTCGGCGAAGATCTTCGAGGGGTCTTGTCGTCTATTCGCGTGCCTACGCTGATCATCTGGGGAGATCGGGATCAGGAGGTGCCTTTTTCTTCGATGGAGATCATGGCACGCGGCATACAGGGCTCGCGATTGGAGGTATTCGAAGGGGCCGGCCATTTTCCGTTTGTCGATCAACCGGACCGTTTTGGCCAGGTGGTGAGGGAGTTCTTGTGGCAGGACAGCCGGTGATGCGGTCGGATACGACGCTTGGATCTTCATTCGCGGGCCGGGCCGTCACCGGTCTGTTGCCGTATGTGGCGGTCGCAGTGGCGCGTCATCTGGATCTGATCTACCTGACTCAGTTAGAGCGTTACAACAGCATGCGCCTGCGGGGCTGGATCGTCAGGCACTGGGGCATCGCTCTGGACGGCCGAGGGGCCCTCGTCCAGGTGGCGGTTCTGGGGGCCGGCATCCTCTTGGCATGGTTGCCTCTCTCTTCCATTCTCGGCTTCAGGTACGCCGGGATAGGCATGTTGTACATCGTCTGGCTGGCCGCCGGAATGTGGTTGAGAATCCGGTATACCTCGCTTCAGGTCAGCCAGCGATTGCAGTGGACCTCCCGAACGGTGCGCCTGGCAGCGGTCACGTCCGTTCTGGCGGCAGCGGTCCTGCTTGTCATCGCGTGGTCAAGTGTGGCCGTGTTGTCCTGGCTTACAGTGGCTCCTCGCGCCCTCCTTGTCGGCATCGGCCTGGCCGCCGGCCTTTTTGTGGTGTCCGAGGGCGCAGCGGGCACGGTCCTCGTCGCAAATCTGAGTCTCGCCCCGCTGGAGCGAACGATCAATCGGCGTTTCTATACGCAGGCAACGGCGCGCATGGGGCACTATCCCGGAGAGGTGATTGGGATTACGGGGAGCTACGGCAAGACTACGACCAAGTTTATCACCGCCGCGTTGCTTCAGGGGCGTTACTCGGTCTTCAAGACACCGGATGGGGTCAATACCACGATGGGTATCGTTCGGGTCGTTCGCGAGGGGCTGCGGGATGATCACCGCTTCTTTGTCGTTGAGGTAGCGGCATACGGCCCCGGCGAGATCAGGGAGGTGTGCGAGGTCCTGCGGCCTCGGCTCGGCATCCTCACGGCGGTCGGGGTCCAGCACCTCGAGCGATTCGGTACGCCGGAGCGGATCGCCGAGGCCAAGTATGAACTGATTGATTCGCTCCCACCGGATGGCTTGGCGATCGTGAACGCCGACGATCCGGTCTGTCTGCGATTGGCCGAGCGCGCGAGACGGGAAGGTCGGCGCGTGCTCTTGTATGGGATCGGTGAGGACGAGAGGATGCTGGGCGTCCGCGGGAAAGAGATCAAGCTGTCCAGCAAGGGTTCGGCCTTCCGCGTGGAGACCGAGCATGGCGTTGCCATGTTCGAGACCAGGCTGCTTGGTGGCTGGAATATCGGCAATATTCTGGGGGCAACGGCTGCGGCGTTAGAGTGCGGCGTACCCCTGGAGGAGATTGCCGACGGCGTCAGGGCGCTGACGCCGGCCCCAAAGCGCCTGGAGATTCGCGAAGAAGGCGGGGTCATCAAGCTGATCGATGTGGCCAACGCCAACCCGCGCGGGGCGCAGATGGCCTTGGAGGTTCTCAGCCAGTTTGAGGGAGGTTCGAAGATCCTGATCACGCCGGGACTGGTGGAGCTGGGTCAGATCGAGGCGGAGGAGAACCGCCGCTTGGGCCGGGCGGCGGCTGCGGTGTGCGATTATGTGGTGTTGGTCGGGCCACAGCAGACACAACCGCTGCGGGAGGGGCTTCGCGAGGCCGGTTTTTCCGGAAGTCGAGTCCTGATAGCCAGGCACGCGGATGAAGTAGCCGACTGTCTCAAGGCGATCGTCTGCGAAGGCGATGTTCTGCTGTATGAGAATCGGCTGCCGGATACCTACTTGGAGTTCGCATGAACAGCAGTCTGATACGTATAGGGCTGATCTTCGGAAGCCGCTCGGTAGAGCGTGAGATTTCGATCATGACTGCCGGCAAGGTCTACGAGGTCTTGCTGTCGCTGCAGGACCGGTTCGAGACACTGCCGATCTTTCTGACGACGGAGGGTACGTGGCTCACTGGCGAGGCGGTTCGAGATCTGTTGACGGTCGATGCTGAAATACGGAAGCTGGCGGAACGTGGCGCCATGGCCGGACCGGATGAGCGAGTGAGGCTCGATGCTGAAAAGTTGCGACTGAATCGCGAGCGATACGCGCCGCAGCTTGAGAATCTCGATCGGGGCCTGAGTGCAACGGGGGTTGAGCCGCTCTTTCTGTCGCCGGATCCATCGGTCGGCGGGTTGATGCCACAACAGGAACGGAAGGGCTGGCTTCGTAAGACGCTCCATCCCACCATCGATGTGGCCTTCCCGGTCATTCACGGGACGCATGGCGAGGATGGAACGATTCAGGGTCTGTGTGAACTGGCCAACCTGCCATATGTCGGGGCCGGGGTCGCCGCCTCGGCGGTGGGAATGGATAAGCTCATTTCGAAGCTTGTGTTCCAAGGCGCAGGCCTTCCCGTTGTCGAGGGGATCGGTGTGACCCGGCGCGAACTGTTGGAAGATGAGGCGGCCGTCGTGCAAGCGCTTGAGCGCACACTGAGCTATCCGGTGGTGGTCAAGCCTGCCGTGGCAGGTTCCAGCGTCGGTATCGGTGTGGCGCATAATGCGGTTGAAGCGCTGAGCCTCGCGAAGCGCGCGATGCGCTTCAGTTGTCGCGTGTTGGTCGAGCGAGCCGTACAGCAGCGGATCGAGGTGCAATGCGGCGTTATCGGGAATCACGCGTTGACCGTGTCGGAATGCGAGGAACTTATCAGCTCGGGCGAGGTTGTGGGCTACCGCGACAAGTATCCCGAGAATAAGAAGCCGGGGAGCGCAGATCTGGCGCCGAGCATTATCCCCGCCAGAATTCCCCAGGCGCTGTCTGATGAGATACGATCCATAGCGGCAGCCGCCTTTCAGGCGATCGATTCGCGCGGGATCTCCCGGGTTGATTTCCTGGTCGATTCAGCCGCGATGAAGCCGTACGTCAACGAGATCAATACCATGCCCGGATCGCTGTCCCTTACCCTCTGGGAGCGAAGCGGGGTGAAGCCGGCGGAGTTGATCGTTCGCCTGGTGGAATTAGCGCTTGAGGCCCATCGGGATAAGCGGTCAACCCAGTTCACATCGACGGAGGGCAAGGCGTTGGTAGATCGGCGGCATCTGGTGACGCCAGGTAAGTAAAAGGAATTATGCTATATCATTTGCTGTTCCCATTGCACGAAAGCTACGCGGTTTTGAACGTCTTCCGGTACGTGACCTTTCGTACGGCCGGGGCCATCCTCACCGCGCTGCTGATCAGTCTGTTGTTGGGGCCCGTGTTGATCCGCAGGCTTCAGGCATTACAAATCGGCCAAAGCATCAGGGACGACGGTCCCTCGGGTCATCTGCAGAAGGCCGGGACGCCCACGATGGGCGGCCTCCTGATTCTGGCCTCCATACTCATCGCCACGTTGCTCTGGGCGAACCTGACCAACCGGTTCGTGTGGCTCGTCCTGTTCAGTACGGTCTGGATGGGAGCAGTAGGATTCATCGACGACTACCGAAAGGTCGTGGCCAAGAACAGCAGGGGGCTTTCAGCGAAGACAAAATTGTTGTGGCAGGTGATTCCCAGCATGCTCATCGGGCTCTTCCTGTACGTCAACCCTGTCGATGCCTACACCACAAAACTGGCTATCCCGTTCTTCAAACACTGGATGCCCGATCTGGGCTGGGGCTACATCCTGTTTGTCACGCTGGTTATTGTCGGCGCGTCAAATGCGGTGAACCTGACCGATGGCCTGGATGGGTTGGCCATCGGTCCGACGCTGATGACCGCAGCGGCGTATACGGTGCTGGCGTACATTGCGGGACATGCCAGCATCGCGCACTACCTGCAGGTTGTCTTTGTAAGAGGGAGTTCGGAACTCACGGTGTTTGGCGGCGCCATCGTCGGGGCGGCTATGGGATTCCTGTGGTATAACGCGTACCCCGCGCAGCTTTTTATGGGCGACACCGGCTCGTTGGCGCTTGGGGCCGCCGTGGCCACGCTCGCTGTCCTGGTCAAGAGCGAACTGCTCCTGCTCATCGTCGGAGGGGTGTTTGTCGCAGAGGCCGTCTCAGTAATCCTGCAGGTCTTCTCCTACCGGACGACCGGGCGACGGATCTTCCGGATGGCGCCGATTCATCATCACTACGAGTTGAACGGGATGGCGGAGCCGAAGATTATTGTCCGGTTCTGGATCATCTCCTTTATCCTGGCCCTGCTCTCGCTCACGACGTTGAAATTGAGGTGAAATAGAGGCTGCGATGATCGATCTGACCGGCAAACGTGTGGTGGTGATCGGGTTGGCGCGATCGGGAGAGGCGGCCTGCCGTCTGTTGCTCAAACAGGGCGCTGCCGTCGTCGGTACCGATCGCAGGGGTGAGCGCGAGGTCGACGCCGACCTCTGTAGCCTGGAGCAGGACGGCATCAGTCTTGAGCTGGGCGAGCAGTATCTGCGCTCTTTGCCCTCCGCCGATCTCGTCGTCGTCAGTCCCGGGATCGATCTGCGCCAGCCGCTGCTTCAGCGGGTTCGTAAGGCGGGCATCCCGCTTATCGGCGAGGTCGAACTGGCCTACCGGTGTAGTGAGGCCACGTTCATCGGGATTACCGGGACCAACGGCAAAAGTACCACCACAACCCTGATTGGCGCCATGCTGAAGCAGGCCGGCCTGCCTTCGTATGTGGCCGGCAACATCGGCACCCCCCTCTGCCGAGTGGCGCCTTGCCTTGCTGCAGGAGAGTATGTGGTCACAGAGCTATCGAGCTTTCAACTGGAAACGATCGAGGAGTTCAGGCCGCGTGTGGCATTACTGCTGAATCTTGCCCCTGATCATCTTGATCGCTACGATCAGGTCGAAGACTATTACCGGGCCAAGGCTCGCATCTTCGAGAACCAACGGCCGTCCGACTTTGCCGTCATCAATGCGGACGATCCGCTGGTTCTTCAGGTGTCGGCACAGGCCCGAGGACGGAGGATCGCATTCAGCCGGACCAGACCGCTCGATACGGGGGCGTATGTTGAAGGCGATCAGCTCGTGCTGGCCCTTGACGGGATGCGAGAGGTCATCTGCCGGATGTCCGAATTGAAGATTCAGGGGGTGCATAATCTGGAGAATGCGCTGGCCGCCGGCCTGGCGGCGGCGGTAACCGGCGCCCCCACGACAGCGATCCGGATAGCGCTCACCGGTTTCGAGGGGCTGGAACATCGTCTGGAGTTTGTCGCTGAGATCGGTGGCGTTCGCTACGTCAACGACTCCAAAGGGACCAATGTTGGTGCGGTCGTCCGATCGCTGGAGAGTTTTACGAACCCCATAGTCCTGATTGCCGGCGGCAGGGACAAACATGGCGATTTCGCGCCGCTCATCCCCCTGGTCCGTGAGCGGGTCAAAAGACTGATCCTGATCGGCGAAGCCGCCGAGACACTGCGGCGCGTGCTGGCTGCTGTCTGTCCGACCGAGGAGGCGTCGAGCCTTGAAGAGGCAGTACGGCGCGCTGCAGCTGCCGCATCGCCGGGAGAGGTGGTCTTGCTGTCGCCGGCCTGCGCCAGCTTCGATATGTTTGCCGATTTTGAGGATCGTGGGCGCGCCTTCAAGGCGGCGGTACGGGGGCTTCGACCATGATCGGCAAGCGCTTCCCCTATGATAAGCTGCTGTGCAGCGTCTCGTTGCTGCTGGTCATGGTTGGTATTATCATGGTGTATAGTGCGGGCGCCATCAAGGCCGGAGAGAAATACGACGACCCGTTCTTTTTCCTGAAGAAACAGCTCCTCTGGGCCCTGATCGGATTCGTAGTCATGGTCTGGGCCATGAACCGCGATTACCGTACCTTTCAGAAGTATGCGCTCCCGCTGTTTCTGTTCTCGCTGTTGCTCCTCGTTCTGGTGCTGGTTCCATCGATCGGGGTCAAGGTCAACAACGCCAGGCGATGGATCCGGCTGTTCGGGATCTCCTTTCAACCGTCCGAGCTGGCCAAGCTTTCTATTGTGCTCCTCATGGCCAGTGCCCTCGCAAAAAGAGCCGATCAGGAAGAGCGGTTCGCCACGCGCTTTTTCCTGCCGCTCATCCTGTCCGGGCTTGTGTGCGGTCTGATTGTTTTACAGCCCCACTTCGGGATGGTGGGGATCCTGCTGTGTGCGGTCGTGGCGCTCTGTTTCGTAGCTGGCATCCGCCTCAGCCACCTGGGCGTTATTGTGTTCGCTGTTGGGACGCTTGCCGTTGTGTTTGTCCTGACCCATCCGTATGCGCTCGAGCGAGTGATGACGGCACTGGATCCTACTGGTGCCCCCTCCAAAGCCGTACACCAGACCAACCAGTCGCTCTACGCATCGGGGTCAGGCGGAGTGCTGGGACGAGGGCTCGGCGACAGCTTCGGAAAGCTGGGCTATCTGCCGGAGTCTCATACCGAGTTTATCTTTGCCGTCGTCGGGGAGGAGACGGGACTTGTCGGGTCGCTGTTTGTGGTATCCCTTTTCGGCATCCTCTTATGGCGGGGGACGCGGATCGCGCTTCGGGCGCCTGACCTGTTCGGCGCCTATACGGCGATGGGCATTACCTTTATCGTTGTCGCTCAGGCCGCCATCAATTTCGGAGTGGTTGTCGGACTGCTGCCTATTACGGGTTTGCCGTTGCCGTTGGTCAGCTTCGGCGGCACATCCCTGGTCATCACCTTGTTCTGTATCGGCATCCTGCTCAGTATCTCGCGTTACCAGACGGCGAGAGGACGATTCGCATGAAGGCCATCATTGCAGGGGGCGGGACGGGCGGCCACCTCTTTCCTGCCATTGCGTTAGCTGAGGAGCTCAGGTCACGAACGATCGATCTACCGCTCCTGTTTGTTGGCGTCGAGGGAGGGGTTGAGGCATCGGTGCTGGCGAGGAGAGGGTGGGACTTTGAAGGGATCAGGGCCTCCGGTTTGCAGGGCAAGCGGTTCCTGCCGCGGCTTCGGAGCCTGACGCTGATCCCCTCAGGTCTCATTCGATCTCTGTCAATTCTTCGACGGTTCCGTCCCGATGTCGTGGTCGGGTTTGGCGGCTACGCCTCGGCCGCCGTCGTACTGTCGGCAGTGCTTGCGAGGGTCCCGACGGTGATCCATGAACAGAACGCCTTACCGGGGCTTGCCAATCGATGGTTGGGAAAGATCGTTGATCGTGTCGCAGTGACCTTCGAGGGGGCATCCGATTTTTTCCCCAAGAGTAAGGTGCGGGTGACCGGCAATCCGGTCCGAGCGGAGCTCTTCGGTGTGAGCAGGGTAGAGGCGGTGACCCGCTTGGATCTCGATCCGGATCGGCTGACCGTTCTGATCTTCGGCGGCAGCCAGGGGGCTCACCGGCTGAACCAGGCGGTTATGGAGGCGCTCCCTATGCTTGCCGACGAGCGAGAGCAGATCCAGTTCATCCATGCCACCGGTCCGCGCGATCTGGCTGTCGTCCGACAAGGATATGAGGCGGGGGGATATCGAGCGGCGGTGGAGCCGTTCTTCCAGACGATGGCCGCCGCGTATGCCGCTGCCGATCTCTGTGTCTGTCGGGCCGGCGCCGGCACGGTGGTAGAGCTCTGCGCTCTGGGCAAACCGTCGGTGCTCGTTCCGTTCCCCTTTGCCGCCAACGATCACCAGCGATACAACGCTGAAGCGGTGGTTGCCTCAGGCGGCGCACGAATGGTTCTGGACCGCGAGTTGAGCGGCGCCACGGTGGCCGAGATCATACGGACGTGTCTCCGCGACCGAGAGGGGCTTGAGGCCATGGCGCGCAAAGCGAAGGCCCTGGCGAGGCCGGATGCGGCGATCCGCTTGGCCGATCTCGTCACACAGACCGCACGCCGGGCTCCGGGCACCACGGTCCACGCCTGGTTCCAGGCTGCACATGCCAAGCGGCACGTGAACGATCCGAAATCCGAAACTCGAAACCTGAAACTTAAAACTCGAAACTGCAACCATGTTTAAGAAGATCCGGCACATCCACTTCGTTGGGATCGGAGGGGTCGGGATGAGCGGGATTGCCGAGGTCCTCCACAATCTTGGCTATCACGTCAGCGGCTCCGATCTGAAGGTGTCCGAGCATGCCCTCCGCCTTCAGTCGCTGGGGATTACCGTTCAGATCGGCCACGATCCTGCTCACGTGCGGGAGGCCGATGTCGTCGTCCGATCTTCGGCGGTCTCTCCGGAGAATCCCGAGATTGTCGCGGCGAAGGCGCATGCCATTCCGGTTATTCAGCGAGCGGAGATGCTGGCTGAGCTGATGCGGATGAAGTACGGCGTGGCCGTTGCCGGCACCCATGGAAAGACCACCACCACCTCCATGGTGGCGACGGTCCTGGCCAAGGCGGGTCTTGATCCCACCGTGGTCATCGGAGGCAGGCTGGATGCGCTTGGCAGCAATGCGAAGCTCGGGCGGGGCGAGTTCATGGTAGCAGAAGCCGACGAGAGCGACGGCTCGTTCCTTAAGCTGGCGCCCACCATCGCCGTAGTCACCACCGTCGATGCCGAGCACCTCGATTACTACCGCGATCTGCAGCAGATCAAGGAGACGTTCCTCGAATTCATCAATAAAGTTCCCTTCTACGGCTCCGCGATTCTCTGCCTCGATCAAGAACATATTCGAGACCTGTTGCCTAGGGTGCAAAAACGTATCGTCACGTATGGCTGCAGCGAGCAAGCCGAGTTGACGGCAGAGGGGGTCTCGCTTACCGGGCTCAGCTCCACGTTCAAGGTGAGGTTCAAGGGGGAGCCGCTGGGGGAGGTACAACTCAGGGTTCCTGGAATGCACAATGTGTCGAATGCATTGGCAGCCATGGCAGTGGGTCTTGAGCTGGACATCGAATTTGCCACAATCCGGACGGCGCTCGGCGAGTTCTCCGGTGTCGTTCGACGTTTTCAGGTGAAGGGGAGTCCCCAGGATATCATGGTGGTGGACGACTACGCTCATCACCCGGCGGAGATCCAGGCCACGCTCAAAGCGGCCAGAGATGGATTCGGACGGAGGCTGATCGTCATTTTTCAGCCGCATCGGTACAGCAGGACGCAGCGGTTGCTCCCCGAGTTCGCCTCGGCCTTCGACGTCGCCGACCAGGTGATTATCACCGGGATCTATCCGGCAGGAGAGGCGCCGATTGCCGGGGTCTCCGGTCGACAGATTGCTGACGGGGTTGTCGGCCGGAAAGGACCGAAGGTTCTGTACGTGGAACGTAAGGAGGAGATTCCGGACCGGGTCGTCGAACTGGCCCGTCCTGGAGACCTGGTCATCACTATGGGCGCGGGCGACATCTGGAAGGCTGGTGAGCAGATTATCAGCCGATTGCAGCCGTCAGCTAGTTGATTTCACAGTGTGTATCCAATGATAGAAGCGCTCAGTCTGCAGGAAAGGCTCCAAGGACTCATTAAGGGGCGGGTTCTCACTGAGGAGCCGCTCGCGTCGCACACCTATTTCCGGATCGGCGGCCCAGCCGAGATGATGGTCTATCCCGCCGATCTTGAAGATGTGAAGACCGTGCTCAAGGTGGCGCGGGATGAGACGATCCCCGTTCTGATTCTCGGTAGCGGCAGTAACATGCTGGCGCTGGATGGGGGGGTCAAGGGGCTGGTCATGAATCTCTCGCAAAGCTTCCTGGAACTTGAGGTCTCCGGCGAAGAGATCAGGTGCGGGGCCGGCGTGCGGACAAGCCGTGTGCTGGCCCTCTCTGCGATGAGAAGCCTGACGGGTCTCGAAGGGCTGACGGGCGTGCCGGGAACTGTTGGAGGGGCGATCAAGGGGAATGCCGGGACGTCCTTAGGGGCTATTGTTGATCACCTTGACTGGATTCGCCTTGTGGATGGCTTGGGCGAGGAGCGGGTCCTGACGAGGAATGAGCTTGGCGCCGGCTATCGATGCACCGCGCTCCCTGCGGGTTCGGTCATCATTGAAGCCTGCTTTACGCTGCAGCGGGGCGACCTGACCGACATCAAAGAGACCATCTCAAGATTACTGGTGAGGCGCAATCTTACGCAGCCTGTGGAGATCAGGTCGGCAGGGTGCATCTTCAAGAACCCTTCCGGAGACTTCGCGGGGCGTCTGGTGGAGCATGCGGGGCTCAAGGGGCTGCGGCGAGGAGGAGCGCAGATCTCTGAGAAACATGGTAACTTCATCGTAAACCTCGGTGGGGCTACGGCCGCAGAGGTGCTCTGGCTGATCGAGCGAGCCAGAGCCGAGGTGATGGTGAAGGCAGGAGTGGCGCTTGAACTGGAGATTCAGGTCGTCGGCTCGCCCATCGCGGGCTGAGGATAGCGCCGGGTTTCGCCCGAATCGCCGCTTCCTGAGGTTGGTATCGACGGGGTCAGGATGGCGGCGCCAGAGCGTGACTCGCAGAGGCTCGCGATTTGGTGTACGCCTGAGACGAGGCGTGCGTGCGACCATGCTCTCCGCGTTGCTGGTCGGTCTGGGATGGCTGGCCTGGCAGCAGATCCCTCGCTCCATACCGATGCGCTATTTCCAGATCAGCGATTTGCTTGTGGAAGGCAATCACCGAGTACCAACCGAGGCGATTGTTGAGAGCTTGGGCCTGGCGCCTGATGCGAGCATTCTTGAGGTCGATTTGCGGGCGCTCGCGGCGACTGTCGCGAGGAATCCCTGGATCAAAACGGCCAGGGTGAGCAGGCGCCTTCCGGCCACCTTGCAGGTTCACGTGTCGGAGCGCGCACCACACGCCGTGGTGGTCGCCGATCGCGCCTACCTTGTCAGCGAGGATGGGCTGATCCTGCAGGAGGCTTCACCGGCGGAGATGTCGGACCTTCCGCTTTTGAGGCTTCACGCCGACCACCCGCTTGGGACGGGCGAGCGGATCGATCACACTCGCGTCGAACAGGGGGCGCGTCTATGGCAACGGTTTCATCAGGGAATGTTGGGACCGGACGTGCAGGCGAGGGAGATCCAACTGAAAGGCGATGGAAGCTACACGGTATTGCTGGGCCAGGGGTTGCCCTCCCTGCATTTCGGAGAGGCGGAGGGCGTGCAGCAGCAGTTAGATCGATTAGCGCGGGTCCTTGAGATACGCGGGACCACCCTGCGCGACTTGGAATATGCCGATTTCCGGTTCGCCGATAAGGTGATCGTCAAGCCGCTTGCGAAGGAGGGCGCATGATCCGAAAGGGCGAGATCGTGACGGGGCTCGACATCGGTACGACCAAGATCTGCGTCATCGTTGCGGAGGTGACGGGGAATGAGGTCGAAATCGTCGGATGTGGAATCAGCCCATCGCAGGGTCTGAAGAAGGGTGTCGTCGTCAATATCGATGTGACCGTTGAGTCGATCAGGCAAGCGATCGAGGCAGCGGAGGCGATGGCGGGAGTCACCCTGGATTCCGCATTTGTGGGGATTGCCGGAAGTCACATTAAGGGGATCAACAGCAGGGGGGTAATCGCTATCTCCGGCAAAAACCATGAGGTCACGCAGAGCGATGTCGATCGGGTCATGGAGGCCGCCAAGGC
>JACPQW010000147.1 GCA_016190285.1 Candidatus Methylomirabilis oxygeniifera
ACCGCTGCTGCGATGTTCAGGCGGGCCGCCTGCCTGGCAGGCAGGTAGCCGGCCAGTAAGGCCGCGCCGAGTGTGATGATCGACGACTTGAGGACAACCCACCAGGAGAACTGAAACTGGATGGTCCAGCCGAACGACTGCTTGTTGATGACATGGATCAGAATGAGTGAAAGCGCGATGCCGGCCAACAGGCCAAGCAGTTCGGCCAACAGGCCAAGGAGTCCCGCCTCCCCCAGGACGATCCGCACAAGCTGCGCCCTCGTTGCCCCGACCGACCGCAGGACGCCGATCTCCCGACGGCGACTCAGGACCGAGGCCCACAAGACGTTAAAGATCCCGAGGATGCCCACCAGGATTGCGATCAGCTCCAGGGCGCGCGCTATCGCAAAGGTATTGTCAAAGATCTCCAGAACCCTGGCTTTGAGCGCTCGATTCGAGTGGAGCGCGATCGCGCCATCCTCGCCCGCAATCGCCAGTAGCTGCCGCCGCACAGCCGCCTCATCGGCGCCAGGCTGAAGATAGATCGCCAGGATGTCGGCTCCGTATTCGCCCCCCATCCTCGCCCACAGGCCCCGATCCATCACCACCTTGCCGCCATCGGTTGAGTAGTCATAGAAGACCCCGACAATCGGTAGCTCGACCGGGCCTGAGGGGAGAAAGAGCGGCACCCGGTCCCCCTCGGTGAGCCCTCTGGACAGCGCGAGGCTTTCCGAGATGATCACTCCACCATCAGTCTTGGCGCGATGAAGAACCTCGGCCGACTCCCCCTTCCTGAACAGGAGCCTGCCGTAACGTGCGACCACCTCGAAATCTCCTGCCGCGAGCAGGCCATCCTGCCCCAGCAGCTCGACTCGCATGCCGATGAACGGGTCAAGCGCGGCGATACCGGGAATCCTGGCGGCGCGTTCGATAAAGGCGTCTGAAAGCCGTGCCTGGCTTCCCTTCACGAAGCGCGCAGCCGCCGACACGATGAGGTCGGCCCGGATGGTCTGCTCTACCCACAACTCCACCGTCTGCCGAAAACTACCGATCATGAGGGTCAGCCCGACCAGCATCGCAATAGCGGTCATCATGGCAGCGACCGCGACCGCGCTTCGTCCGACCTGCGAAGAAAGGTTGCCGGCTGCAAGCGTGAGCAGTGGAGCTCGTCGTCCCCCACAGAGGGCGTGAATGCCTGCCCCGGTCAGGCGTAAGAGCTGGGGTGTGAAACAGGCGACCCCAAAGATGAGGCAGGCCAGAGAGAGATAACCGAAGAGGGGAGTACCACCAACCGGACCCGGGTGAGTCAGCAGGAACGCGGCGCTAAGCAGCAAGAGGCCGCACAGGAGCGCAAGCGGGGAGCGGCGCATCCAGGTCCTTTCGAAGGACCCGATCTGCATCGCGTCCTTCGGCGCGATCCGGCTTGCCGCATAAGCCGGCGCGAGGGAGGCCAGCAGCGCGCCGACGCTTCCCAACCCGAGCGCGGTGAGTAGCAGGACCGGACTGACCTCGATCTCTTCTACCCGAAGGTAGGCATAGAGGACTGAGACCGTCCTTGAGACGGTCTGCAGGAGTACCCGGCCCAGCAGCAGCCCGCCGCCGACTCCAAGCAGCGAACCCAGCAGCCCAAGCGCCGCCCCTTCCGCGGCAAAGAGCGCGGCCACTGCACGGCGCGTGAGCCCAAGTGAACGGAGGATGCCGATCTGACGCCGCCGCTCCAGGACCGAAAGGGAGACGGCATTGTAGACCAGGAAGAGGCTGACCAGCAGCGCGATCGCGCTCAGGGCGGTCAAGTTGAGACGAAACGCCCTGAGCATCTTCTCCACCTGGTGGCCTCGCCGATCCGGTCGCTGGACGGTCAGATACGGGGGAAGGACGTTCGCCAGGCGGGCCCGGATCTCATCCAGCGGTACCCGCTCATCCGTCATCAGATCGATCCGATCGAGTCGCCCGATCTTCCCGAACGCTTCCTGGGCGGCAGCGATGTCCAGGATCGCTATATTGCCGTCGAAGGCCCTGGCCGGCCCTTGCGGGGCAAGTAGTCCCTTGATATTGAAATGCTGCCTCCTGGATCCGACCAGGAGGGTGAGGTGTCCACCTTTCTGCAGTCCGTGCGCCTCTGCGAACGCCGCAGTCACAAAGATTACGCCTGGGCTGAGCAGCTCCTCCATCTGAGGCCGACGATCGCTGGTCACCAGTCGGTATTCCCGAAACGGGTCTTCGGCAAATAGATCGACCCCGATCAGTAAAAGGGCTTCGCCAGGCTGATCAGCGACGGCAGCGACCGTTTGTATGATCGGCGCGGCCGCCGACACCCCGTCCAGTCGTTGCACTGCCGGCAGGAGCCGCTCGTCGACACCCAGTTCGCCACCGGAAATCTCCAGCGTGGCCCGACCTGCCACCAGATCAATGGCTCGCGTAAACGAACGCAGGACGCTCTCGTTGGTTGTCTGGATCGCAGTGAAGGTGGCGATGCCGATGGCGACACCCGTTACGGTGACCAGCACCCTGATCGGGCTCGTCCACAGATGACGAAGGATGGTGAGTCGCATGACAGACCAGGTGTGCACGTCAGGATCCCTCGAGCCCCTCTATCCGTCCGTCACAGAGGGGGATGATCCGACCTGCCCTTCTCACGGCCTCCCGGCTGTGGGTGGCCAGGACGATCGTCTGACCGTGATCCTGATGCAGCTCCTCGAGCAGATCCAGGACTGCGCTGCCTGCCACGGAATCCAGGTTGCCGGTTGGCTCGTCGGCCAGGATAACCCGCGGTTCGGCCACGATCGCTCGGGCTATGGCCACCCGCTGCTGTTCTCCGCCGGACAGCTCATGGGGCCAGTGCTCCGCGCGATGTGCCAGGCCTACCCGTTGCAACCCCTGCGCAACGCGCCGTTCGACCTCACCGTACTGCACCCCATCCAGCAGCAGCGGCAGGGCGACGTTTTCCCTGGCGGTGAGTGTCGGCAGCAGGTTGAAAAACTGGTACACGATCCCCACCCTACTCCGGCGAAGCCTCGTAAGGCTATCGTCGGATAGGCAATCCAGACGCTCCCTCTCCAGCCACACCTCGCCGGAGGTCGGCCGGTCGATGCCGGCCATCAGGTTGAGCAGGGTGCTCTTACCGCAGCCGCTCGGCCCGACCAATGCGACGAACTCCCCCGGCCCGATGGTCAGCGTGACCCCATCCAGTGCCCGCACTAGAACCTTACCCAGCGAATAGATCTTCGAAACCTGCTGTAGTCTGATCATCTGCGTGTACTCATCTCAATCCCATTATTACGTGGACCTTCCACCGAGTCAACGCAGTCGCTTCCGGATGGTCCCGTTCAAAAAGCCAGAAATTCGATTGACAAGCCTAGAGACGGGGGGTATAGATACCTCTATTCTAAATTTGCCTATTTGTCGTACGCGTGGTGTGCATGAGGCAAGGTTGCGCGGTGGGCGCCGCGAGTGGCGCTATTCCAAGGGACATTTTGTGAGGAGGCGAAAGCAAATGGGGAAATTGTGGGGGCTTAGGACCATATCGAGCATAGGATTGCTGTTATCCATCGTGCTTCTGCTCTCAGGCTGCCCGAAGCGTGCAGATCTCGCCGGTACGGAAGTAATGCCGATCCCGCCCACGACGCAATCTGAGCGCGCAACTCAATCTGAGGAGATGGTTAAACCATCGACGCTGATTCAGGAGCCTCCGGTTGCAGGAGCGCCTTCGGCGCAGCAACCGGCAACGGCGGGCAAGGAGTCGCCGCTCAAGGATATCTTCTTCGATTTTGACAAATCGACCATTCGCGACGATGTGAAGTCAAGTCTCAATGAGGATCTTCAGTGGCTTGACGCGAATCTGACGGCGCAGATCGTGATCGAAGGCCACTGCGACGAGCGCGGGACGGCGGAATATAATCTTGGTCTGGGCGAACGACGGGCTAAGGCTACCAAGGACTACTTAATGGCGGCGGGAATCAATGTGAAGCGTATCAGGACCGTCAGCTTCGGGAAAGAACGCCCGTTTGTCACAGGTCATGATGAGTCGGCCTGGAAGTGGAACCGAAGGGTGCACTTCGTGGTAGACGCGCGGTAGCGCCACGACGCTATGAGCGAAAGAAGATGAGGGTAACCAGGAGAAACAGGGGAAGGAGGATGCCGGCGGTATACTTCATGTAGCTGAAGAAAGACGGCATCTTGACCCCGGTTCCTTCCGCTATCGCCTTGACCATGAAGTTAGGACCGTTGCCGATATAGGTATTTGCTCCCATAGCGACGGCGCCGATAGAGATCGCCGTCAGGAGCGTGTCCCCATGCATGCCTCCTGTGACCGACCCCAGAAGCTGGTCCAGATGCGCGGCTTCCGTCCCCATCAGGCCGCTCGCCATCGACGCGAAGGTCAGATAGGTCGGCGCGTTATCAAGGAAGCTCGAGAGCAACCCCGTTACCCAAAAGAACTGCCATGGGTGCGTAAGACCGAGCTCGCCTCCGCGTGACTCCAGGATCACCAGAGCGGGGATCATCGTCGCGAAGATCCCGGCAAAGATCACTGCGACCTCTATAATGGGGTCCAAGGTAAAGTTGTTGGCAGCGCGCGTGTCCTGACGTGTCATCAGTATAGACAGTCCTGCGAGGATACCCATCCCCACTATCTGCCCTCCCCGGCGCGCATAGTCGGACTGCAGGCCGATCTGGTCGCCGAATCGCCCGACCACAAAGGCGACCGTGAGCACGCCCAGTAAGAGCAGGAAGTTCACCTTGCCTTCCACACTGAGCTTTTCTCGAGTCTCGAACTCCATCCTCACAGCCCCCTGGTGTGTCGTCCGTTCGGCTTCAAACCGACGCCGATCCCACATATAAAAGATGGCGAGCAGCGTCGTGATCATCGTGAGCCAGTGAGGCAGCAGTCGGATCGTCCACTCGAACGGCACCCCTCGAAGAAAACCGAGGAAGAGCGGCGGATCGCCGAGGGGGGTGAGCATCCCGCCGATGTTCGAGACGATGAAGATGAAGAAGACCACGATATGCACCTGATGCCGACGCCGCTCGTTGGCGCGAAGGATCGGACGAATCAGCAGCATCGAGGCGCCTGTAGTTCCGATAATGTTTGAGAAGATGGCTCCTGTCGCCAGGACGAGGGTGTTGGTAAGCGGTGTTCCGGGCAGTGAGCCTCGCAGGTAGATTCCGCCGGAGATGATAAACAGGGCCGAGAGCAGGGCCATAAATGCCGCGTACTCAACCCCCGTTTCAATGAGGCGAGCACTCTCCAGTCTGAAGATGTAGAACACGACGGGAAGTGCGAAGAGGGTGCTGATGATTCCCTTATTCAGGTTGGATTCCCACCAGTGGGGAACAAGCAGCGGCAGGACCGCAATCGACAGGAGCAGCAGGGCGAATGGGGCCACCCAGACCAGGCCAAGCTGATGATCCAATGGCCTCCCACCCTCCTCCGCGGCTACAGCGACACCCTACAAGGCTCAACGTACCGGCGCTGTTCACACTGGTGTCACGCGCCAAGTGTCACACCATACCAGAGTTGGCTTAGAAGTCAAACATGTTGTGTTATACTAAATTATGTGGCATCAACAGTCTCAGCAGAGCAACGGGATCTTCCGGGTTGCCCACCTCTCTGATCTCCATCTCACGTCACTGATCGACGTCAAGATCCGCGATCTCCTGAACAAGCGCGCGCTCGGCTACCTGTCCTGGCGACTCCGGCGACGTCGCGAGCACGTGCCCGCAATTCTGGACGCCCTGCGTCACGACTTGAGTGGGCTAACCCCGGACCATATCGTCATCACGGGCGATCTGACCCATATCGGCCTCCCGAGTGAATTTCAACAAGCCCAACAATGGCTGGAGACGCTTGGCGCACCGACTGACGTGACCATTATTCCTGGCAATCACGATACCTATGTCCGCGCTCCGTGGGAAGATACCTTTGCCTTATGGACGCCCTACATGACCTCTGATCCGGGACTACAGGTCGGAGACCAGCAGGCGCCTGGCGGGTCCTTCTTTCCAAGTGTACGTGTGCGCGGGCATGTCGTGCTGATTGGAGCGACCTCTGCGCGCCCATCCGCTCCGTTTTTCGCTACAGGAAGCCTTGGAACCGCACAGATGGCCAGGCTCGGCGAT
Source organism: Candidatus Methylomirabilis oxygeniifera (assembly GCA_016190285.1). Taxonomy (GTDB): domain Bacteria; phylum Methylomirabilota; class Methylomirabilia; order Methylomirabilales; family Methylomirabilaceae; genus Methylomirabilis; species Methylomirabilis oxyfera_D. The sequence continues at coordinate 6,097 of JACPQW010000147.1, forward strand.
CTCCTCGATCTGACCCGCCGACAGGGCCTGTTCAGAATCCTGCTCATCCACCATCCTCCTCTGGCGGCCCTAGTCCAATGGCGGAAACGACTCACCGATGGGGCCGCGTTGATCAGTCTTCTCGCACAACACGGTGTCGAGATGATTATACACGGGCACGCTCATCGCTCTTACGTGGGACATATTCCGTCAGCGCAAGGTGAGATGCCCGTTATCGGGGTGCCCTCTGCTTCTGCGCGCGGGGCCAATCCGGAACGGCGCGCAGCGTACCATGTCTACGAGGTACGTCCGCTGTCTCACGGATGGGAGGTTCGGACGTCGGTTCGCAACTACTCCCCGAAGGACCGTTGTTTTGTTGCGGGAACGCAGCGAGCGATACGGATGCCCGGTTCGGTCACGGGCTCACCGCACACGACGATACACCCACACAGTCACGCCGCCCAGCACGGCCAGCGGGCTTAAGACCGTCAATGCCGCGTTCAGATGCAAAATAGCCCCCAGATGGGCGATGAAATGGCTGCCCAGATGAAAGGCGGCGCCGATCAGCGACCCGTGAAGGATTCGTTTGCCGGCAGTCGCCTTCCGCAGGGGACCGAGTACAAAGGGGATTGCGACGAGCACCATCATCAGGGTCGAGAGGGGCATCGTCATCTGTTGCCACAGCCGAATCTCCAGGCGCGCCACATCCTGGCCGGTCTTTTTCAGGAATGCGATATACTGGCTGAGGGTCGAACGCGATAAAATCTCAGCGGGCAGGACGAGCAGTTCCACTTGTGCCGGCGTTAACGACCCGGCCCAGGAAAGGCTGGCAAGCTGTTTCGATGCGACTCCCTCCCCATCGACCATTCGTTGCACGACATCGATGAGCACCCACCGATGTGAACCCTCAGGTTCGGCGCGCGCGGCCCATGTCACCAGGCGCAACCGATGGTTATCATCGAATTCGTAGATCTCGACATTGGAGAGAATACGACCGGGCAGCACCTGGTACACCCGGATAAATTGCCGCCCATCGCGCGACCAGAACCCCTGTCTGGTATGCAGGGCTTCCGGTTTCGAGATCGCCTGGATGCGCCGCATATAGGCGAGCTGATCCGCAGATGGAGCGATCCATTCCTGAACTCCTATCACCGCGATCATGAGGAGGATGCCGGTTACGGTCACCGATGCGCCGATTCGCAGCGGCGAGGTGCCCAAGGCCTGCATGGCGATAAGTTCGTGGCTGCTCGCCAATTCTCCCAGGCCGATGATACTTCCCAGT
>JACPQW010000149.1 GCA_016190285.1 Candidatus Methylomirabilis oxygeniifera
AGAACGAGGATGACGCTACAGCAGAGGGAGTTCACTTTGGGCGGTCAATTCAATGAGGACGGAACGACGCGACTCGAGGTCGCCCTTCTGGCCTCTGAAGGCAACACGAAGCTAGAGCTTCGTCTCTTAGGCTATGGCGAGGGAATCGGCTGGTACATCCAGAGGCGTATCCAGCTCGATACGCTTCAGATCGGGGCCCTGAGGGCGATGCTGGGAAGGGGCGCGAGTCGAGTGAAATCGTCTATCCCGAAATTGACAATGACCCACACCATCGCACAGCGGGAACGGAAGAACCCTCAGGGATTGAGCCTATCGCTCTGTCCCTGAGGGTTCCAATGGAGAAGCGGCAGCCTTGGATCAGGCAACCTGTTTTAAGCGCACTTCTTTGGTAGCGATGACAAGTCGCTTCTGGGCCAGGAGCTTTTCGAAGCTCTCGATATGCCCCTGCGTATCGTAACAAAGTTGCTCAACGAGCACACGGAGGGGGACATCATCCTGGACTTCGGGCAGCAGCGCCTTCAGGGTTGTAAGGGCATCGCGTTCCGCCGCAAGGCCCTGCCCAAGCATCTCGGCCACATCGAGCGATTGCGTGATCAGCGCCGGCTCAATGGTGGGGACGCCGCCCAACGCCACGATCTTGTCGCCAAGCCGCTCTGCATGCCCCATCTCATCTTTGGCCCGGTCCCTGAAGAAGTCGGCGAGGTACGCCCGCTCTAGGCCTTGGATCAGGACGCTGTCCTGGAGGTACTGAATCATGGCCGCATATTCGATGGCGAGACATCGGTTGAGTCCTGCGATCACCCGCTGAACGTCCATGGCTTTCTCCTTTCCTCATGGCCTTACAGGTTGAGGGAGTAAGGAAACGGCGTTGCGGCGTAGAAAGCGCCCCGAATACTTCATAACTTAGACCGGATAGCCGAAGGTGTCAACCTCGCTATGAGTAGGCAGATCGCCTCCGAAAGATCACTCCAAGCTGTTCAGGTCTTGCTGGGCAAAAGGCTCAGGGCCCTTCGGTCGGTGCGTGGTCTTCGCCAGGAGGCGATCGAGGCGAGGGGCCTCAATTACAAATACCTCCAGCGGATCGAAGCCGGGCGATGCAACCTCACGTTGAGAACGCTTCAAAATGTCGCCTCAGCCCTGGAGCTTAAGGTTGAAGACCTGTTCCAATTCCCTCTTGGATCGTCCGAACCACTTCCAGAGGCCCAGGAGGTGATCGGTCTCGTGACTGCCCTAATCGCCGGCCGGGATAAGGCGGCCCTCAAGAAACTTCAGATCTTCATTAAGGAGATCCTGGATCAAAAACCGCGAGAGAGGTAAGGAGGGTAACAAGGTGTCCGGGCTAATCGCTCTTCTCGTCAAAGGGGGACCGGTGATGATCCCCCTGCTCTGCTGCTCCGTACTGTCCCTCGCCGTGGTCATCGAGCGCGGGTGGTTCTGGTGGCAACGCCGCTCCTCGGCAGATGCCGATCGGACGCTGGAACTGGCGGCGTCAGCTCACTGGGAAGATGCGCTCCGCCTTGGCGAGGCTTCCCCTTCCCCGATCGCGCGGGTCCTGGCGGCCGGGATCTGCCACAAAAACCCTTCCGCCACGCTGGCCATGGAGGCCGCTGCCCACGACGAACTGGCCCGGTTGCGGAGGCACCTACCGATCCTTGACACGGTCATCACCCTCTCGCCACTGTTAGGCCTGCTCGGCACCGTCACCGGCATGATCAGCGCCTTCGGGGTCATGGCTTCCAGCGGCGTCAACCAACCCCACGCCATCACCGGGGGTGTCGCGGAAGCGCTCATCGCCACAGCCGCAGGCCTCCTCATCGCCATCGCGACCTTGGTGCCCTACAACTACTTCTCTGCCCGGGTCGAGCGAATACTGGCCGACATCGAGCGCTACGGCTCTCGACTCGAGCTCTTATTGAAGGACACCCGACCATGAAGCTGCTCCGCCAGCCACCCCGGAAAGCCCGCATCGAGATCATCCCCATGATCGACACCGTCTTCTTTCTCCTGGTCTTCTTCATGATGGCCTCACTCTCCATGACTGTGTACCGGGGACTTCCGGTTACCCTCCCGAAGGCGGCCAGCGGCCAACACGAGGTCAGCGAGAACGCGGCGCTTACGGTGACCCAGGGCGGCGCGCTGTTCCTCAACAAGCAGTCGATCGCATGGGGGGCGCTCCCGAACCGCCTCACAGCTCTTGTGGCCACGAACCCCGAGCTTACCGTCATTATCAACGCCGATGAAGACGTCCCGCACGGGCGCATCGTAGAGGCGATGGATGCAGCGCGCGGGGCCGGCGTTGGCAGGCTCGCGATCGCTGTGAAGCCTTCAGGGACCCGGAGATGACAGTGAGATCGAAACCCTTCACGTATCCCCTGGTCACCTCGGTTCTGATCCATATGGCAGGTCTCGCCTCTGCTCCACGCCTGATCCAGCTTAGCGACCAGTCGCTGGCCTCGGAGCTTATCCCGATTGAGGTGGTCACCGCGACTCCCACTCTCGCGCCTCCGTCCCCCCCACACAAAGAGGTTACCAAACCGAGAGCACCAGAGCACATCACGCCGCCGCGAATCATCGAGAGGCCCCAGATCAGGCTGGCGGCGCCCATTTCGACGCTTCCACCGATTGAGGAGCCTGTACCCTCTTCTCCCGTGCGCGTGCCAATGAACTATCCCCGCGAAGCGAAACAGCTCCTTCCAGGACCTCCCCCCTCTCCCGAGACAGCAACGCTTGCCAAGCCCGAGCACGGCCCGCTTCTCCCCCTGCCGGCGATCAACGCTGAGGGCCATCGCGGCAACGTTCTCGGACCGACCGCCCTAACCGAAAGGAACCCTGTGGCGCCGGTTGAAGGCGGGGAGGCAGGTGCCGGGAGCCCATCGTCGAAGGGGGAGGTTGCGGTTATTCCTGGAACTGAAAGCGAAGGGGGTAGCGGAGGCGCGGGCAGAAGTGGCCTTGGTCTGGATAGGGACGGCATCGGAGAACAGGTGGCAGGTATCAATCCGGGAGTCGGCGGCCATGGGCCTGGAGGCGGTGCGGAAGGCCCCACCCGGCTCGCCAGACCTCGAGGGGGCTACCAGGCAAGACCACGCTACCCCGAGTCGGCGAGACGAGAAGGGATCGAGGGCACCACGTTCCTCAAGTTCGAGATCCGAGCGGATGGCACGGTTGGCAAGGCCTTGGTTGAGCGGTCTGCCGGGCATCGAGACCTGGACCTCGCAGCCATAGAGGCGGTGAAACTCTGGCGGTTCGACCCAGCCAGGCGGGGCAACCAACCCATCGCCGCGTGGGTGACGCTTCCGGTCCGGTTTGAGTTGAGGTGATCAGGCATGACAGCCAAGACTTGTACACGATCGATGGCCCTCGAAATGGGGGTAAAAAAACGTGCTGAAACAGGAGCACAGCCCGAAGGCGGAACTGGTTCCCATGCAGTGCCGCCCCCGCCGTCGCGTCGCCGACGGAAGATCGAGATCGCGGCTCTCTTCCAGGGCGATCAGGAGCTCATAATCGTTCACGGGGGGGAAGAGTACCTCCTGCGCATCACGCGGAATGGGAAATTGATCCTCACGAAATAAATTTCCAGTCGATCAGCCAGCCACCGTGGAGCCGACATCCGGCTCCTGGCAGCGAGCCACCAGAATCCGGATTCATTCGGGAAGAAAGGAGACTCGCATGTGGACTCGAAACGCAGAGCTGGTCGGCATATTCCTGGCGGGGATCTTGCTCGCTTCTACAGTCTTTCCTGCCATGGCGCAGCAAGAGAAAGAAAAAGAAGAAGATGCTGGGAAGGCAGAGAAGCCGATACCGCTTGAAGAGCTACGAGTGAGAGAGTTCCTCTACCATCAGGCTGAAGCGCCAGAGGAACGACGCCTTAGTGATGCGATTCCCACCACGAACATCAGCCGGGAACAGATCGACGACCGAGTCAACCGCCGGGTCGGCGACGCGGTCAAGCGCATGCCGGGGGTATTTATGGGCGGCGCGCCCGGAGAGAACAACGACATACGACTACGTGGCCTCGACAAGGAGTTTACCCGCGTGCAGATCGACAACGTTGTAGTACCAGACGGTGGCGAGAAGCGCGAACTTCAACTCAATCGGATTCCGGCTTATTTGATCGAGGAAGTCACGATCATCCGCAATCCGACTGCAGAGTACGAAAGCGACGGCCTGGCGGGACGGGTAAAGCTCAAAACGCGTCCGATCCCGGAGCGGTTCAGCGGTAACGCGCGCCTAGGGTCCGGCGGGCGCGAGCACTTCGGCGACGGCACGTGGAGCAATAGCATCTCGGCGGGCGGCAGGATAGGCGACCTGCTGGGGGCGATGGGAACGTTCAGCTTCAATCGCGATCCCTTCGTGAAAAACAAGACGGAACGTCAATTCAAGGCCGGCGGCGAGGCAAAAACGACGAATGGAGAGCAAGAGGCGAAAAACCTGGAGGCAACGGATGCGTTCTTCGACGTAGGTCTGTTCTATAAGGGTGGCGAAGTTCACGTAAAACCCTTGATGCTGCGGCTGAACGAGAACAAAGACAAAAAGAAGACCGCGCGCGACCTCACTAAAGCGGCCGCCAACGACGAGACCTCTGAAAGGGAGCGGGAGGACAAAATCAAACAAACGGTTGGGGGAGCTGTAGAGCATCGCCACGAGTTGACGCCGAAGATCAAGTTCGAGCACACCATGGCCTATTATTCCAATCGCGAGGACAAGGGCGACAAGACAAAAGACAGCTTCAAAGAGACCAAGAGCGTCATGACTTTCGACAAGCGCGAGGTCGAAGAGGAGCGCAAGGAAGATCAAACATGGAACTATAACGCCAAGCTCACCGTACCGTTGACTTTTGTGTTGCCCCAGGAATTGAAGACGGGCTTCGCCATGCGCTTTCGGGACCGGTTCCGCGACAAAACCAAGATCGAGATCAAACCCGACGGTACGTCAACCGATAAGACCACGCCAAAAGACACCTACTTTCTCAAGGAGAACTACTTTGCCGGTTTTGCCCAGAATGAGGTCTGGCTCACCGACCGGTTCAGCTTGCTGCCTGGAGTGCGTGTGGAGTACGTAACCCTCACAGCTCGTGACCGCATCTCGCCAGAAGCGAATCGCGGGTTTACCGATGTAAATCCGTCTATCCATACGCTCTGGCGCGCCACGGATCAGTTGAGCTTCAAGACGGCCTTCTCGCGCGCCGTGAACCGGCCCAAATTCGATGAGCTATCTCCCTTCGAGCAGGAGGACGCCAATAAAATCATCATCGGCAACCCGGACCTCGATCCAGCCCGTGCGTGGAACCTCGATGTGGGATTCGATTACGCCCACCGAGATCTGTTTTTCGGCGTGAACTTTTTTCACAAATGGGTCAAGGGCGTCATCGAAGAGGTCGATACGGGAGAAGACCGCAACGGCAAGAGCGTGTTTCAGATGCAAAACGTCGGGGACGGCTGGGTGCGTGGCGTTGAGCTGGAACAGCGCCTCGGCTTCAATTGGACCGGATTTGATTGGATCGGTGGGCTAACCTTATGGGCAAACCAGACCGTACTGGATTCACAACTTGAAGAGGCCTCCGGCAAGAAACGGCCGTTCAAAGAACAGCCCAAATTTATTACCAACCTCGGATTGAACTACGAGTTAATTCCACGAACAACGATCCTTACATTCTCAGCGAATTTCGTCAAACCGGGCGTCAACCATGAGGCATCCGGAGATATCAAACGCGTCACGCCTGACTGGCAGTTCGATCTTGCGCTGCGCCGTCATCTGATCGAAGGGTTTTATGGATTTGTGGAGGTTGACAACTTGACCAACGTGCAGCGCGTCGAGGTCACCCACAAGGCGAACGGCGAAAGCGTAAGAAAGAAGGAGGGTGCAAACCGCACCATACTCGTAGGCCTGAGTTACAGTTTTTGAAAACCCACAGAGGAAGCTCTGAAAGATGAAAAATCGATCGATTGCAACGGCACCGCGGCCTAAGCCTCGCCCCAAGAATTGGCTGATTATCAAATTTCGCGAGTGGCACATCTGGCTTGGGGTGGCGCTGTCCCTGTTCATCGTTATCGTCAGCGTTACTGGGATTTACCTGAACCACGAGTGGTCGAAGCTATTTAAAGGTGAATCGCGCAACAAACCGATGGCTGCTGCCCCCCATGAGCCAAATCCTGTGACCGGCGGTTTGCTCGCGACGTCGAGCGACCTGACAACCCATCCGCTGAGCTTTGCTCAGGCGTTGGCCCGGGCGCGGGAACTGTGGGGCGATGTTCCTATTCAGCACGTCCATTTGAATGACGAGCACGGGACGCTGATTTATAAGATCAAGGGCCACGAAGAAGACCGTGAAATCCAGTTGAACGCTTCCACCGGGGCGCTGACGGAGAAAAACGGCTACAAGCAGAATACTCAGGCTCACGCAGGCGCTGAAATGAAACGCGGCATCAACTGGGGCAAGGTGATGAAGGATCTACACACGGGCAAGGTCGGTGGTGAAGCAGGCACGTTGCTGATCGACTTCACGAGCGTGATCATCATCGCGCTAACTCTCACTGGAATGTACCTTTGGGTCGTCCCCAAGTGGCGCAAGCGGCGGGCTGAGCGGATAATGGTCTCCACGACTCCGTCCCGCCCGGAACGGCAGGGGCCGGCCAGCCCCAAGAATTGCTGAGAATGGCCTTAAGGAGTTCGCCAGAAGAGAGATCATGCGATCTAACCCGTCCAAACCATAAGGAATTTCAATGTCCTTTCAGATCGTTGCCGGCTATTTTGGACAGGAGTGAGAACAACTCGAATGATCCCGTATCTCTGCTGACAAAAGGAGAACAAGCGAAATGCTCACATCCATCTGTAGGTTCACGATATGGATTCTGTTGTTGATTGCTGTAGGTCTGGAACAGACCGCCAATGCCAATCCGGTCCCCTCCCCAGGCTTCCTGGTCATCGCCCCTGACCGTGAGTATCTCGGCAACGAAGAGATCAAGGTCGCATGGGCGGAGTTTCGCCAGTCCCACCTGACACGGCTGATCTTTATTTCCCTGGCCGAGGACTTTCAGCGAGAGGTTCAAGCGAAGCTGCAGAGTGCCGTCGCCGAAATGCAGGGTGAGGGAGCAACGGACATCGTGCTGATTCCGCTCGTGCTGTCCGAAGCGGACCCCCACTTGAAGAAGGCCAGAGACCTCCTGGCGAGCGCCAAGATCCAGATCGCACCGGTGTTTGGGGGAGATCCGCTTGCTGGACAGATTCTCGAAGACCGCGTCAGAGCCCTCTCGAAAGAGGCCGGTAAGGAGCGGCTGTTGGTGATCGGCTTCGGAGCGACGAGCCAAGAGGAGGCTGAAGCCGTGAAGCGGGATCTTGAGCACCTCGCGGCAGAGGTCCAGGAAACCCTTCACCTTGCTGATACGTCCATCGCGATCTTTTATCACGGCCAGACTCCCGATCCCGTCAGGAACCAGGGCAATCGGCTCGCAGAAACGACCATCCTGACGGCGATTGAGAAGACCGACCTTCGAGCACTGGTGGTCCCCTTTCATCTAGGGTACAAGCATACCGGGTCGATGCGGCTCAGCCAGAATATTGAGTCGCTGTAGAGGGAGAACTCGGTTGCCTATGACGGTCGGGAGATCCTTCCCGATCCGCTTGTCGCCCGCTGGC
>JACPQW010000148.1 GCA_016190285.1 Candidatus Methylomirabilis oxygeniifera
CCCTCCGAGTTGCCAGTCTTTCATCGTATTCAAGATGGGGGTTGTCTTGAGGGCCTCCTCCAGATTCTTGATTCGATCGCCGAGGCTTTGAGGAGCCTCCGCCGGCGCGGCGGGCGCTCCAGGCACGGATGCAGCGGCTACGTCTTTCTTCGCGCCAACCTGATTTTCGAGTTGGTTGAGCCGCTGCCCCATCCGTTCCACCAACTCCCTCAACTCCCGGATCTGTTGATCTTTGGCATCCTCAGCCCATGCCGCAGGTACCGTGATTGCGGCGGCAAGGAGGAGCGCCCCGCTCATGACCACTCCGGTTACTGCCAGTTGTTTCAACTTCCGTACGCTCATTGATCCCTCCCCTCTTTGGGTGTGACTGCTTAGAAAGTCCCCGTTGACCGAGTCGAAACGTTACGCTCGCAAGAAGCGAGCCAGCTTCTTCAACGATAGATAACCGGCCGCGGCACCGACAGGAAGCGATGCGAGAAAAGGAGACAAAAAGCGGAAAAACGCGGTGTTATGCCACCAGCATTGAAAGCAAATGGTGAGCCGATGTCAATATGAAGAGGGGCCTGATGGGTACAGATTGATTATCTTCTAGGCAGTGCAATGAGGGCGATGCTTAAGAGAAATGCGTGGCGAGAAGGACCGGGTGTGTAGGGTATCGAAATCTCGCCTCAGCGCGAGCCCAGGAGGGTCTCTACCTGTTTCCGCGAAGCCCTGCCGGTCCAGTCATGGTATCCGATCTCCTTCGCGCGAACGATTCCTTGACGATCGATCAGGACCGAGACAGGAAGCCCGATCACTCGGAACTTGCGAATGACCTTCATATCCGGATCGAGCAGAATGGGGAAGGTCAGGCGAAGCTCCTTGACAAAGTCGCTAATGGCTTGTTCGGCGTCGGGCTCGATGTTGACTGCGAGAATCTCGAACCCTCTTTCCTTATACTCAGAGTAGATCTGTTGCATTGTCGGCATCTCCAACCGGCAAGGGGGGCACCAGGTAGCCCAGAAATTAATCAGCACCACCTTCTTGCCACGAAACTCCGAGAGCTGAATCGTGTTTCCCTCAAGCGTTTTGAGCGTAAAGTCTGGCGCGAGGTGACCTGTATCGGGTCGTACATCATCCGCCCATACGTCGGCTCTAATGGGTGTACCGACTATCACGAGTGCGAGAACGATGAAACTCATCGCTCTCGGAGTCAGCAAAACGGAAAGATGACCTGTCATATTCCAGATCCTTCCTCTGAAAATCGCATGCTACCGTAGGTCGGGTTAGCGTAGCGTAACCCGACACCACGTGGCTTTACTACGATTGAAACTACCGGAAAAACTACTGCCGGTCAAATCGAGATCGGCATTTTGGGTCCTGCGTCTTTACCCCGATTGGAGCCTTCGCTTTACACAAGTAAACATCCTCATCGGCCGACGAGACCACCGGCGTCACCAATCGTCTCGACTGTCGCGCCGCGCGCCACCGCCGGATTGAGAAGGCTGTGCAATGACCTCAGAACGGATCGATGTGGCCGGCGAGCGTGCTCTTTCCGCACTGGCGCGGGCCCGCGAGGAGCACGGCCGGGAATGACCGGAGGAGGAACCGAAGACGATCAGCCTGTTGTCGTTGGATATATTTCATACCATGCAGTATTGCACCTTAGATTCAGAAATACAAGATGTACAAATCGAGTGGCGTAGTGTCCCTAATGCTTCTTTACATATTCCGTTCGCCCTGAGCCTGTCGAAGGGGTAATAATATCAGTGGGTTCTGTTCATGGATTCGACAAGCTCACCATGAACGGGAGGTAAAGAGATGTTTGGGACACTACAGTAGCGGCCGGATACAATAAGCCTGCATGATACGAAGAAGGCGATGAGCCGAGCCAGGGCGATCGCGGTGATTGAGAAGACTCACCAGCGGCAACCGGCGGCGCATAATCGCGGAAGACGGCAAGCCCTTTAAGGGACGAAACGCGGCGAATGATCGGCGTTCATCTCTATTCTGTTCTTGGGGGCCTCTGGGACGGGTTACGGATGGAGGTCCTGCATGGTTCAGCGAGGCTGGGGCATCAACGGAGAAGTAGCGTCACACCGAAATGAGGCGTCAATGACTTGACCGTCGAGGATTCGGCCGGTTCACCCGCTCATTCACGGCGTGAACTGGAACGCCTGGACCCCGACACTGAGTTGATTCTCGGCCTGCAAGGGATTGCTGTCCGCCACGGCGAGGCCGGCGTACGTAAAGTACGTCCCGACCGGCTCAGTGCCGGCGAATGTATAGGAGAATGGGACGGCCATCGGGGCCAGCGTCACGTTTTCCGCGAACGGCACCGGGACCAGGCCGAAGGCAAAGACGATCGTTTCGCCTGGACCCGGGACGAAGGAGACGAACGTCACGCCATCGGGTAGTAGCACCCCGAGGTAGATGTCGACGTTGGGCGGTTCGGCCCCCGGGAAGAGGGTGGCCTGGTAAGTGATCTGCTCACCAGTGCGGAACGCGGACCTGTTGAGCAATACCCCCGCGACGTTGACGCCGAACTCAAACGCCCCGATGTCGCAGGCTGCGCCTTGGGGCCGGGTGACCCCACGCTGGTCGGTGGAGGGGCACCCGGTGTTGGTGCCGGCGTCGATGGCTGGGCTCCCGGGCAGCAGGGCATGCGTCTGTGTGGGGCCGCCGTTGTTCGCGAGGGGACCGAGGAGAGGATTGGTCATCCCCGGATGGTCGCTGGGTTGGGTGAGCTGACAGGTATTGTCGCTGTCGAGGTTAAAGCCGTTTGAAATGAGAGTACCGGCGTTGACGCAGTCGGACCCCGCGAGTTGCTTCGCAATGATCGTGTTTAGGAGCGTCGCGATGCCAAGGTTAGTGTTGAAGAGCCCGCCAACATCTGCGAAGCAGCCATTGTCGGGGCCGTGCGTGCAGCTCACCGCATTCCCGCTCACGCTACTGTTCGTGAGGGTCAGGGTGCCCAGGTTCTCAAGCCCGCCTCCCGAAGCGTCGCAAAAAGCAGCATTGGTGCCGCTGCTGGTGCAGCTTACCGTATTCCCGCTCACCGTACTGTTCGTAAGGGTTAATGGGCCGATGTGGCTGATGCCGCCACCTTCGGCGTCGCATACCCCAGAGGTATTGTTGTTTTTCGTGCAGCTTACCGTATTCCCGCTCACGCTACTGTTTGTCAGGGTCACGGCACCGCTGATACCGCCACCCTCGGCCCTAGAGCAGTTGGTGCAACTCACCGTATTCTCACTCACCGTGCTGTTCGTGAGTACCGCAGTGCCAATGTTGTGGAGGCCACCACCTTCGACGCTGAAGCAGTTGGTGCAACTCACTGTGTTCCCACTTACCGTGCTGTTCGTCAGTGTCAGGGCGGTGGGGATTGGGGTGGCGCCAAAACCGTCGATGCCGCCTCCCCTGGCGGTGCAAAAGCCGGTACTGCTGGTGCAGCCCACCGTGTTCCCGCTCACCGTGCTGTTCGTGAGCGTCGCGACGCCTTCATTGAATAGGCCGCCACCCCCGGCGCCGCAGGAAAAGCTTCCGCCGCAGCTCACCGCATTCCCGCTCACGCTACTGTTCGTGAGGGTCAGGGTGCCAAAGTTTTCGAGGCCGCCGCCGAACGGCTGGCAGCCGTTCTCGCTGGCGATGCAGCTCACCGCGCCGCCTGTGATGGTAACTCCAGCGATGGTCACTGTAATTAATTGAGGCACAGGAACGGATTCAGAACCAATTGTGATAACCCGCGTGTTCGCCCCGGTGGCATCGAGGATCGTGCTCCAGGCCCCGGCGCCTGTAAGGGTGAGGTCCGTGGCAATGGTGAGCGGAAAGATTTCGCCGAGGGCGAGGTTGTAGGTCCCAGCCGCGACCGAGATCGTGTCGCCCGCAACCGCCTGGGTGAGGGCGTGCGTGATGGTCTTGCAGGGAGCGCCGGAGGAGAGGCAGGTGTTGCCGCTGTCGTTTCCTGATGTGGCGACGAAGCGAGTCTCGGCGAACGCGGCGCTGCCGACCAGAAGCAGCCAGGCGGTCGGCAGACCGACCAGCAACCGACGGCTCAGAGAAGAGCGGGGAATAAGTGCAGCGCAAGACCCCATACGTCCATCCTCCTTCCGGTAAAACCCGGCGTCCCGGTTCGGGGTCCAGGGATGCCAGGTTGCTCTCGGGTCTGTTGACTAGCTTGGTCCGGGTGCTGCGTCCGCCTCGCATACGAGACGGTAGACCGGAACGTACGCCGGGGGGGGGGGACTGTCAAGGCAAAAAAGTGGTGTCGCAAAATAAAACTGCGTGGTGTGGATCATGGCTGCACGTCATGACACAAGCTAAGCGAAAATTAGTGTTGGTTTGCCGCGCGCCGTCTGGCATTCGCTGTATCAGACACATGAATGGGTCGCGCGATCAATCTCTATGCGTAGGCCACTAAGCAAAGATTGACCTACGCTGTTCGTCCTCCTACAATAATACCGGGCGTTCTGGAACTCCTCCGTATCATTACCCCAGGGTAGCCATGTTGCCGGAGCAGGTGAAAGCGATTCCCTATTTCCAGGACCTCGATGCGCGAGCGCTGGATGGCATCCGGGCTAACGTATTCGAGGTGCAGTTACCAAAGGGACACATGCTGTTTACGGAGGGGGAGCCGGCTGAGGCGATGTACGTGGTTCGATCCGGCAAGGTGAAGATCTTCAAGCTGTCCCCGGACGGGCGTGAGCAGGTCCTTCGGATTGCCGAGGCCGGCGATTGTTTCAATGAGGTCCCGATCTTCGATGGGGGACCGAATCCCGCCAACGCCCAGGCAGTGGAGCCGGCGGCGCTCTGGGGCATCCGGCGGGAGGGGATGCGGCGCCTGGTCGAAGAGTATCCTGCCATCGCGATTGGCTTTCTCAAGGCGTTTGCGGGGAAGCTCCGCTACTTTACCCGCAAGGTGGAGGACCTGTCGTTTCGCAGCGTGACAAGCCGCGTGGCCAAGCACCTCCTGGAGATGGCCGAGGACGACGGCAAAGGCGGTCTGCGCCTGAAGCAACAGTCCACGCAACAGGAGATGGCGTCCGTTGTGGGAACGGCCCGCGAGATGATCGGCCGGGCCTTTAAGGCCCTGGAAAAGGAAGGCGCCATCACGTTTGATCGCCACGGGGTCGTGATCGTGAGTCGGGCCGCCTTGATCCGCATGCTCTGACCTTGCCCTTCCTGCAATGTGTGAGACTAAAGTCGCAGACACCTTTGAATCTTCTGCCGTATCCTACAATCGAACCGATGAGTTCAACGTGTAAGGTTCATAGACCGAATAGACCTCTTGACGTGATCGACGCTACAGACACTATGGACACAACAGACGCGATAGACATTTTCTGAAAAAGGAGGTAATCGACCTATGACGAACGAGAGCAGTTGCCATGGAGATGCCCAATCGACGGGTACACCTATACCCGAGGCGCTTCGAAATCTGCCTGATGATCGCCGGGTGATCCTGGATGTTCGTGACCAGGTTCGGGCAGGAGAGGAGCCGTTTCAGCGGATCATGCAGTCCGTCATGTCGCTTCGAGACGATCAGGTGTTTGTGCTCTGCAATATCTTCGAGCCGATACCGCTGTACGGCGTGATGGCGCAGCGGGGTTTTGCGCACTTGACGGAGCGGCGCGGCCCGCAAGACTGGTGCATCACGTTTTATCGGGCGGACGCACAGGCTGCGGCCGCTTCGGCGCCTGCCGCCGCATCGAGACCGGCGGCGCCCGTCGGGGACGCCATCGTTGTTGATGCCCGTGGACTGGAGCCGCCACAGCCGATGGCGAAGATCCTGGAGAATCTCCCTCGGATCGCAGCGGGGGGGCAGATCCTGGCCCTGACCGACCGGCGACCGATGCTGCTCTATCCCAAGCTCGAAGAGCGGGGCTTCACCTTTTCCACTGAAGAAACGACGCATGGTTGGTTCGAAACCCGCATCTGGAAATAGCGCTCCGGCCAGGCAGCCGTCCCTGTGGGTGCCGCTACGCTATTTTGTGACGGCGCAGGCAGCGTTTGTCACCGCCCTGCTGTGGGCGCCGTGGCAGGTTGATAATCTGCTGGACTTCTACTATCAAGGAAACGGCCTCGCCTTTACCCACCTGCTGACGCTTGGGTGGATTACGATGACGGTCATGGGGGCGTCATTCCAGTTGGTGCCGGTCGCCCTGGAGACCACGCTGTGGAGCGAGCGCCTGGCCGGCTGGCAGTACTGGATCATGCTGCTCGGCGTCGCGCTGATGGTGAGCCATTTCTGGATCGGGCATCATCATGGCGTCGCGATCGGTGCAGGTCTGGTGCTGATTGCCATCACACTCTTCCTGATTAATATGGGGCGCACGCTGTGGCAGCTCCCCCGCTGGGACATTATCGGGCGACATGTGGCGGCGGCGCTGGTCTACCTGGCCTCCACTGTGGTCATGGGGAATCTCATGGCGCTCGACAAGATGTTCGACTTCCTGGGAGGTCAGGTCCTGCGCACGATCCACGCCCACGCCCACCTGGCCGGTATCGGCTGGGTCACGATGATGATCTTCGGGGCGAGCTACAAGCTGATCCCCATGTTCAGCCTGAGTGAGCTTCGCAATGAGCGGCCGGCCTACTGGGAGTTCTGGCTGCTCAACGTCGGCCTCGTGGGTCTCTACCTGACACTATTGATGGAGAGTGTATGGGCCACGCTCTTCGCCATCCTGATCGCCGCAGCGGTGGGCCTGTTCCTCTGGAATATGCGCGAAGTCCTGCGGACGCGCCGGCGCCCGCGACTGGACTGGGGGCTGCGGCATTCCTTAAGCGCCATGATCACGCTGATATTCCTGACGATCCTGGGACTATGGCTCGCTACCGGTTGGGTTCTGAGCGATGAGTTTGCCGCCCGGCTGGCCTTTGGCTATGGGGCCTTGGCGCTTCTGGGCTGGATTTCCGTGACGATTATCGGTATGATGTACAAGATTATCCCATTCCTGGTCTGGCACCATCGTTACAGCGACCTCGTAGGGCTTCGGCCGGTTCCGGCCGCCACCCAGCTCCTTGGCGAATCAACGCCTCGGTTGGAGTTTTGGCTGCTCCACGCGGGCATCGCGATGACCGTGGTCGGAGTGATCTTCACGTGCGGGCCGCTCGTCCAGGTGGGGACACTCGTGTTGGCTGCGGCTGGTCTCGCGTTCGCCGTCGCCGTCTGCCGGATCTACCGTCACCTGGTTCCCAGGCTGACGCCTCTTCCCGAGGCGCAGACTGCGGGAGCATAGGATCCACCGTCGATCGGCGGAGCGAGTCAAGAAGCATAGGAATACAGAAAGGAGATATGATGACGCAACCGGAAACATCATCAATAACTGAAGAGCAGATCTATAACGCGCTCCGGATGCTCATTGACCCGGAGTTGGGAGTGAATATTGTCGATCTGGGCCTTGTCTACGACGTGCAGATCCAAGACGGACAGATCGGCATCCGCATGACCCTCACCACGCGCGGCTGCCCGATGCACGCCAGCTTCGTCCAGGCGGTCGAGCGCGCCGTTCGAGAGATACACGGCGTCACCGGCGTCACCGTCGAGATCGTATGGGAACCTGCCTGGAATCCGGACATGATCTCGCCTGAGGGCAGGCGCGCCCTGTCCGGTATGGGACGGGGGGGACCCGCATGGTAACGCCTCAGTTGACGGAAGATATGGTTATCTCGGTGCTTCGCCAGGTCAAGTACCCTGGGATGAGCCGCGATCTCGTCTCTTTTGGCATGATAAAGAATGCGCGGGTAGAGGGCGCAACCGTCTATCTTGATCTCCAGGTCCCGACGGAGGACGCGGAGGTGATCGCCAAGGTGGAGGCGTCGGTCCGTGAGGCGCTGAGCCGCATACCGGGGATCGGTGAGATACGGATTCAGGCCGCCCCGCGCCCCGCGCCTCAGGAGTCCGCTCCCGGACCGGCTCCGCTTCCCGGGGTGCGGCGCATCATCGCCGTTGCGTCCGGTAAAGGCGGTGTGGGTAAGAGTACCGTGTCGGTCAATCTGGCCCTGGCTCTGGCGCAGTCCGGGGCTGCGGTCGGTCTTCTGGATGCCGACATTTACGGACCGAATGTGCCCCGGATGCTGGGCGAGCCTGGCCGTCCCAAGGCGCATGAAGGCAAGATTGTCCCGCTGACGCGGTACGGCCTGAAGGTGATATCGGTGGGATATCTGCTGGGTGAGCAGTCGCCGATCATCTGGCGCGGACCCTTGGTGGCCCAGGCCCTACGTCAACTCCTGCATGAGGTGCACTGGGGCGAACTGGATTACCTGGTCGTCGATCTTCCGCCGGGGACGGGGGACGCCCAGTTGACCCTCGTACAGTCCGTGCCGCTCACCGGTGGGGTCATCGTGACGACCCCTTCAGCCGTAGCCATAATGGACGCAGAGAAAGGCCTGCAGATGTTTCGTGAGGCCCGCGTCCCGATCCTGGGGATCGTGGAAAATATGAGCTATTTTATCTGTCCCCACTGCCAGGGAGAAACCGATATCTTCAGCCGGGGCGGCGGACGGCAGGTAAGTGACTCGCTTGGAGTTCCTTTCCTGGGGGAGATCCCCCTGAACCCGACTATCCGCGAGGGCGGGGATACCGGCGCTCCTGTTGTCGTGGCGATGCCGGAATCCTCTGAGGCGCAGGTCTTCCGCAATGTCGCGGACAAGGTACGCCTGGCGACTGAGGCTGCCGCCGAGGGAATGCCTCAGATGATCATCCGCTAACAACCAACAACCCTATATCTCTCGAAGGAGGAAGTCTCAATGTCAGCACATTACGCAGCAACCGTGGATGCCAGAGTCCTGCCGATCCCGCAGAAGCACCCCACCATCTTCCGGGTGTTTGACGAGTTGGCGGTCGGGGACACGATGCTCCTGGTCAACGATCATGATCCCAAGCCGCTCTACTACACATTCGCTGCGGAGCGGACGGGGGAGTTCGAATGGCGCTATCTGGAGACCGGTCCCGAGGTGTGGCAGGTGGCGATCCGCCGGGTTGCCGCTGCCGCAGGCCAGCATGCGCCGGCCGAAGGACATAGTTGTGGCGGGAACCATGAGCACCACGAACATCACGCGCACCACGAACATCACGAACACCACGGACACGAGCATGCCCACACCGGTTCGCCGACCCAGATCCTCAAGGACGAACATACCCTGATTCTCCAGGCGTTGGATGGGCTGGAGCGAAAGCTCATTGCACTGGAGGGCGGCGCTACCCCGGATCGGGCCTATTTCGAGAAAGCAGTCAAGTTTATCCGGACCTTCGCCGATCAGTGTCATCACGGCAAGGAGGAGGATCTGTTGTTCAAGACGATGGTCAACCGCGGCTTTCCATTGCAGGGCGGACCGATAGCGGTCATGCTGTCGGACCACGAGGCCGGGCGCGCCTATATCCGTGAGATGGCCGATGCCACAGCGGCAATCGGAACCGATCCGACTGCGCCGCAGAAGATTGTTCGGAACGGGCGCGCTTATATTCAGATGCTGCGACCCCACATCGATAAAGAGAATATGATTCTGTATGCGATGGCGGACAATCTGTTGAGTGCGGACGACCAGGCGCGCCTGGGAGAGGCGTTTGAGCGCTTCGAGGCGGAAAAGATCGGCGCGGATGTTCACAATGCCATGCTGGCACTGCTGGACGAGTTGAAGGGCGACGGTCACTCATGTTTGCACGGCTAGGCCTGTTCTGAAGAATTGCACAACGCGACGCGGGTCATGACGAGATGTGGCCCGCGTCGCGAGAAACTTCCCTCCTGCGAGCTCCCGTGCAATCGATTCGCGGACTACCGCCCCACAATGGTTCCTTTGAGTGTTCATGCTCTTGGGCCGATGTAAATACGGAAGGAGTACAGCCAAGAGACAGGCAGCGCCGACTCCTACTCCTACGAACAGCATCTGCTAACCAACGACTTTCCCCCGAAAATCACTCCTACCGTCGCGTCGAAAGCTGGCGCCGCCGGCGCCCGGCGAGCGAACCCAGGACCGAAAACAGTGCTTGACCTCCAAGGATACGCAGATTATTATAAATACGGTTAACCGAATATCGGTGTATCCATTTCAAAGGAGAAACGTGTGAGCGCCCTGAGGAAGCTGGTTCCTGAAGAAGAATTTGCCCTGCTGGAACTGTCGGCGAAGTTCTTTCGCGGCTTAGGGGACCCGACCCGGCTGAAGATTCTCGATATCCTCCTTGATGGTGAGCAAAGCGTCTCTGATCTTGTTCGCCTGCTCGGCATCCAACAGGGTCGGGTGTCCAATCACCTCGCCTGCCTCAAATGGTGCGGCTACGTCACGACTGCCAGTAAGGGGCGCTATACTGTTTACTGTATCGCCGACAAGCGGGTAAAGCAAATCCTCCAGCTTTCACGCGAGATGGTCGCGAAGAATGCCGAGCACCTCTGGGCCTGCACGCGCATATCCGCGATGAAGGGGCTTCGGGTGTGATCGAAGAGTAAAAATGTCAGGCCGGCATGGCCCTACGGAGGATGTCATGAAGTGTTGCGAAACCAACGACGAGAAAGGCGCACGAGAAGAAAGACAGAACAAGCTTACGGGGTTGGCATAGCTCGGCATTATTGGAACTGCCTTAGCGTGCATTGCCTGCTTCACCCCACTTGCGGTCACCCTGCTTGGGGTGATTGGACTGGCGGGGTGGGCCGGATATCTCGACTATGTGCTCTTCCCGCTTTTGGCTGTGTGTGTCGGGTTCCTGCTAGTTGGGCTTGTCCGCAGACGATCAGACAGTGCAAAGCTGAAAGGAGAGAACTGATGGCAAAAGAAATTATCATTTACAGTCAACCAGGGTGAGGGGCATGCCACCAAGAGAAAGAGTTTCTTTCTCAAAAGGGCATTACCTTCGTGGACAAGAACATTCAGGAAGACCATGCAGCCTTTGATGAACTCCTGAAGCTCGGCTACCGGGCAACCCCCGTGACGGTCATCGACGGGGAAGTGGTCGTCGGTTTCGATCGCGGGAAGCTCATGCGGCTGCTTGGGCTTAGCTGAAGCACCTAAGGAAACCATCGAACTGTAGCAAACGTACCAAACGTTGTTACATTGTCATTGCGAGCAACCAACGGGAGCGTGGCAATCTTGCCGTTCTGGTCTCGTGAGCTTGGGGAGCTGGGAGCGAAGAACGGTTGGATTGCTTCAGTCGTTACGCTCCTTCGCAATGACCGCGCGGGGGACTTTCTAATCAATGACACCGCAATTGATGCGGCTGTATTAGAGATGATCAGCCTATTGTGCAGTGGGTGCGGGCAGGAGATCGAGCTTCAGCCGGGGACGCGTTCGGGTAACATCATCGCCTGTCCCAACTGAGCGGGGCTCTCGCTCCGTGTGAGCGAGTACGATGGCAACTGGTCCGCCGTGGTTCTCAAAACCGCCAGTTGCGTCGTCGGCGACGAGGGAGTGATTCTCTCTGACGATGTGCAGCCCGGCGACATCATCGAATGCCACGGTGCGAAGCAGCGGGTGACCTATGAGTTTGGCGCATACGCGCTGGAGAGGATGTGAGCGTTGAGGAGATGAAGACATCAGATGTGACGCCTGGATTCTTAGGTGCGGCGGCGGCGACCGTCTCATCCCTCTGCTGCCTCCTGCCGCTCGCAATCATCCTGCTGGGACTTGGCAGCGGCGCCTTCATGATGACCACCATGCGCTACCGGGCGATCTTTATCCCGGTCGGGATCATCGGGGTCAGTCTCGGCTGGGTCCTCTATCTTCGCGAGCGCAAGCGCTGTACCGCGATCGGGTGTCGGATGGCTGGGGGGTATCTGAACGTGGGCCTCCTGCTGCTGGCAAGCCTCCTGGTTACCGGCGCCGTGATCCTCGATCAGTTCCCTAACTTTACAGCCGATCTGCTGATGCGCGCCACATCCGGCACCTCGGATACAGTGCCGGCGTCTGCCTCCACGGCCGATCACTCAACCATGGATCACGAAGGAGAGATGAAATGAAGACGAGGTTTCAGTGTGATCGACGCACCTTCCTCGCATGGGGACTGGGGGCATCGCTCCTCCTGGCTCTGAGGCAAGCTCGCGCCTCAGAGACTGCCGTCGCCTACCTGCGGATCGACGGCATAGGGGCCTGACCCCTTGTGGTCAAGAAGGCCCTGGAGGGGCTGAAGGGCGTCACAAGCGCAGAGGTCAGTTTCAGGGACAAGCTCGCTCGCGTGACCTATGAGAAGGGCGTCGTGACGATCGAGCAAATGATCGAAGCTGTGAAGAACGCGGGCTTTGGGGCCAGGCCTCAGTAGAGTACGCTCATCGGCCGTTTGGGTATAGCGCATGACAGGGGGGAGTGAATGATGGATTCGAGAGTGAGGTTGCCGCTCCTGTCGACCACGGTGGTCGGCTCATACTCGGTCCCGGACTGGTATCCGGTGTTGCAAGAAAGAGTGGAGCAGGGGGCGTTGTTGCCTTCGGCTTTTGGGGATGCGAAAGAGGTGGCCGCCCTGGGCGCCATCAAAGACCAGGAGACGGCTGGCATCGACCTGATCAGCGACGGAGAGCTGTTCCGTCGGGACAATAACCGCTTCGGGCCCCCCAACGCGATGATCAACTACTTTGCGGCGAAGATCCCAGGCTTTTCGAGCGAGCTGCGGGACCGCAGCGGCATCACGCCGCTCGATTCCTCGGCGTCACTCCCGGCGCCGGTCGTGACAGAGAGGCTCCGGCCGGTGCCGCTCGGCCTCGTGGAGGAGCTCCGATTCCTCCGCCGCTACAGCTCCCGTCCGGTCAAGATCGCCATGACCGGTCCCCACATGTTTGCCAGGATTGTCTGGGACGAGCAGTACGGCAGTCCGGAGAGCCTCGCCATGGAGATGGCGAAGATCATCAATGCGGAGCTTCGGCGATTGGACCGGGCTGGGTGTGATGTGATTCAGCTTGACGAGCCAGTCCTCTGGTTTCGACCCGACGATCACGCGTGGGGGATCAAGGCGGTCAACGCCTGCTTCCAGGGTGTCAAGTGCGCCAAGAAGGCGCTCCATGTCTGCCAGGGCAACTACAACCCCGATCCTACCGCGCATCAGGGGCTCCGTGTCTTCCCCTCGGAGTTCGAGGCCATCCTGCCGGTCATGCAGGAGGCTCACGTCGACCTGATCCTCATGGCCTTCGCGGCCCTCAAGGAAAAGGACATCACCACCCTCAAAGACTTTCCGCAGGACAAGGCATTGGGGGTAGGGGTCATCGACGTTCAGGATCACCGCGTGGAAACGCCGGCGCAGGTGGCCAGGACCATCCGCCGAGTGCTGAAGTACGTCCCGGCCACGCGCCTCTTCGTCTGCCCGGACTGCGGGCTCAACCATCTCCCTCGTCCCGTGGCGTTCGGAAAGCTTCAGGCAATGGTGAGAGGCGCAGCTCTGGTGCGCCAAGCCCTCACAGGCAAGCGCCCATGAACGCGAAAGCAGCTCTTCCCTTCGTCAGTCCCTCCTTACCGCTAGAACACACCACGAAATCCCCAGATGACAATGAAATCAGGCGTGAGGCTGAAGGGCCGCGCGAGGCCTCGGCTGATGGGGACCTCTACCGCTGCTTCGATGCCCCATCGCGGCCCGAGAAAATACTGGAGGCCTGGAGCCAGGAAAAACTCGGTCCCGCCAGACTCCGGCACGGTGGCACCCATAACCTTGTCCTTTGTCGCCGTGGTTCCCACCAGTTCCAGGCTCAGGTTGACCTGCGACCGTTGAACGTGAATGCGAGGCATACGTTTTGCACCATCTTTCCATAACTGTAACGGCTGATCTCGCAGGCATCGAGCACGCCGCCGCTTGTTGAGGATGATCACGTCGGCCGATTCAACGCTTCGGCCACCACTTCTGGATGCGGTTGTTGAGGAAGTCGGCAACAAACACCGTACCGTCCTGGGCTATGGCCACGGCGATCGTATGGTCGAACTGGCCGGGTCCCACACCTTTCCTGCCGAAACTCGTGAGGAACGTGCCGTCGGGCGTGAACTTCTGGACTCGGTCGTTGTAGAAGTCGGCGGCGAACAGGTTTCCCTCAGGGCCAAAGGCGATGGATGTCACCGTCTTGAACCAGCCGTTGAACGGTCCCCAGATGCCACGCGCCAGCGGGCCGCCCCATTTGCGGAGGAAATTCCCGTGTGCGTCGAATACCTGAATCCGATTGCCATAACCATCGGCCATATAGATGTTGCCCTTGTGGTCGAGCGCCACGTCGGTCGGATAGTAGAAGCTACCGACCTCGTGACTCGTCCGGCCCGTCGTCCCCCACTGGCGGATGAATGCGCCGTCGGGCTTCAGTTCCTGGACTCGCTGCCCGTAGAAGTCGGCGACATAGAGCTTGCCGTTCTGACCGACGGCAACCCCGCCGGGCGCGCTGAATTGACCCGGACCGCTGCCAGAGCTGCCGATGATTCGCTTGGACGTGCCATCCGGGCCGAACACCTGGATGCGGTCATTAAAATATTCTGGCACATAGAGCTCGCCGTCATGGACCGTCAGGTTCATCGGCCGACCGAGCTCGCCCGGGTCCTTGCCGGGGCGGCCGAATTGGCGTTTGAAGTTCCCGTCGAGATCGAAGACCTGGATACGGCCGTTGCGCGAGTCGGCCACGAACACCTCGCCATTGGCGACGGCGATGCCCGTGGGGTCGCTGAACTGGCCGGGACCCGAGCCCTTCTCGCCCCAGGCCTTGACGAATTCGTAGCCGGGCTCCTTAGCCGACGGCGCGAAGGCGATACAGCCCGCCGCGGCCAGAACGACCACGCTGATGACGATGCTGCCGAGGATTTTGAGCACTGTGTGTCCTTTGATCATAGTCATCAGAAATTCACCCTGAAGCCCGCACGCACGGAGTAATCATCTTTGAGCGCCATGCCGTTGAGGTCTTGAACGACGGGAAGCTGCACGATTGCTTCGAGTATCCACCGCTTGGTTACGTATTGGAGACCGGGCGAGAGGAACAGCTTGGTGCTGCCGGAATTGGGGTCATTGGTACCGCTGATCTTGTTCTTCGCCTGATGGAGCAGATTGGTCTCGATGACCCCGTAGAGAAAACCCGGGACACCGGCGCCGAGCTCGCGCGGCCACAGGCGGTACTGCAACGAAGCATCGAACTGGAACTCGTCGCCGAACTCAAAGCCGTTGGCTTTGGTGTTGGCCTTGTAGCTGAGTTGGGCATCGACCTGATAATCGAGTGTCTGATAGGTCGCGACCACTCCGCCGAACGGGTCCCAGGAGCCGGAGCCGAGTTGCAGCGGCTGCGGCAGACGACCGAAGCCGTCTCGGTCGTCGTCGTCACCAGTCGGCAACTTGAGACCCAGGAAGGGAGCGATCCGGAAGTTCCGGCCAGGCAGATCCTTCTGGAAGACTGTGTAACGGGCGAACAATGAGGCATCGCCGATACCGTTTGTGCTACGGGTCATCCGCTGGCCACCCGGTGTCGTCAGGTCGAGTTCCTTGTCGAGATAGGGGAGGACACCGAATAGCGCGAGATCGCTGGTTGCACCATAGCCGAGCACCGAGATGCTCCCGAGGACTTCGAGAGTCCGGTCGGCGGGACTCGGGTCGTCGCTGGCCTTGATGTAGAGGAACTGCTCGCGAAAGACGAAATCGCCCCTGCCGACGGGAAGCGCCGTGTTGAACGTCTCCGGCGCGGCGTGGGCCTCCCTGAGGCCGCTTATCGCGGCCGCGAGCAGTACCAGGGCGAGAGCGGGAATGTGCAGATGTCTCATTGTTTATGCGCCCCATCTCGCTGGCCGTCGCCCGGTGCGACCCGCTCGAACCCGTTCAGGGTGAAGCCGGCCTCCTTCACTGCCTTTTTGGCCGTCGCCTTATCAAGCGCGGCGCCATCCTTCATGGTGACGATCACCGTCCCCTCCTTGATGTTCGTCTCAAGAAGCTCAACGCCTTCGATGGCGTTCAGCTTCTTCTCGATGCCATAGGCACAGAAGGGGCAGGCCAGTCCGTCCACATGCAGTCGGTAGGTGGCGGGAGCGGCCAATACGCTGGTCGCAACCAGGACGAGGCTGAGTGCGATGGCCATACGTTGTATGCGTTGCGTGAAGGTCCTGAAATTCATCGCTATCTCCTATCGGTTCCTGTCAAATGAAGCGTTAGGCTGCGGAAAGCGCCCCGACGCGGGTCAGAAAGGCCGGCGCATACTGGCTCTGTGAAGCGTCTCTTCGGTCGGTCCACTTCGCGGCCTCGCGCGACCGCCCCGTTGAACCTGCGCTCCAAGTCAATGTCCATCATGCACCTCACTCAGGCCTCAACCGCGTTGTAGCCGGCTTGGCCGAGCGCCTCCTTGAGCTGCTGCTCGTGGACCTTGCCCGGCTCATACCGGACGCACACGCGCTTCTGGGCGACCTTCGACTTCACCTCGCGCACGCCGGTGATGGGGCTCAAGGCGGCGCTGATCTTCTCCGCGCAGTTTTCGCAAACCATATTCGGAACAAGCAACTCGAGATCGGCAAGCGGTCCGCTCTCGGTGATGTCCGTGCGTTTCTGCGTCGGATGCCCGACCCCCTTGACCGCCTCGAAGAAATAGGCGCCGCGGCCCCACAGGGAATTGATGAAGATCGACGTCACGCTGGCCGCCATGGCGACCATCCCCCATATCGGATAGACAAGCCCCGTCGCCGCGAGCGGAATCCCGATGCCGTTGAACGAGAACGCGAGCGACACGTTCTGCACCATCTTTCGGTAACTGTAGCGGCTGATCTCGTAGGCATCGAGTACGGCTCCAAGCCGCTTGTTTAGAATGATCACGTCGGCCGATTCGGTCGAGATGTCGGCTCCGCTCCCGAAAGC
>JACPQW010000160.1 GCA_016190285.1 Candidatus Methylomirabilis oxygeniifera
CAGATATTCAAGCTGTTGAGCCGACGTTAACGATGCCCTTTACGGTCGGTCACCAAACGCAGACGGCCGGCTCTTCGTTTTTGTCCACCATGGGACTCCAAGTGATCGGTGTATTGTTCGGCCTGTCGGTCCTTGTCGGTGGCCTCATCTTCTTCAGGAACGGCAAGCAGAAAAAAGAGGCCTAAGAGAATAGCGAAGGCTTACCAGATTTTTCCTCCAGCACCGGAAATAACCCGGCTATTCAAGTAGTGAATGGGGTGCTCGACGGCGGCCCTGATTTCAGAACCGGTTGTGCGGGGCGGTCGCGAGAATCGCCCGCGGATTTCTTCACCCACCACGAATGCTCCCGCCCTCTCTGTCTCCGGTATGGTCTTACTCAGACACGTGAGCAAGAAGGAATGTATCGGGGTGGGCCCCGCATGCGTTACCACAGCGGCCCATGCCTGGTTCATTCTGGCCCGTCATTCCGTGCTTGACACGGAATCCAGTCGGGCCCTCTCGATACCGGCTTCCGCCGGTATGACGAATTCACGGCAAGCCGCGGGGAATGAACCTCCTGTGGATTCAAAAGGTGTTTACATGCAGCACGTGAGACTATTCCGCGGGCACATCTTGAATCCAGCGGCAGAAGATCGGTATACGCTTCATGCGGACGGAGGAATGGTCATAGATGAAGGCGGCACCATCCTCGAAGTCGGGGACTATCGTGCGGTAACAGATCGGTATCCGAGCGCCACTCTGATTGACTGCTCGGATCGCCTGATTCTGCCAGGTTTCATCGACACCCACACTCACCTTCCGCAATACAGGGCAGTGGCGTTGTACGGCCAAGAACTGCTGGGGTGGCTCAATAGAGACATCTTCCCGGCAGAAAGGGAGTTCACTCCTGAGGCTGCCAATACCCTGTGCCCCCTTTTCTTCCGCTCGCTCCTCTCCCATGGTGTGACGACCGCTGCCATCTATTGCTCGGTCCGGAAGGACAGTACCCATGTGGCCTTTGAGTGGGCGGAACAGACAGGGATCAGGGCGATCATCGGGAAGGTCATGATGGACCAGAACGCTCCGGATTTTCTTCTGGAAAACACGGTAGAATCGCTTCACGCGAGCGAGGAGGTATGCCGGAAGTGGCACGGAGCAGCCAATGAAAGATTGCTCTATGCCTTTACCCCGAGGTTTGCCCCAACATGTAGCAGGGCTCTGATGAAGGCTGTGAGCGACCTGGCCGGTCAGTACGGTGCCTATATCCAGACCCACTTGGCCGAACACCCTGCTGAGCTACAATGGGTAAGAGCATTGTTTCCGGAAACGCGGCATTACACCGACGTCTACTTCAGGACCAGCCTCTTAGGTCCTAAGACGATACTGGCCCACGCCATCTATGTCAGTCCAGAGGAACGGGGCCTGCTGGCGGATACGCGAACCTGCTTGTCTCACTGCCCCACATCCAACCTCTTCCTCAGGAGCGGACTCATGCCGGTGCGCGAACTGCTGGACATGGGGCTACATATCGGTTTAGGGTCTGACGTTGGCGGTGGGCCGACCCTCTCTCCGTTCGAAATCATGCGCTCGGCGATCTATGTGCATACCGCCCGCCGTTTTCTCCCTGACTTCGGCGGTGGAGACATTTCCCCGACCACGGCCTTGTATATGGCGACACTGGGAGGAGCGCAGGCGTTAGGGCTGGACGACAAGATCGGCAGCCTTGCGCGCGGCAAAGAGGCGGACTTCATCGTTGTGAATCCACAGAGACTCAGCCCCACACCGGTAGACAAAGGGATGGAGATCTCTCCCGAGACGCTTGTCTCCCGCATGATCTTTCGGGGGGATGACCGCATCGTTGAGCGGACCTACGTTCGGGGAGTCCTCTGCTACGATTGTAGCTCGCACAGGAACAGCGAGGGACAAATATGAACATCCAGGACCTCATCGAAGCTATTCGCCAGCATCACATACGCATTACAGACCACGCTGACGAGGAGGCGCAGACCGACCGGTTGTCTTTTGAAGAGACCTTCTTCAGCGTGTTCCAAGGAGAGATTATCGAAGAGTATCCGGAAGATAAACCGTATCCGAGCTGTTTGGTCTATGGCGAAAGTTTCAAGAGCGAACCGATTCACAGCGTTTGGGCGTATAATACCAACAACGGGTGGGCGGTGCTATCACGGTGTATCGACCTGCCCCAGAGCGATGGATCAACTGGCGTGTCAGGAGAAAGACATGATGCCGTTTAGCAA
The DNA here is from genome assembly GCA_016190285.1 of Candidatus Methylomirabilis oxygeniifera. Taxonomy (GTDB): domain Bacteria; phylum Methylomirabilota; class Methylomirabilia; order Methylomirabilales; family Methylomirabilaceae; genus Methylomirabilis; species Methylomirabilis oxyfera_D. Next base: position 2,235 of record JACPQW010000160.1, read on the forward strand.
GTGTCCGATCTGCGGTGGCGAATTGGTTGAAAAAGAAGTAGAAAAGCTGGTCAAGGGTGGCGTGCATACCGCGGTCTTGCAAGTGCGCGCCGAGGTGTGTCTGCGGTGTGGTGAGCGACTATACTCCGAGGAAACGGTCAGGCGCTTCGAGCAGGTGCGGCGCAAACTGGAGAGACAAGAAGTCGAAGGATTTCAACCATTAGGTCGATCGTTTCATGTTGCGTAGGCCAGGCACAGTTTTAGTTCGCTCACATGCCGCCTCCGAAAAGCATTCGCTGCTGGTGACGCCGGCCCATTCTCAACCATCTTCGAGGGATGCGCTCTGCAATAGGTCTCGGAACTGGAAGTAACCTCGGCTGCCTAGGTAGTGAATCAGGTTCTCAGTAGCAGTCTTAGTTTCCAGATCAGCCTCACGAAGTGCCGTTGCGAGGATCGTCCGTATGTGTTCGCGCCAGGCATAAACGCCCCAGCCTTCCCGGTCGCCTTTTACGATGGCCTCAAGGCAGCGGAGAGCTTGCTGCGGTATAGTCTGAGCAAGCGCAGCAAGCCGCTCAATCACCTGGTTATCTAACTCTATCTCACCGGCGATATTGAGCGCCTCTCCGAGTTGCTTGATCGCCCACCTATCTTCGAACTTTTCCATCCTACCTCACCCGTGCAACAACGCCCAAGGAAGCGTTTGAATCGAAATGAAGACAGTACCCAACCTCTGGGTGAAAACTCCATAATTTCCAAGGTTTTCCCTTGACAGACTGGAGGCTAAGTTGTTAGTCTATATGGCGTTCAGGCTATTCAAAGAATCCACCGTATTGTAGGCTATATATTTCCCCTCTCTCACTTTCTCACTACTCAGGTAGATAGACTGAAGGCTGAAGGCTTTGAGGGGTAGGAACCGAACAGGTCTTGAATGGCTCGATTCGTACCTTGCGAAATAATTTAGAGCCTTCAGCCTAAACACCTGACTAATTACAACGCATAGACATGATCATGAAAAGCTCAGCAGAACAGGTGATGACGTTCCAGGAACTGATCCTCGCATTGCAGCGGTTTTATGCAGAGCAGGGTTGTGTCATTCAGCAGCCGTATGACGTCGAGGTGGGCGCGGGGACGATGAATCCGGCGACCTTTCTGCGTGTCCTCGGCCCTGAGCCGTGGAATGTCGCCTATGTCGAGTCGACCCGGCGCCCCGCTGATGGACGGTATGGAGAAAATCCGAATCGTCTCCAACACTACTACCAGTATCAGGTCATTATGAAGCCATCCCCTGACAACATTCAGGAGATCTACCTGGACAGCCTTCGGAGCCTGGGTATCGACCCGCTCAGGCACGATATCCGTTTCGTAGAGGATGACTGGGAGTCGCCGACCCTTGGCGCCTGGGGTCTGGGCTGGGAGGTCTGGTTGGACGGCTTGGAGATCACCCAGTTCACCTACTTCCAGCAGGCTGGAGGTATCGATCTGAAGCCGGTCTCTGCAGAGTTGACCTATGGGATCGAGCGGATCGCCATGTTCCTGCAAGGGGTGGACAGCGTCTACGATTTGACGTGGGTCAAAGGCGTGACCTACGGCGACATCCATCACAAAAGCGAAGTAGAATGGTCGGTCCACAACTTCGAGGAAGCCGATGTGGCGCTTCAGTTTCAGCTTTTCGACAAGTATGAGCAGGAAGGACTCCGCCTGATCGAGAAGGGGCTGGTGCTGCCGGCATACGACTACTGTCTCAAGTCCTCTCACACGTTTAACCTCTTGGACGCCAGGGGGGCCATAGGTGTCACTGAGCGGACCAGTTTCATTGGTCGCGTCCGCAACCTCGCGCGCCGCTGCGCTGAAGCCTATCTGAAACAGCGTGAGGAGGCCGGCTTTCCACTCTTGAAGGCGTGGCAGTCCCAACCCCCCGCATGATGCAGGATAATTCTTGATGGCCCAAGACCTGTTGTTTGAGATCGGTATCGAGGAGATCCCCTCCGGTTACATGGCGCCGGCCCTGAAGGATCTGGAGGCGCAGGCATGTCGCCTGTTCGAAGAGCACCGCATCGCCTTTACCGGCGTTCGCGCATTCGGCACTCCTCGGCGCCTGACCTTGCATGTGGAGCGGCTGGACCAGAATCAAGGTGATCTGGTTCGCGAGGTGGTTGGGCCATCCAGAGCGGCCGCGTTCGATCAGGAAGGCCGTCCGACCAAGGCTGCGCTTGGCTTCGCGAGGGCACAGGGCGTCCCTGTGGAGCATCTCCATGTGAAGACACTTGATCGGGGAGAGTATGTTGTTGCTGCCATCGTGGAGCGGGGTGCGCGTCTGGACGAGATATTGCCGGTTCTCCTGCCCCGCCTGATCACGTCGCTCTCCTTCCCGAAATCGATGCGATGGGGGCAAGGCGCATTTCGATTTGTCCGTCCGATCCGGTGGCTCGTTGCGCTATACAGTGGCCGGGTGATTCCCTTTGAAATTGACGGGGTCATAAGCGGGAACAAGACGTGCGGCCATCGATTCCTGAGCCGAGGCCAGATCCGTGTCAGAAACTTCCAGGATTATATCGAAAAGCTGGAGGAGCGATCTGTCATCGTCAACCAGCACCGTCGCCGCGAGCTGGTGACACAGTTGGCCAAGGAGGCCGCAGCCTCAGTCGGCGGCAAGCCGGTCTTCGACGATGAGTTGGTGGAGATGGTGGCCAGCCTGGTGGAATACCCTACCGCGGTGTGCGGTGGCTTCGAACAGGAGTATCTCAGCTTACCGCGTGAGGTGATCATGACCCCCATGCGGAAGCACCAGCGCTACTTCCCGGTGACGGATGATGCCGGTACGCTCCTCCCCTATTTCGTGACAATCTCCAACATGAAGGCAAAGGATATGGACCTGATCCGTGCCGGCAACGAACGGGTCCTCAGGGCACGGCTGAAGGATGCAGCCTTCTTTTTTACAGAGGATCGCAGAGTCCAACTTCACCAGCGCATTCCTCAACTGACGGGGATTACCTTCCAGGAGCGACTTGGCACCATGCTGGAAAAGGTCGGTCGGCTGACGGAACTCACCGCCTATCTCGCCGAGCAGGTTGCCCCGCCCCTCGTCCGTGATGCCTGTCGGGCAGCGCAGTTGTGTAAGGCCGACCTCGTCACTACGATGGTCAAGGAGTTCCCAAGCCTGCAGGGGGTCATGGGCCGCGAGTATGCGCAGCTCTCCGGAGAACCTGCCGTTGTGGCCCAGGCGATTGAGGAGCACTATCTCCCTCGTTTTGCCGGCGACAGGCTTCCGGAATCACTGGTTGGCGCCCTTGTGGGTATCGCCGACCGGCTCGACACCATCTGCGGCTGCTTCGGCATCGGACTCATACCGACCGGATCGGAGGATCCGTACGCCCTCCGGCGACACGCGCAAGGGATCATACAGATCCTTCTCAATGCGGGTATCGATCTACCGCTCTCACAGCCGATACACAAGAGCCTGGAGCTCCTCAGTGATCGCTTGACGCTCCCGCGGGAGCGTGTCGCACAGGAGGTCATGGAGTTTCTGGCGGCCAGGCTCCAGGCGATTCTGATGGAACGGGGTGTACCCGGCGATCTTGTCGAGGCTGCCCTCTCCGTCGATGCAGAGCGGGTCTCCGATGCCGGCAAACGCGCCGAGGCTCTGGCCGCTTTCAGACGAGAGGCCGATTTTACAGAATTGGCCGTCACCTTCAAACGGGTTATCAGAATCCTGCCCAAGGGCTTCTCGAAACCGGTCGATCCGCGACGATTCGTCAGCAGCGCCGAGCGGGCGCTCCATGGCGAAGCGGCCACATTGCGGGCCGAAACGGAACATCTGATGCAATCCGGCGACTACGTACGAGCCCTGCAGCTCATCGCCGCAATTCGCCCCATTGTGGACATGTTCTTCGAGGAGGTTCTGGTGATGGTGGAGGATCGGGATCTGCAGGACAACCGTTTGGCCGTCCTGAAGGAGGTCGCAGACCTGTTTTGCGGGATTGCGAATTTCAGCAAGGTGACGGCTTCGTAATACTTCAGCGGTCAGCCATTAGCTGAAGGCTGAGTAGCTGTAATGTATAAGGTGTCATGATGGATGCAGAGATCTTGGAGCGGATTAACCGGGGTATTATCCTCAGGACCGGGGCATATCTTACAAACGATCACTTTGTCTTGCCTTCCGGCCGCCACGCCCAGGAGTATGTGGAGAAGGCGTTGGCCACCACCGAGCCGGCCTTTACGGAAGGGCTGGGAGACGTGATCGCAAAGCATTTCGCGGAAGAGCCGATCGATCTGATCCTGACTACCGGCTACGGTGCCTCGCTGCTGGGCCATTGTGTGGCGCGCGCCCATCCGTTGCGACCCCGCTTCATCTATGCCAACAAGCAACGCAACGACTCCGGCGTCAGTCAGGTCACGCTTCCGAGGGAGTTCCGACAGTATTTCGTCGGCAACCCCAGAGTGCTGATCGTCGAAGACATTATGACCACCGGTGAGACGGTCAAGGGGCTCATCAAGCTGGTCAAATTATTGGGCGGAACGGTGAGCGGGATTGGGACACTCTGGCGACGAATGCGAAAGGTGAATTTCAAATTCCCCCTTTTTGCGCTGGTCGATCGAGAATTTCCCACGTACACCCCGAAGGACTGTCCGATGTGTCGCAGAGGGATGCCGATCAATCAGGAGTTTCGAACAGGGCCCAGCCCGCAGAAGTCTCGTCGCGTCAGGGCTGGGGCTCACTGACGGTCGTGCCACGAACCCGCAATGCTGCCAAGCGCTTCCCGACCGTGGAAGCCGCGACCGTCGAATGGCAAGAGTATCGCAGCCCCGGAGACGAACCTTCGACAGAAAGCGGTGCCTTCTCACATTAAATGCAAGCGGCAGGCGGAGCATTCGAGCCCTTGCTTCCCTGTTCAAACCTCGACTGCCAAGGCGGCGGGTTCGAGATCCTGGAAGCAGTGGAGTGGATGATCAGCAACCGGTGCGAAGAGAAGACCGGGCTACTGGTCTGTATCGGGTGGGAGCGTATAAAGGGCAGGCAGACGAAACCATCGCCATGTACGCGGGCGATCAGCTATCAAATCAAGCTGATCTATCGGAAGAGCGACCGCGCCAAACCCCCAACCAAAAACAACGCACAAAGATAAAGATATGGTAAGGATACATGAGGCATAACGTCCACGTCACTCGCACCCCGGAGGAGACCTTTATGATCAGCGGATTGAGACGAATACCGGTGTATATCTGGCTGGCTATGCTCGCAATCCTGTCACCTGCCGTATCATGGGCTGAGATCCTCCCTCAAGAGGCAGTTACGCTGGGGCGGGAGACTGAACTCATTGCGGTCCGCACCCTCGCTTTCGCCGGCACAGAGGGCCCCCCGGCAGCGGAAAGCGGGCACAAACCGACCTTCCGCCCCGAAGAAGGATTCCAGTCCGGAACATTGCACCTGGGAGTAAAGGCCGGTGGTACCGACACCGTGAAGATCTTTGCCAATAGAGCGCCCGATGTCCAATTTGTCCCGGTGTTCTTCCAGATCGGCTATACGATTACCGATGTCCATGGCCCTTTCCCGGTTCGCGGGAGCCTGGAGCTGATCTTTCAGCCGACCTTCCTCGTGACAACAAACCCGGAAACAGAGGTTGGAGGTGGCGCAAGCTTCCTCTTCCGCTACAATTTCGTGACGGGCACTCGGTGGGTGCCGTTCTTCGAGGTCGGCGTCGGTATCCTCGACGTGGATCTAAACGTCCCACGGGACCTCAACAGCCAGTTCAACTTTACCATTCTGGGCGGACCCGGAATCAATTACTTCTTGACCGATCACCTGGCTATCGTGGGGCAAGCGGGCTTACATCATATCTCAAATGGAGGCCGGAGAAGTCCCAACGTCGGCGTCAATTCGGTCATGGGTCTGCTGGGGGTCTCGTATTACTTTTGAGCCCTACTCTCTACTGCCGCCGCGAACCCATTTGTTTGGCGTGCCGTCAAGAGGAGAGCCCTCGCCTGGCCGCCAGAGTACGGACTGCTCGATCTGCTTGGCAAGGGTGAAGTCCTTCTCGGTGATCCCTCCGGCGGCATGGGTCCTTAGCTTGACCCAGACCTTGCCCCATGTGACCTCCAGGTCTGGGTGATGCCAGGCGGCCTCAGCCAAATAGGCAATCGTGTTGACCAACATCAGTGTCGTTGGCCAGCCGTCGGTATTGAACTTCCTCCTGATCCATCGCCCCTCCAGGTACCACCCTGGCAGTTCCTGCTCCAGGCGTTTCACTACGTCTTCATCCGGAATGACCGGGCACTCTTTGGCTTTTAACATGATCTCCCCCTTTTTTTTCTTGCCGAACCTACCCGATACGCCACCAATGCGCCCATGGGCATAAAGGTCCCGCCCCCTCTGTCATTGCGAGCGACCAACGGGAGCGCGGCAATCCGACACGCAGTGTCGGTGCGAGCCGCAGGCGAAGCAATCCCGGTGAGATTCCTCGCTTTACTCGGAATGACCCTTCGGGTCAGATTGCTTCGGCTTCGCCTCGCAATGACACGGGAGACTATCGAACCAATAATGTCCCCCCTCTTATTCGAAATGTAGGGTGTGAACCCCCATCGGGCAAGCGAATTCTGAGGCCGGTATCGGGTCGGTAATCGATGATCGGGAGTATGCCCCTCCGGTGGCGCAATCCCTCACAAAAAGAAAACGCCCCAGCGATAGGACGCTGAGGCGTCTGCTTCTCTATTATGTGGGTCTGGAGCTACCCTCTCTCCTAATGGTGTATCTGCTTGTGCTTGACGCCTTCGTAGCGGGTTCCGGCGATCTCTTTGAGGCGCTTCAGATCGTGCCTTGCCTCCATCCATCGTATCCCTCCGGAGACAGAGCGCATCATGAGAGAGGTTGTTCGCGCATAACCTCCCGTATAGCGAACCCCTCGGAGCAACTCGCCGTCCGTGATACCCGTGATAGCCACGAACACATTGCTTCCCTTGCAGAGGTCATCGGCAGTTAAGATGCGATCCAAATCGTGACCCTCCGCTTCGAGGATCTGCCGTTCCTGTTCATCTCTCGGCCAGAACCTGCATTGCATCTGACCGCCCAGACACTTCAACGCGCAGGCAATAAGTACCGCCTCCGGAGAACCCCCGGTTCCCATGAGCACATCGATCCCGGTGTCTTCCTCCATTGCCGCCATCACACCTGGGGCAACGTCCCCCTCACTGATCAGTTTGATCCGGGCTCCAGCCTCTTTCACCTCTTTAATGAGGCGCTCGTGGCGTGGTCGGTCAAGTATGACCACCGTAAGGTCATCAACCTCCCGGCCCTCAGCCTGAGCAATCCGTTGCAGGTTCTCTTTGACGGGCGCGTTGATATTGATCGCGCCTGCGGCCCGAGGCCCGACAACAATCTTATCCATGTAGGCAAGCTGCGTGGAAAACAGCGTATTCCGATCGGCGAGCGCAGCAACAGAGATCGCGCCCGGTCGGCCGTTGGCAAGGAGCGTGACGCCGTCAATCGGATCTACGGCGACATCAAGAGCCGGAGCGGAGCCTGTGCAAACCCGCTCTCCCACCTGCAGCATAGGGACCGGTCCTTTTTGGCCCTCCCCAATGACCACCGTGCCGTCAATGTCCAACGAACTCAGGGCATAGCGCATCGCGTCAACGGCGGCCTGATCAGCGGCATCACGGTCGCGTCTGCCCATCAGTCGAGCCGCCGCCAAGGCGGCAGCCTCTGTGACCCTGCTGAGCTCGAGAGCCAGGTTTCGATCCATTAGCTCGGTCATAGTATGGTTTCCCTCCCTTGGCTAGGGTTTAGGGTATAGGGGTTAGTTTAGTATAGTTCTGCTCTTGCCCCTTTAGCGAGGTTCATGCCAGGAGTTCCATGGCTCGGGATACGACATGCTCGGCCGTAAAGCCGAATTGCTGCAAGAGGACCTGATACGGGGCTGAGGCTCCAAAGCGTGTCATGCCGATCACCCCTCCGCCCAGACCGACGTAGCGGTGCCAACCGTGCGGAGAGCCGGTCTCAATGGCAAGACGGGCGGTCACCGCCGGGGGAAGCACCTCGTTCCGATACGCCTCCGGCTGCCGATCAAACAGTTCCCAACTCGGCATACTGACGACGCGAGCAGGAATGCCTTCGTCGGCCAGTCGTCCCCACGCCTCCATGGCCAGGTGTACCTCCGACCCGGTCGCGATGAGAATGACGCGTGGACGACCTTGGTCGGCATCGGCCAGGATATACGCTCCCTTCAGAAGCAGTTCGGCGGGCGGGAATTTCGTCCGGTCGAGAATCGGGAGCTTCTGTCTGGTCAGCGCCAGCACCACGGGTCCGCTACGGTGTTCCAGGGCGGCGCGCCAGGCGACCGCCGTTTCTGTCGCGTCGGCAGGGCGGATGACAGTGAGGTTGGGTATGGCCCGAAGGGACGACAAATGCTCAATCGGCTGGTGGGTAGGACCATCTTCGCCCAAGCCGATACTGTCATGGGTAAAGACATAGATCACACGGATATGCGACAGCGCAGCCACCCGGATTGCGGGGCGCATGTAGTCGGAAAAGACGAGGAAGGTGCCCCCATACGGGATCACCCCCTGGTGCAGTGCCATACCGTTGAGGATCGAACCCATCGCGTGCTCTCGAACGCCAAAGTGAAAGTTCCGGCCTCCTGGGTTTGACCTCTGGAAGTCGCCGTCTCCTTTTAGGTAGGTATTGTTCGACGGGGTCAAGTCGGCCGAGCCGCCGATGAGGGTCGGCAGGGATGAGGCAATCGCATTGAGCACCTTACCGGAGGCCTCACGGGTCGCCAGGCTCCCACCGACAGGGGTGAAGACCGGGATCTTCTCGGCCCAACCCTCAGGGAGCTGCCCACTCATCACCCTGTTCCATTCTTCGGCAAGTTCGGGATGCGCGGCAGCATAGGCATCGAATCCGGTTTGCCACTCTGCTTCCCAGGTACGACCTCGCTGCAGGGCCTCTCGAAAGTGAGCCAGCGCCTCATCAGGGATATAGAATGTGGGCTCCAGCGGCCAGCCCAACGCCTCCTTGGTCAGCCGTATCTCATCGTCTCCCAGAGGCGACCCGTGCGCCTCTGACGTATCCTGCTTATTCGGGCTGCCATAGGCGATGTGGGTCCTGGCAATAATCAGCGACGGGCGATCGTGCGCGGCCTGGGCGGCGCTCAGCGCAGCCTCGATCATCTTGACATCGTTTCCATCCACTCGCTGGACATGCCACCCGTAGGCCTCAAAGCGTTGTCCGACATTTTCAGTAAAGGCCATGTCGGTGCTGCCGTCAATGGTGATCCGGTTGTCGTCGTATAGGTAGATGAGCTTTCCCAAGCCAAGGTGACCGGCAAGCGAGGCCGCCTCAGAGGAGATTCCTTCCATGAGGTCGCCGTCGCTTACGATGGCATACGTGTAATGGTCAATAATCGGGTAACCCGGTCGGTTGAAGTGATGAGCCAGAAATCGCTCGGCAATCGCCATCCCGACGCCGTTGCCGAAACCCTGGCCAAGGGGGCCCGTCGTCGTCTCCACACCGGGTGTCATGCCATGCTCCGAATGCCCTGGGGTTCGGCTGCCCCACTGGCGGAACTGCTTGATTTCATCGAGAGAGAGGTCGTAGCCGGTCAGATGAAGGAGACAATACAGCAGCATGCAACCATGACCAGGCGACAGAATAAACCGATCGCGATTCGGCCACGACGGATCGGTCGGATTATGTCTGAGCGCGCGCGTCCAAAGAGTGTAGGCCATGGCGGCGGCCCCCATCGGCAGCCCAGGATGCCCGGAGTTCGCCTTTTGGACCCCGTCCATAGCCAGCGTTCTAACGGTATTGATGCACAACTGGTCGAGCGATTCCTGAACGTTTTTCACTGATCCCCCCATTTCTAGGGTATAGGGTTTAGGGTGTAGGGTATAGAATGTGCAAGTGTTTCTCCTTCTCGCCTTTACCCTTTATTATGATGGCCTTGCGTCCTTCCCAACGCCCCAGAGCCGTTGCTGATCACGTTTGAGATCTTGAGCAGCCACGTACGCAGCCAAATCCGCCATCCGACACGAATACCCCCACTCGTTGTCATACCACGCCACGACCTTCACAATCCGGTCCTTCAGGACCAGCGTCATAAGGGCGTCCACGATGGAAGAATGCGGATTACCCTTGAAGTCCATTGAGACCAGCGGCCGATCGCACACCTCCAGGATCCCGCGCAACCGTCCCGTGGTCGCGGTTCGGAACGCGGCATTTACCGTTTCAGGGGTGACATCACAACCAAGCTCCGCGACAAGATCGATCACGGACACTGTGGGCGTCGGCACCCGGTAGGCCATCCCGTTGAAGCGACCGGCCAGCTCCGGGATCACCTTGACGAGCGCTCTGGCAGCACCGGTGTCGGTCGGGATGATATTGAGGGCGGCAGCCCTCGACTCCCTTACGTCTTCCGCCCCGCGATCATGAATCGCCTGCGAATTGGTATAGCTGTGCACCGTGCTCATGAACCCCCATTGGATGCCGAACGCATCAAGGAGGACCTTCGCGACCGGCGCGAGGCAGTTGGTTGTGCACGACCCATTTGAGATAATCTGGTGTTGCCCCGGATCGTACCGTTCTTCATTAACCCCCATCACGACCGTCAGATCGTCGTTCTTCCCTGGGGCGGAGATCAGCACCCGTTTCGCCCCCGCCGCGAGATGCTTTTCGGCCTCCGGCCGGTTCGTCCCCCGGCCGCTACACTCCAGCACGATATCGGCGCCCACATCCGACCAGTTGAGCTTGGTCCAATCGCGCTCCCGGAAGACCACAATCCGCTTTCCATCGACCCGCATACTGCCTTCGTCGCTCTCGACCTTTGCAGGAAAGGCCCCGTAGTTCGAGTCGAATTCCAGCAACAAGGCGTCCGTGCGGGCGCCGGCCGGATCGTTGATGGCCACCAGATCAAGCGCCCCCTTCTGCCCCCACGCCGCTCGAAACGCCAGCCGGCCGATTCGTCCGAAGCCGTTGATCGCGATCCTTACCATTGGTTATCCCTCGGC
>JACPQW010000150.1 GCA_016190285.1 Candidatus Methylomirabilis oxygeniifera
ATTTCATACTGCGGGGCGAAGTCGCGCGCGATGTCAATACTCAGCGACTTGGCCGGCAGATCGCGGACATGGCCCATCGAGGCCGTTACAACGAACTCCTTACCGAGATATTTCTCGATCGTTTTGGCCTTCGCAGGCGACTCGACAACTACCAATGACTTTGGCACGCTCTCTGTTTCCTCCCTTTAAAGACAGGGTATAGGGTTTAGGGTATAGGGTAAAAGACTAATGAAATAGCCCTGTACCATCTTACCCTGTACTCCACACTCTCCACGCTATACCCTATCCCCTGTACCCTAGACCCTGCCTTTCGGCGGTCGAAGCCGCTTGGCAAAGCACTTCCCCGGTAGCTCCTCGATTATACCCTTGAGCATCAATGATAGCAGCAGTGAGGCCATCTGTCCTGCCGGAAGCTGAGTCCGGCCGATCAGGTCATCGATCTGCATCGGTCCGGCCTCCAGGGTATCGACAATCAGAACTTCTTCCGGCTCAAGCGGACTCCTCACGGCGGTCAGATCCAGTATGGTCTGTGCGCCGGGAGCCACCTGTGGCTCAATATCCTCCCAGATATCCTCCCAACCCTCCGTCAGTTTCGCGCCTGCTTTGATAAGCTGGTGACACCCGCGACTGAAGCGGGATGTCACCTGCCCGGGAACCGCGAAGACGTCGCGTCCCTGCTCGAGTGCGTAATTCGCGGTAATCAATGCCCCGCTGTCAAGCCCGGCTTCAATCACGACAACACCGCGCGCCAGGCCGCTGATGATCCGGTTACGCCGCGGGAAGTGGCTCGGCTTTGGCGGCGTAAAGATCGGAAACTCGCTGATCAGGGCGCCCTGTGCGGCAATCTGGTCGGCGAGCTCTGCGTGCTCCGGAGGGTAGGTCACCCCTACTCCGCACCCCAGCACGGCGAGGGTCCGGCCGCCGGCGCGCAGCGACCCTCGATGCGCTGCCGCATCGATCCCGCGGGCCATTCCGCTGACAATTGTCACCCCGCGCTGCGCGAGTTCCCCGCTGATCTGCTCAGCTATCGCGGCGCCATACGGGCTCGCCGTTCGGGAACCGACAATGGCAACAGCCACCCGATCCTCCGATCTCATCATCCCCCGCAGATAGAGGACCGGCGGTGGGGAATGGATGGCTGCCAGCAGTTCGGGATAGCCCTCGTCACCGAACCGTCTCAGGCTAAGACCTCTCGTCTCGATGACTCGCAGTTCCCGATCAAGGGTATCCCGCCACGGAAAGGACGCAATGGCTTGCGCAACCTGCCGACTGATACCTGGAACCTGCGCGAGCGCCTCCCTGTTTGCTCTGAGTACGGCCTCAACTGAACCAAGCGCCTCCCTCAGGCGGTAAAACGTCGCTGAGCCAACCTCGGGAATCAGAGCGAGCGCCAGCCAGGCATCTTGCTCTGCAAGACGTCCGTCGGTACTGGTCATTATCAAATGCCCCCCTCAGCGTATCGGCGCAGGGTGTCGGGTGAAGGGTATCTTTAGGGTGTAGGGATCACGATGGAGGGTGAAGGATCCAGGGTTGAGGAAGTAGTGATATTTCGGGGTTGCCTTGTCCTATACCCTATACCCTATACCCTACACCCTGAGATCAGAGGAGTTGCAGGCAAACAACGAGGAGGCGGTATCAGCCCCCCTCGCCTTTTAGCATATCGACGGAGCCCCCATTGGAAACCCCAACGCTGGACACCCGCCCGCCAAGAGCGGCGAAACCGTATTCCAGCAGCGCTGCGGCCTCAACCCACCGCCGAGAGTCGTTGAGGAGCACAGCGATCAGTTGATGGTCGCCACGCGTCGCTGACGCCACAAGGCAGCGACCTGCCAGCGAGGTATAGCCGGTCTTGACGCCGTCCGCACCGGAGAACTGTCCGAGAAGCTGATTGTGCGTTCGGATCACCCTCCGCTTCACGACGCTTCCGTTCCGCCCCGTCAGGATGGCGACTTGCGCTTCACGGGTCTGTACCATACGGGCGAATGTCGGATTATGCAGGGCCTGACGGGCGAGGATCGCCAGGTCAAAGGCGGTCGAGTAGTGGTCCGGGTGATCCAGTCCGTGGGGATTGCTGAATTGCGTTCCCTGCATCCCGAGAGAAGCCGCCTTCGCATTCATCCTGGCCACAAATTGTTCTTCGCTCCCCCCGACATGCTCGGCTGCCGCCAACGCGGCATCGTTCGCGGATTTGAGCAGGACCGCCCACAACAGGTCTCTGAGCACAACCCGCTGGCCGCGCCTTAGCCCCAATCCGGTTCCCGAAACGGCGGCCGCCCGCTCACTGATCAGCACTTTATCGTCCAGCCGCCCCTCCTCCAGAATGAGAAGCGCCGTCATGATCTTTGTCGTGCTGGCCGGGGAACGCCGCTCCATATGATGCCTGGCAAACAGGATCGCGCCCGTATCGGCATCCATCAATAGCGCTGACGATGCGCTTAACGCCTCAGGCTCGTTCACAAACCAGTTGAGATCAGATGGAACGCCCCAACGGCCCGTCTGTCGTATCGACGCAGGTACGTCTGACGGGTGATCTCTCTGCGTGCGATTTGCCTGCGTGCTCCGGGCGGAAAGGCCGGATGTCGATGAGAGGGTAAGATCTTCCCGACTCCTTGCGGGACGCGAAGACCTCGCCCAAGCCGGCATAGCGGTAGTGAAGAGGACATTCAGCGTGATGAGAGCGATCCACCTCTTGCCGTTTTTCACGGGCTCCCCCTTACCTACCACACACCGAACAGCTCAGTCTCAACCAGTTGACAGAGGGCATGACCGAGCGTTGCGTGGACCTCCTGAATTCTGGGTGTTGATCGAGAGGGGACCACGAATGCATAGTCTGCCAACCCGGCGAGCTTTCCCCCATCCCCGCCGGTGAACGCGACGGTACAGAGTTGCAACTTGCCCGCCGTTTCAATCCCACACACGACACTGGAAGACCGGCCACTCGTACTGATCCCGATGGCCACATCGCCGGCTGAACCCAGCGCTTCGACCTGACGGGCAAAGATCTGAGCATAGCCCCGATCGTTGCTGATACTGGTGAGAATCGAGCCGTCGGTGGTCAGCGCGATGGCGGGCAGCGCCGGTCGGTCCAGCAGGAACCGGTTCACCAACTCACCCGCAAGATGCTGGGCGTCAGCCGCGCTCCCACCATTGCCGAAGACCAACACCTTCCGTCCGGCCCGCAAGGCCCCCGCGATGGCTATGGCAGCCCGAGCCACCAAGTCCAGGTGACCTTCCAGAAAGGCGAGCTTAAGCCCGGCGCTCTCACGGAATATCGCCTCGGCCATCTCCCGATGCGAATGAGAGGTTCCAGGTTCCATATTCCGGGCTCCAGATTCCAGGCTGAAAGGCCGCCCCAGATCTTCGTTGCCACTTTCAACAGCCGCAGGTCTGGTACTTGAAACACAGACCTCGGCACTCAGAACCGACAACCGACTTGATTGATCTGGGCTATATTAGAGCTATTACCTTATGGCGAAATGGGTTGTCAAGGAGAAAAGAGGAGGCAAACCCCAAACGGGGGGCGGCACCCGACGTTTATCCCTTGGCTTTGGCCTTGACGGGAGTTTTCACTCTGGCATGCTCCCGTATACGCCACTCATAGACAATGGGAGATGCCACAAACCAGGAAGAGTAGGTGCCGACACAGACCCCGGCGATCAGCGCGAGAGAGAAATCGTGGAGTACCTCTCCGCCCAGCAGAAAGAGGGCCAGTAAAACCAGGAGGACCGTCAGCGACGTCACGGTCGTTCGGCTCAATACCTCATTGATGCTCTGATTGATGACCTCTCCCAGCGATTCTTTTCGTCGGTCTCGAAGATTCTCCCTGATCCGGTCGAAGACGACCACGGTGTCGGTCAGCGAATAGCCGGCGAGGGTGAGCAACGCGGTAATGATCAGGAGGGTAATCTCCCGATTCAATATCATAAACAACCCTAGAACGGCTAATACATCATGGAGGGTGGCGATGGCCGCAGCCACCCCGAACTTGAACTCGAAGCGCCAGGCGATATAGGCGATGATGCCGAGGATGGAAATGGCGATAGCCCACAAGGCGGCTTTTTGGAGGTCCTTCCCGATGGCCGGTCCGACCTCATTCGTTCCTTCCACGACGAACGGATTGTCGGGCAACCCTTTGGCAAAGATGTCCTGCACTCGCTGAGCCATGCCGACCTGACTACCTTCCGCCCGCTTCAGGCGGACCATGATACGGTCTCCTCCGGCGAACTGCTGGGGCTCACTGTCCTTCAGGCCGTTCTCCGCCAGCAACGTCCTGACCTGGCCAAGATCCACCGGCTTGTTGAACTTCAGTTGAACAGAGGTGCCTCCGGCAAAGTCGATTCCGAGATTCGCCGCGCCGCGTCCGATCTGAATGATCGAAATCACTCCGAGGAGGCACAGAACGGACGACACCACAAACGCAATCCTCCGCCGGGCAACGAAATCGATCTTTGTCTTGCCGAGAATCTCAATCATAAAGCAGCAGTAAGCACTCAGCGATTAGTGGTCAGCAGGCAGCCAGGTGCTCTTCCTGATAGCTGAAAGCTGACTGCTGATAGCTGAGCGCTTCCTTTCCTAGATACTAAGGGTCTTGAGGTTCCACCGCTGGGTCATCCAATCGTAGACCACTCTGGTTCCCGTCAAGGCCGTCACCAGGTTGAAGATCACCCCCAGGCTTAGTGTGATCGCAAACCCTTTCACCGGCCCTGTCCCGAATAAAAACAACGCAAGCGCGGTAATCAGCGTCGTCACATGAGAGTCGATAATAGTGAGGAATGCTTTGTCGTATCCCCCATCAATAGCCGACCGGACCGGCTTTCCTGATCGGAGCTCTTCGCGAATCCGCTCCAAGATCAGCACGTTCGAGTCTACCGCCATCCCGATCCCGAGGATGATGCCCGCAATGCCAGGTAACGTCAGCGTAGCCCTAAGACTGGCCAACGCCCCCACCAGCCAGATGAGGTTCAAAATCAGCGCAAGGTTGGCGATCACTCCGGACAGCTTGTAGTAGATTGCCATGAAGACAATAACGAGGGCGCCGCCCAGAATAGCCGCTTGTACACCTTTTTGAATAGAGTCCAGACCAAGCGACGGGCCAACCGTCAGATTTGAAATGATGTTGACGGGCGCGGGAAGCGCGCCGGCCCGTAACACGATCGCCAGATCCCTGGCCTCCTCCATGGTGAAGCTTCCGGAGATCTGGGCCTTGCCGCCCAGAATTTTTTCCCGGATGACCGGGGCCGAGTAGATAGTGTCATCCAGGACGATGGCCAGACGTCGGCCCACATTGGCTGCTGTGGCCTCGCCGAAAAGTCTCGTACCTTCTCGATCAAACTCTATGGAGACCACCGGCTGGTTGGTTTGGCTGTCGATCTGTACCTGGGCTGAGGTGAGCAGATCGCCGGTTAAAACAGCCCGCTTCTGCACAACAATGGGAACCTTGTTTATCTTTTGCTGCTCGTCCGCCCTGCGTAGATAGAGAAGCTGGTCACTCTCCGGAACCTTCCCCGCCACGGCTTCAGCAAGATTCGCATCTTCCGTCACCACTTTAAACTCCAGGAGGGCGGTCTTGCCGATCAGATTGATGGCCCGCTGCGGATCCTTAATGCCGGGGAGCTGGACCACGATCCGCCGGTCCCCTTCCTGTACGATGTGAGGCTCGGCCACCCCGAACTGATCAATACGATTTCGGATGGTTTCCAGACTTTGCCGGACAGCAGATTCCTGCATCCGCTTCATTTCACCGGAGGCGAGACTCAGAATCAGTTCAGTCGGACCAGAGCCGCCGGACTGTTGCAGGTTGCTGTAGTTTTTCAGGATACGGCGTACGCCTTCCAGACCTTCTGTTGCCTGTAGCTTGATCCTGATCCGGTCGATCCCCTCGCGAGTCATCTGCTCAACAGGGATATTTGCCTTGTCGGTTTCCCGACGCAATTCGGCAATCAACCGATCAATCGTGTTTTCTACGGCCTTCTCGGCAACCACCTCCAGAACCAGGTGCATCCCCCCTTGCAGGTCGAGGCCAAGATTAAGTCGCTCAGCCCGCGGTAGTAACGGCGGCAATAGCGAGGGGAGTGACGACCGGCCGGAAATCGTGGGAAACAGATAGTAGCCGGCTATCACCGTCACCAACAGAAGGGAGAGAATCTTCCATGTTACGTTTTTTTTCATGATGTCTTATCCGTCTCTTCCATGAAAGGCAACGTCCAGGGAACCATCGGCCGGCAAAATATACGGAAAAGGAACTGAAAAAGCAATGGAAAAGTTCAAGAGGACGGGCTTAATCGCGCAAGACGCGAATCTGTGGTTCATCCAACTCCAGGACCCCGTCAATCCTTGCGCCATAGGAGGCGAGTGAGCGCAGGTAGTCGATAGCCGAAGATCCGACCTCTTCGCCGGGCACAAGGACGGGCACTCCCGGGGGGTAGATGGTGATAATGTCGGCGCTGATGCGCCCTTCCGCCTTCGCAAGCGGCAGATACTCCGAAGGGGCAAAGAACGCATCCCGCGGCGGCAGATGGCACTGCTGACCCAGAGGCGGAAGCTGGAACGGAATGGTTCGCGCGCCTGAAGGCCTGGCGCCGCGCCCGGCCACGCTGTCCAGCGCCATGACCAGTCGATCCAGGTCGTCCCTTCTGTCTCCGATACTGACGATCACCAGAATATTGAACAGATCGGCCATCTCCACCTGTATGCCGAACTCGGCGTTCAGGATGGCAGAGACCTCGAAGCCGCTGAGACCCAGTTCCTTCACGCAGATGGTGAGTTTCGTCACATCCAGGAAGAAATCACGACCGCGCAGATCGGGCTCATCGAAGCAGGACAAACCGGAAATCCGATTGATACGGTCTCGCGCGTCTTTCGCCAAATCGATGGCTTTGCCGAGGAGTTTTTCCCCCTCGGTCGCCATCTGCATTCTGGCCAGATCCAACGACGCCATCAGAATATAAGAAGGGCTGGTGCTCTGCAGCAGCAGCAGCAGCTTCACAACCCTGGGGTGATCGATGTCCGGACCCTTGAGATGCAGCATGGAGGATTGGGTCATCCCTCCCAGAATCTTGTGGGTGGACTGAACACACAGATCGGCGCCGGCATCGAGCGCCGACGTGGGCAGCGCCTGGTGAAAATGGAGATGAGGACCGTGGGCCTCATCCACCAGCACCAGGATCCCTCGACGCTTGGCCATGGAGACGATCGCGCGCAAGTCGGCCGTCACGCCGTAGTAATTGGGACTGGTCAGGGAGAGGATTTTGGCATTCGGATACTGCGCCATGGTGCGTCCGACCTCTTCGACCGTCACGTTTAACAGCATCCCCAACTCCCGGTCGAAGGTCGGCAGGAAGAACCGCGGTGTCGCGCCGCTCAGGATAATCCCGGTCAGAATCGATTTATGCGCATTCCTCGCGATCAGGATCTCGTCGCCAGGGCTGGCGGTCGACAGGATCATCGCATGATTGCCGCCGGTGGTGCCGTTGATCAAAAAGAAGGAATGATCGGCCCCATACGCCTCGGCCGCCAGCTCCTGGGCCTCCTTGATGACGCCCACCGGCCGCTGCAGGCAATCGACCTCGTCAAGTGTGGTCAGATCGATGGTAAAGATCTTGGGGCCGACAAACTTTCGGAAGCGGGTCGAGATACCCTTGCCG
>JACPQW010000151.1 GCA_016190285.1 Candidatus Methylomirabilis oxygeniifera
CCAAGCTCGCAGAGCACTTCGAGCGTGCGAATGCCTAGAACAGCCCCGCTCGCCCCAGTGATGCCGAGGATATATTCCTGCTTCGTGTCGATCCGATTCACCATAGCTGTGTGAGTTCAGTGGGTGCCGCGGAGCAGACCCGCGACGCTTAAGTCCTCATCGACATCCGGCCAGTGAATACCCTCACCGTCTGCCAGGATCTCGTAGTTCTCCAATTGCTGTCTCGATGCACTCGCTAGTCTAGAAAACGATATGATCGGCACTGAGACAGTACGACCATCAACCAGCGCAACAACCATGTCGCTATCCGTGAAACTCACCTGCTGCGCCAATGGGTGGACTTCAATCGCCTGTGTGCTCATTCCAAGCCTCCAGAAAATCGTCCCGATGATCTTCAACTATTCTTTGGATCACCCGCAACTCGTGCGAAGCGAATGCGTACATCCCAACCGGGGCCTTCTCCTAGTGCGCCGGCCGCGAGTTCATCCCGGATACCGGGCACATGGCCGCGCTAACCGACACGCGGCGCCTTTTCGCGCGTCCGCGCTGAGCGCGTTGTTGGACGCGATGACCGTTTGGCAAGCCATCTGCTGAAAGACGCTTGGCTCTCTCCCGATGGCTTCCCTGCCAGCAAGCCCTCAATGCTGACGTCCTCGTCGAGATCATCCCAATGGATTCCCACGCCTCGGCCGATCAGGCGCCAGCGCTTTCGCTCAGCCGATGATGCATGCAACAATCGTGGATACCACGCGAGTGGAACAGAGATGCTCCGCCCGTCACGTAAGTCGACGGACAGCGTGTCGTCGGACACAGTAACGTCCTCCGCAAATGGGATTTCCAACTCAACGGCCGAAGTACTCATTCCACGCCTCCGTAAGTTCGATCCGGTGATTGCTCACCAGCTTTTCAATACGTGCAATCTCGGCGCGCGAAACACCACCGCTGCCTTGTAACCGAATGGGATCGAGCCAGAACTTCGCGATTCTATCGTCTCGCTCCACGTGAACGTGTTGTGGTTCGTCGCAGTCACCCTATCTGCCTCTTTCGCGCCTAACGGCGCTCGATCGTCTCCACGGTTGTCATGGTGTTCTCCTTGCTTGGTTACAACTATACCGCATTCTCCACCTCAGGGCTAACATTGAGCTAATCGGCACACAACCAGTAAGCGCCGCTATTTGGGTGCCGGTTGAAGCCTTTGTTCGGCACCAGCCGCCTCCGGCTTATGCCGCTCGCAGCAGGAACTCTACTTTCACAGCATCGAACGGAAACTCGATGCGCCCATCGGGTGCGCGGCTCAGCACCCCAGCCTCCAGTAGCGCCGTTACGTCGCCATGGACGGCTTTCACATCGCGCCCAACCCGACGCGCAGCCTCGCGGATCGACACGGGGCCGGCCCCGCACAGGGCTTTGAGAAGCCCCCAGCGCTTGGCCGTCAGCACCTCCCAGAGCATCTCTGGTGTCGCGAAGCTGATGCGCGCCTCGCGCTCCGCGCGCCTAGTTTTCATTGTACTTGCGGCATCGGCCAACGTGCCCTTGAGAGACCGAACTTCAAGAACGACCGTGTTCATGATTCCACCTCGCAACGTCCGATTCGAAATCGGCCATCAGTTGATCCGACGTAGAAAAGTTGTAAGGCTCTTGGACTGCTTCGGTGTGTCGGTGATCACCTGTTCCTCGCTCGTTGTCATAACGCAACACGCATTTCCCACCAACGACATAGGCCAGCCGGTACTTCAATTCATGCGTCGACGGCGGAACCGGTTCCGGAACTTGCCAAATCACCATCTCGACGAATGCGTCGACGGCAACAACGACTCGGCGACGAAACAGGGGCACTGCCTTCATGTTGGAGAGAATACCGACATATAGTGGTGTTGTCAATCACTCCAACAACCGGAGAGGATCTGATGTCGAACGCGCCGCTGACCGGCGGTTAGGTTCGCGCAGGCGGGGGAGACATGCGAAGTATTTCCAACCCTCCGGGAGAGTATGTGGGTCTGGAAGAAATCGACGGTGGCATCTGGAACGTCTACTTCGGCCCGCTCACACTCGGCCGACTGTATGAACGACACATGTGCATCGAGAACGCGCATGGTAGACTGAAACGCCGGAACGTGTAGCCCATGTCCCCGAACACCTGTTACCCTTGACTCTGGTCTGTACATTTCTCAAGGGGGGAAGGGATCTTCTCAGACCTGTCGATGGAGCGGATCGATGCCAAACCGCAGGAGGAGCGTGCGCAGCCTGCCGAGCGGGAGGCCAACTACGTTGGTGAAACTTCCTTTGATCCCCTCAATGAAGGTCTCGGCAGCCCCCTGGATCGCGTAGCCGCCGGCCTTATCGAACGGCTCATCCGTCTGCACATAGGCGTCGATCTCCATATTCGTCAAGGCTCGCATCCGCACCTCGGTCACCTCGTGTCCGATCTCTGTTCGGCCATCGCCAGCCTGCACTAGGGCGAGCCCCGTTACTACCAGATGACTTCGATCGCTCAACAGGCGCAGAAACCCGCGGGCCTCGTCCTGATCTTTCGGTTTACCCAGCGGGCGACCGTCACATTCGACGATAGTGTCTGCGCCAAGCACCAACCCCTCCCGTATCCGAGCTACCACCTCGGCCGCCTTTCGAAGGGCCAACGTCTCCGCGCAGCCGACCGTCGTCCCATCGAACGGCCCCTCCTCGTCAACCAAGCTGGGAATGATCCGATGCTCGACCCACAGCGTCTGCAGCAGCGCCTCTCGCCGGGGAGAGGCAGAGGCCAGGATGATCACAGTTTCCGATAGAGCAAGAGGGCCAGGCCGATGCCCAGCAGGCTTGAGAGATTGATTTTCACGGTGAAACCGAAGGAAAGACTCAGTATCTTCAGGTCGAGGGTTGCGGGCGGGGAGAGACCGGGATGGATCCCCTTGCTGAAAATCTTTTCCAGTGTCCCGCCGGGTGCGACGGTCGCGATGACCTCTCCTATGACGGTACCGATCAATGCACCCAATATGAGGATCACCAACAACATAATCGCGCTGTCACTTCGTTTGGCCAATCGATCCTCCCATGTGGTTCCCTAGAAGCTGTCAGCTTTCGGCCATCAGCTTTCAGAATATTGTCGGGTTACGCTGCGCTAACCCGACCTACATGAATGCTGTCTCCTAAGGAATATCAGGATCTCCTATGCTGGCGCTATCCCGCGGATGATGTTCGAAAATACTGGACGATGGCGTCAACCAGGGATGGAATCGTGTAGCGCGCTGGAACAATATCAATCGGCAAACCGAAGCGCTCGGCTGTCTCTTTCGTGATGGGGCCGATGCACGCGACTCGTACCCCTTCGCAAAGCGCTTTGAGGTCTTCCTGCGCCAGCGCCTCCGCAAAGTTGGTGACGGTAGAGGAGCTGGTGAAGGTGATAAGGTCGATCTTCCGATCCATGAGAAGCGACTTTAAGCTTTCTATAGAACTATTTGATTTTACTGTCCTATAGACGGGCACAACCTCAACGGTTGCGCCACGTTGTTCGAGCTCCTTCGGCAACAGATCCCGTGCGACTTCGGCCCGCGGCAACAAAATTTTCTCGCCGCGCAGATCATACGGCTTCAGCGCCTCGATGATCCCTTCTGCGCGGAATTCGGCCGGGACAACATCGGGGATAATATTGTGTCCTTCAAGAGTATCGGCAGTTGCAGACCCGATGGCGCAGATCCTGGCGGCTCCCAGGCGTCTGGCATCCTGACGAAGCTCCCGTAGCCGACGGAAAAACGCCTCGACGCCATTCGCACTGGTAAAGATCACCCACCTATAGGTCTCAAGCCGCTCGATGGCTTGGTCCACAGGTTGCCAGCTTTCGGGCGGCGCAATCTCGATAAGCGGGACCCCCACAACCTCCGCGCCCTGTCCTTCCAGCAGTTCGGCAAACCGGCCCGCCTGCTCACGGGTCCTGGTCACAAGGATCCGCTTCCCGAACAGCGGCCGCCGCTCGAACCAGTTCAGCCGCTCACGAAGCCGGACGACATCGCCGACGACAAGGACAGCGGGCGGCCCCAGCCCGCGCATCTGGGCAAGCGCCACGATGTTCTCGAGCGTGCCGGCGACAGTCTCCTGCTCGGGCTTGGTACCCCAGTGCATGACGGCAGCGGGCGTCTCTTTGGACCGACCACACCCAAGGAGCTTATCGACAATGGTTGGAAGATTGCTGCAGCCCATCAGGAACACCAACGTTCCGATGCCGGTCGCCACCTTCTCCCAATCGATTACCGACGTCTGCTTCGAAGGATCCTCGTGTCCGGTCAGGATGGCGACTGTCGAGGCGTAATCACGGTGAGTCAGCGGGATGCCTGCATAGGCCGGTACGGCTATGGCCGAAGTGATCCCTGGAACAACCTCGAAGGGAATACCTGCCTCAAATAGCTCCTCCCCTTCTTCGCCGCCCCGCCCAAAAATGAACGGGTCGCCCCCTTTCAGCCGCGCCACCACCTTTCCGGCCAGAGCCCTCTCGATCAGCAGACGGTCGATCTCCACCTGTGTGGCCGCATCGGCGTTACCACCCTTCTTGCCGACATAGATCAGCTCGGCATTAGGCTTGGCATAGGACAGGAGACGCGGGTTGGCGAGGTAGTCATACACGATCACATCGGCCTCACGAAGACACGCGACGCCACGCAACGTAAAAAGGCCGGGATCACCCGGCCCGGCGCCAATGAGATATACCTTCCCCATTATCCGCGCTTCTCTGAAAGCTGGGCATTCACCTCTCGAATGATCTCACCCGCTCCCATTGAAAGCAGTCGATCCGCCAGCGTCTGCCCCACCTGCTCAGGCGCGCCGGCCTCCCCCACAACGGTCTGCCTGAGCAGTCGCTTACCATCCAGACCGGCGACCATACCGGTCAGCACGAGCGTCTCGCCCTCAAGCTGGCCGAAGGCGGCGATCGGGGTCACGCAGCTTCCACCCAGGCGCCGCAGGAAGGCACGTTCCGCCATCGTAGCCTGCCTGGTTTCACGATGATCGAGCGTCTCCACACGCTCGGCCGTTCGCTGATCGTCCTCCCGGATCTCGATCGCCAGCGCTCCCTGGCCGATCGCCGGCAGGCACACACCCGGCTGTAAGCGCTCAGTAATCCGATCCTGTAGCCCTAAGCGGATAAGGCCCGCGGCGGCCAGGACCACGGCCTCGAGGTTGAGCGTCTCCAGCTTGTTCAGTCGCGTCTGCACATTGCCGCGGAGGGGAACGATCTGGAGGTCGGGGCGACGATGGAGGAGTTGGACCTGTCGGCGGAGGCTGCTGGTACCGATTCTGGCTCCATGAGGCAGGTCTGTGAACCGAAGGCCGTTCCTCGCAATGAGCGCATCAAGCGGATCTTCACGGCGCATGACGGGCCCTACCCGGAGGCCTGGCGCCAACTCAGCAGGCAGATCTTTCATACTGTGGACCGCGAGGTCGATCCGGTTATCGAGCAGGGCCTCCTCGATCTCCTTCACAAAGAGACCCTTCCCGCCCACCTGCGAAAGGGCTACATCGAGGAACTTGTCACCGGAGGTCTTGATAGGAACGATGGTAACTTCAAGATCGGGCCATCGCCGTCGCAGCTCTTCCGTCACCAGCCCTGCCTGGCACAACGCCAGCGGACTTCCCCGCGTCCCCAGCTTCACCGAATGGTTACGCATATCCGCTGATCCTTTGAGACAACTCTCGTTCCCACTTTCACCCTACACCCTATCCCCTATACCCTGTCATTTACTCCTCCCCGATACCGAAGAGCCGACGTAATACGTTGATGTAGAGATGGCCCTCTTTCAAGACCGACTGGCGCTTCAACTCCATCGTCGGATCGTGCAGGATCTTATTCACAATCGAGCCGGTCATGAGGGAGATAGCATGGCGCTCCTCCGGCGTCAAGTCTTGCAGCTTCGCAAAAATCCTTTGGAGTTCCTCTTCGCGGATCGTTTCGACCTTCTTACGCATGGCGACGATCGTCGGGACGACGTGCAGACCCGCAAGCCACTCGGCAAACTGCTTGGTCTCCCGGTCGATCAACGCCTCCGCCAGTTCCGCCTCGCGATGCCGCTCTCGAAGGTTAGCCTCCACAACCCCCTTGAGATCATCAAGATCATACAGGTACACATTCTCGATCTCGCCGGCCGCGGGATCGATATCCCGGGGAACGGCAATGTCGATCACAAAGATCGGACGGTTATGGCGCTGTGCGATGATCTCCTGGAAGTCGTCCTTAGAGAGGATCTGGTGCGGGGCTCCGGTCGAACTGATGATGATATCGGCGCTGAGCATCTCCAGTTTGGCGAAGTCATATCGGACCGCCCGACCGCCCCACCGCTTTGCCAATTCTACGGCGCGATCGAAATGCCGATTGGTGACGAGAACCGTGCCGACACCATCAGCCAGCAAATGCTTAGCCGACAACTCCGACATCTTCCCGGCTCCGATCAGCATCACCGTACGACCCGTCAGATCGCCCAAGATCTTCTTGGCCAACTCGATGGCGGCGGTAGAGACTGAAACGGCCGAGGTGGCGATCCCGGTCTCGGTTCGAACCCGCTTCGCGACGCGCAACGCCCTGTCCATGAGGGCATTGAGAATCTGACCCGTGGCCTCCCGCTCGAGGGCAACAGCGTATGCCGCTTTCACCTGGCCAAGGATCTGCGACTCGCCGACCACCATCGCGTCAAGGCTCGACGCCACCCGGAAGAGATGCCGGATAGCCTGGTCAGCGGTCAACAGATACAGAGAGGACTCAAAGGCTTCCAGCGGAAGCTTCTGTCGCTCGGCCAGGAACTCTACGAGGAACCGGCGAGCGCCCTCCACATCGTCCACAACAGCGTACGTCTCCACGCGGTTGCAGGTGGAGAGAATCATCCGCTCAAGGATCTGCCCGCACCCGCCAAGCTCATCCAAGACTTCCGGCAGTTCCGACTCCGGGATATGGAGCTTCTCCCGGAGCTCAATCGGCGCTGTCTTGTGGCTTAGACCAAGGGTAATAATGTCCATTTTTACGGGGCACTCCGACGCCTCCCCCCTTCTCGGAGGCCCTTAACCTCCTCGACAAACTGACTGACGTCCTTGAACTGACGATACACCGATGCGAAACGGACGTACGCCACCTCATCGATCTCGTGGAGCCGCTCCATAATCAGCTCACCGATCTCAGCAGAAGGCATCTCTCGCTCCGCCTTCTCCGCGAGGCGGCCCTCAATCTCATCTACGATCTTCTCAAGCTGAACGACGCTGACCGGCCGCTTCTGGGTCGCCTTGAGCAATCCCGACAGAATCTTGTGCCGATCGAACGGTTCCCGACGGCCGTCCGCCTTAATGACCATGAAGTGGATCTCTTCGATACGCTCATAGGTGGTGAAACGCTTCAGGCACTGTTGGCATTGGCGGCGGCGACGGACGACTGCGCCGTCCTTACCCTCACGAGAATCGACGACCTTTTCTTCGAGACTGCCGCAGTAGGGACACTTCACACGCGCGTCCCTCGGAGGATCCTACACAAGGTGGGGAGAGGAGAGGGCAAGTTGCTCTCGGTACAATGGGAAGGAGTCACAAAGCTCTTTCACCCGGACCGCGACTCCGGCCAGCGCCGCGGCGTTCGATACGTCTTTCAGGACGTCGGCAATGAGATTTGCGATCTCTCTCATTTCGCCTTCCCGCATCCCTCGGGTGGTCACGGCCGGCGTCCCGATCCGAATACCTGAGGTGACAGTCGGCTTTTCCTCGTCGAATGGGATAGCGTTCTTATTCGCCGTAATCCCGGCCTGATCCAGCGCGGTTTCTGCCGCCTTTCCGGTCAGCCCTTTCCCCCGCAGATCGACCAGCAGGAGATGGGTATCCGTTCCACCGGAGACCAGACGAAAGCCGTGGCCTTGCAGCGCCTCCCCCAATACCCTCGCATTCGCCACAATCTGGCGCTGATAGGACGCGAAATCCGGCGAGAGCGCCTCGGCAAACGCCACAGCCTTCGCTGCAATGATATGCATCAGCGGACCGCCCTGCATCCCGGGAAAGACCTGCTTGTTCAGGACCGGGGCATACTCCGCCTTACACATGATCATCCCGCCTCGAGGCCCCCGAAGTGTCTTGTGAGTAGTAGTCGTGACGAACTCGGCGTAGGGGACGGGGCTCGGGTGCAGCTTGGCTACGATCAGCCCGGCAATGTGCGCGATATCAGCCATGATGAGCGCGCCGGTCTCTTTCGCAATCTCACTAAACCTCGTAAAGTCCAGGGTCCTCGGGTAGGCGCTGGCGCCGACCACGATCAGCTTGGGTCGGTGCGTTCTGGCGAGCGATCGGAGCACGTCAAAATCTACCTGCTCCGTCGCCCTATTGACACCATACGGGATCACCTTGAAGAAGCGGCCGGAGAAGTTCACCGGACTACCATGCGACAGGTGACCCCCATGGGACAGGTTCAGCCCGAGAATGGTATCCCCTGGCTCCAGGACAGAAAAGTATACGGCCATGTTGGCCTGCGTACCGGAATGCGGCTGGACATTCACGTGATCGGCGCCGAAAAGCCGCTTGGCTCGCTCGATCGCCAGATTCTCCGCCATGTCGACAAACTCACACCCACCGTAGTAGCGTCGTCCGGAATACCCCTCGGCATATTTGTTGGTGAGCGTCGAACCGGCCGCTTCCATGACCGCCGAACTGACAAAATTCTCCGAGGCGATCAGCGGTAACGTGGTGGCCTGACGGGTGGTCTCAAGCCGAATAACTTCAGCAATCTCCGGATCAACGTCGATAAGGCGCTTCACGCTCTGGCTCCCCCGATAACCAATAGATAAAGACGACTCACACTTAGAGAAATAGTAATCCTGTGACCTTTTCTTGTCAAGGCAAAATGGCGTGAATAAGGCGCTTTGCGAGCCGATCTTGAGAGGACATCTTGCAGGAAGCGTCCATAGAGGTGAGTCACACCAGCGAAGGGTGGAGCCTCTCCTCCGCTTCCCAGGAATCCAGGGGATTGCGCTCGTCCCACTTGCCCTTTTCCTCACCTGCTGCCCGCCGGCAGGCAGGTCGGCTCCACGAACACCGGGCACGAGGACTTCCATCCCGTCAGTTTTGTGTCATAGCCGGTACACACACCTTGGCGTTATGGTGCGGAGCCCACCTCGCGGCCACAGCCGATCGATGAGGATGGCCTTGCCATCGGCATTGTCTGGTGTATCATAGACTCTCTTGATACGTATAGGCATGGTTTAATACCCGCTGAACTCTTCGGTTCGAATGTTATCTTCGTTGGCGCCTGTTTCGACCAGCATGTGGCGCACCGCTTTGACCATACCGCCTGGACCGGCCAGGTAGTAGATCGGTGCCGCAACGTTAGAGACATATTTCCTCAGTATGCCAGCGTGAATGTCGCCACGTTCGCCATTCCATTCCGTCTCGGAGACACTCGTATACACCGGCACGAATGTGAAGTTCGGGTTTTCTTTGCCGAAACCTTCGAGGTCTTCGGTGAACGCCGCGTCGGCCGGTGTCTTATTGGAATACAGCAGGGTAATCTTGTGCGGCAAATGTTCGTGCGTGGCTTCGGCGATAATGCTACGCACCGGTGTAATGCCGATACCGCCTATCACAAAGACTGCCGGCGTCGTTTCGGTTTTGTGCAGTTTAAAATCCCCGTAAGGGGCATCCAGTTTTACTTCAGTACCGGTTGGCAGGTCTTTCAGGACTCGCTTGAATGCGGTATCGCGCATCCGGGTTGCCATCACCAGATTTGCTTCATAAGGCGCACTGGCAAACGAAAACGCCCGGATATTGCCCTCGTCATCGGTTTCGCGCGGATTAATAATCGTGATATCGCCGAATTGCCCGGCGGTGAATTCAAAGCCTGCCGGCTTCTCCCAATGAAAGGCCATCGTGCTATTGGCGACAGTTTCTTTTTTGAGTAGTTTGACGGTTTGTATCATTTTGTCCTCCTTTAATCCCTGTGTTTACAGCTTTCAACGTCATACGTTTCTGCGTGGCGCTCAATCTGGTGGCGTAGCGACACCGTACAGTCATCGGGTAATGCCCGAGGCAGGATAACACGGAGGGCGCGGACCACGCTGTCCGTATACTTGCCCGTTGCGATACGCTTGAGTGCGCTGCCGGTGCAAAGTGTATGGGCGTGATCTTTTACTTTCCATTTGTGTTGCTTGATCAAGTCCTCGCCTGCCGGTGTATACGGCGAAACCGCGCAGTGGATCCAGATATCAGCCTATAGATCATCGTTGTGCTCACATCGCCTGACGCCGTGGGGAAGGAGTGAGGAAAGCCCAGTTAACATGCATACTTCAATTCTGAGGGGCGGTCAAGTTTTTTTGGTGGCGATGTGTTTCGTGATGTTATGGGTGCTGACATTGGCTTGTAGCGGGCAATCTTATCCGCGCACGCTTTAAGCGGAAAGCAGGAATTCCGTGCTCCCGTGATTTCCTGGATTCCGGGTCAAGCCCGGAATGACAATCAGAGTGCACTATGTTGGTGCAAGAGGACGGAAAAGGTGGGTCATATCAGCGAGGGGTGGAGCATCTCCTCCGCTTCCCAGACGTCCAGCGGGTCGTTTTCGTCCCACTTGTAGGGAAGCTGGACGAGGGTCCCGGGCGCGGTCGCCGTCTCCAGGACATGGAGCGCGTCGAGCAGAATCCGGGTCTGCCCCTCCGGATCAAAGGGTTTGCCGGCCTGGTGACCGAGGGGAAAATTCACGAAGACGGCGCGGGGCGGTTTGACGGAGGTGGTAATATCGAGCGCAGCAGAAAGCATAATAGTCGGGATACCGGCCTCCTCGATGGCGCGGGCAAACAGTCCCACGGACTGGTGGCACAGTTGTCAGACCGGGACCATGAAGGCCGCATCAACGCCCATCTCCCGCAGGCGCCCGATGAGATGCGGCGCCATCTCTTTCTGGAGCCTGGTCCGCGTGAAGATCCGGCCCATGAAGGTGAAGGCCGGTGAGGCCAGCTCGCCGATGTGCCCTTGAGTCTCTAATTCCCTAAACCGATCGAGGGGGAAGATGGTGTTGAGGTCTTTAACGTCCCTGGCGTTCTTGGAATAGTGGGAGATTCGGAGGTCGGCCAGATCGGCTGTTTTCGGGATCTCCCTGAAGGTCAGATCGTTCTTGACCGGATTGAACGGCTCCTGGCTCTTGTGGTAGATCCCCCCGGAGCTGATCAGGGCAATCCGGCACTCGCGGACCGGCTTCACCATTGAAATCCAGGGACTTGTCAGGTTGACCGTCCACTGGTAGGGCGGCTCATTCGCATAGAGTCGCCGGATCTGCTCGATATAGGCAACGGGAGCCATCCCCCCTACCCTCTCTCCTTCAGATCGTCATTGCGAGCGACCAACGGGAGCGCGGCAATCTTACCGTCATTGTCCTGAAGGACTGTGAGATTGCTTCGGCTTCGCCTCGCAATGACATGGAGGTCTTTTGGTGCGATGACGTGTCATTCAATGTACTTCGGTCAGTCCTTGCTCAGGATCAACTCACCGCGCGCCGCATCGACCCTCACGGTGTCGCCTTCGGCAAACTCATGCTCCAACAGACGACGCGCCAAGGGATCCAGAAGCACTCGCTGGATGGCTCGTCTGAGCGGTCTCGCCCCAAAGACCGGATCGTACCCTTCTTTGGCCAGAAAGTCCTTTGCCGCATCCGTGACCTCAAGATCGAGCTTCCGCTCGGCGAGCCGCTTCCCCACCCGCTTGAGCTGGATCTCCACAATCGCTTTGATCTGAGCCAGCGAGAGGGTGTGGAAGATCAGCATCTCGTCTACTCGGTTCAGGAACTCCGGCCGAAAGTGGGTTCTTACGGCCTCCAGCACTCGTCGACGCATCTCCTCATCATCGCGGCCGCCTAACTCCTGAATGACCTGGCTCCCCAGGTTGCTGGTCATGATGATGATCGTGTTTTTGAAGTCCACGGTTCGCCCCTGCCCATCGGTCAGGCGGCCGTCGTCCAGGATCTGCAGCAGGATGTTGAAGACCTCGGGGTGCGCCTTCTCGATCTCGTCGAACAGGACCACGGAGTAGGGCCGCCGGCGCACCTGCTCGCTGAGCTGGCCGCCCTCATCATACCCCACGTATCCGGGCTGCGCGCCCACCAGGCGGGACACCGTGAGCCGCTCCGAGTACTCGGACATGTCGATGCGGATCAGGGCGTTCTCGTCGCTGAACAGGAACTCCGCCAGGGCCTTGGCCAGCTCCGTCTTGCCCACGCCGGTGGGACCCGGAAGATGAAGGAGCCGATGGGCCGGCGCGGGTCCTTGAGGCCGGCGCGGGCTCGTCGGATAGCCCGGCTGATCGCGGCCACGGCCTCGTCCTGGCCAATGATGCGCTCGTGGATGGAGTCCTCCATGCGAAGCAGCTTCTCGGTCTCCTCCTCCACCAGGCGCGTGACCGGGATGCCGGTCCAGGCGGAAGCCACCTCCGCCACGTCCTCCGCGGTCACGGTCGTCAGGTCGCGCCGGGTCTCGGACTTCCAGCTCGCTTCCAGCTCCTCCAGCTTCTGGCGCAGGACGCGCTCCCGGTCGCGCAGGTGGGCGGCGCGCTCGAAGTCCTGGTTCTTGATGCTCTCTTCCTTTTCGCGCTTGACCCGCTCCACGCGCTCCATGGCCTGGCGCAGCTCCTGCGGCAGGAAGCTGGCCTGCAGGCGCACTTTGCTACTGGCTTCATCCATCAGGTCGATGCCCTTGTCGGGCAGAAACCGGTCGGAGATGTACTTCTCGGCCAGGGTGGCCGCGGCGACCAGGGCCTCGTCGCTGATCGTCACGCCGTGGTGCGCCTCGTACCGCTCGCGCAGCCCTTTGAGG
>JACPQW010000152.1 GCA_016190285.1 Candidatus Methylomirabilis oxygeniifera
GACTAAAGATCCTCCTTGGGCTTGAGCGTCGTCCGGCGGCACCAGTCGCTGTCGCCCAGGAAATAAATAGAACTAAATAGAACGAGGATACACATGATCGACTGCCGACTGAGGCGCGGAGAACGGAATGAGTTCGAGCGGGGATGTGGGGGTGCGTGGTGATGGATGATTCTTGGGCTAAGTCTTGCTAAGACGGCACCGATCACCTCGCGCTCAGCAGATCAGAAGAGAAGAGGCTAAACGGGAAGTTGTGCCCAGCATGATCGATTAGCGGAGGCAAGAGGAAGATGAAAGCTGGTAAGGTAGGAGCCATAATAGGTTTGCTGGTTTCCCTTCACGTGATGACAGCCTGCAGCACGGTTAAGGGGGCAGCAGTGGGTGCGGGAGCAGGTGCTGCCATCGGGGCAGGCACGGGGTACGGGGCCGGCAAGGGCGCGCTCATCGGAACGGGCGTAGGTGCGGCTGGTGGCGCCATTTACGACATCACAAAGTAGTTAGAATGCTTTGTGGCTGTCGAGCAGGATGGTTACGGGGCCGTGGTTGGTCGGGGACACCTCCATCATGGCCCCGAACTGCCCTGTCTCCACCAGCAATTCACGCTCCCGCAAGCTCCCGCAGAGATACTCGATGAGCCTTCTGGCTGCCTCCGGCTGCATAGCCTGGTCGAAGGAGGGCCGACGGCCCTTCCGACAGTTGCCATACAGCGTGAACTGGCTGACCACGAGCACCGAGCCGCCGGCGTCTTTTACTGATCGGTTCATTTTTCCCCCTTCATCCTCAAAGACCCGGAGTTCCGCTTTTTGCCCGGCAGCAAAAGGACTGCCCCCGAACTCTGAAGTTTCCCTTTGGAAAACGCGACAAGCGTGCTATAGTGACTCGAAATTGCTAGATCGATCGAGGCCGTGACGCGGCCCGATCCATTGTCGAGTTGGGACGTTCAACCCCGCACGGTGACTTCTCCGGTGATCCCACCGTTAGCCCCACTCAATCCGACCGGATAAACAGCACGGGCGCATTCTATCCATCACGGAACAGACACGCCCAAAAGCAGCATTAGGAGGATTATGTCGTTTTCGTCATTCTCACTCAACGCGAACCTGTTGAAAGCCGTCCACAACATGGGGTTTAAGAGCCCAACGCCGATTCAGCGCCTTGCTGTTCCGCCCCTTCTGGAGGGCCGGGACGTCATGGCCAGCGCTGTGACAGGGAGCGGCAAGACGGCGGCGTTCCTGCTGCCCATTCTCCATCGCCTGATGGAGAAGCCCAGGGGCACCACGAGAGCGCTCATCCTGGCGCCGACCCGGGAGCTGGCGGCCCAGATCTCGGAGCACCTCCACGAGCTCGCAGCGCACACCCCCCTGAAAGGCGCCGCGGTCTACGGCGGTGTCGCCATGGGGCCCCAGGAACAGGCGTTTCGCAGGGGCGTGGACGTCCTGATCGCGACCCCAGGCCGGCTCCTTGACCACTGCCAGTATCCGTACGCGCGCCTCACCGGCATTGAGCACCTCGTGCTCGACGAGGCGGACCGCATGCTCGATATGGGCTTTTTGCCCGACATTCGCCGCGTCCTCCAGCACGTCCCCAAGAAACGGCAGAC
Source organism: Candidatus Methylomirabilis oxygeniifera (assembly GCA_016190285.1). Taxonomy (GTDB): domain Bacteria; phylum Methylomirabilota; class Methylomirabilia; order Methylomirabilales; family Methylomirabilaceae; genus Methylomirabilis; species Methylomirabilis oxyfera_D. The sequence goes on from JACPQW010000152.1 coordinate 1,598, forward strand.
CCTGCTGTTTTCGGCGACCTTGCCGGCGCCCATCGTAGAACTCGCCAGCGACATGCTGCACAACCCGGTCTCCCTGAACATCGAGCGGAAGGCCGCTCCGGCGGCGGGGATCACCCATGTGGCCTATCCCGTTCCGCATGAGCTGAAGTCCGTCCTCTTCCTGGAACTGGTGAAAACCAGCGCGTCCAAGCACGTCCTGGCCTTCACCCGAACCAAGCACCGGGCCAACCGGCTGGCCGACTTCCTCGAAAAGCACGGCGTCACCTGCGAAAGGATCCATGGCAACCGCAGCCAGGCGCAGAGAACCGAAGCCCTGGCCAGCTTCAAGAGGGGACGGTGTCGCGTCCTCGTTGCGACAGACATCGCTGCCCGCGGCATCGACGTGGAAGCGTTGGGCCTTGTCGTGAATTTCGACGTGCCGCAACTCCCCGAGGATTACATCCACCGGGTCGGACGCACGGGACGGGTGGACGCCACGGGCGATGCCTACACCCTCGTCTCGCCGAACGAAGAGGACAACCTTCGCATGATCGAGCGCGCCATCGGCACACGCCTGCCGCGCCAGAAGGTCCAGGGGTTCAATTACGCCACGACGCCCACTGAGCGCTTTGAGGTCCCCCTCGCCGAACGCATTGCCGCCATCCGCGCCAGAAAAGCGGAGGAGCGGGTTCGGGCGAAGGCGAATGCTGCGCGCCGCGCCGCGCCAGGGATTACGGTCGTTTCCGCTGGAAATGGGACAGCGGGGCAGAACCCCAGGAGTAATCGCTCAGCCAGCCCGAGCCGTTGGGGCGCAAAGCCAGTCGCAGGGAAGTCCTTCAGCAGGCCAGTCAGTGGACGCTCGAACGAGCAGGCCGACTGGCGAAGCAATGGCTCCGCCACAGAGCCACGGAGCGCCAGGAGGGCCTAGCACACATCTGTGCGGGCCGCGGAATAGGCTTCGTGGTCGCTTGACAGTGTCCATCAGGATCCCCCCCTGGCCGGCACGCAATAGCAGCCAAGACGGGGACTGTCGCCCACTTCCGGTGATCAGGGAGACACCGTGAACAGATGAGTGGCCACGACCCATAAGTCACCTGGGTCAAGGCGGCCGTCGACGAGGGCGCCGAGCCTGGCCAGCGCGGCGAATGCTATATACGGACCTGGAGCCTCCGTGCCCAAGAACGGGAATGCGACAAAACGGTCGTCTTCGAAGACGAAACCGGCAGGGATGGGGACGCTCGCCAGAACGGGCGGGAACGTGTGAGCATCGCCCGACAGGGTGGAGATGACGCCGGCGGGCGGGTCCAGACTCGTCAGGAAAAACACGGTCGCGCCGTCGGGCAGCACGGCGCCGACGAAGGCGTCCGCCGGGAACGCCGGTCCACCGTTCTGCAGCCGCACCGACATCACCAACGTCTCCCCCGCCTGAAAGGTCTCCTGATTCAGGTCGATGGTCAGTACTGGAGCCTCAGTATTGATAATGCGATACACCGTCCCGCCCAGATCCACCACGTACAGCTCCCCGCTCTCGTCCTCGCCAAAGGATGAGATCAGAAGGGTGGTGTCGAGCAGGACAGTCTGGACGCCCCCGCTCAGCAGCAGGACTTCCCCGCTACAGAAGTCGCCAAACAGATAACTGCCGACCGGGAGCGTGGCTGCGTTGCCCCGGTAAACGTAGCCGCCGGTGATCGAGCAGCGTGCGCCGGTGTGGGCATACTCGGCGATGGGCGGCACGAAGCCGCCGTCGCTGCAAAGGGCCGGGTCGATGTTTGTGCAGTGATTGCCCTCGAACACCCGCCAGCCGTAGTTGCCACCAAGGGTTACCAGATCGATCTCTTCGAACGCGTTTTGCCCCACATCACCGACGAACAGTTCGTTTGTGGCGCGATCGAAGGAAAACCGCCAAGGGTTCCGGAGACCCAGCGCATAGACCTCATCCCGCCCGGGAATGGCGCCGAAGAAGGGGTTGTCCGGCGGCGACGAATAAGGCGCGAGGCCGCTGGGGTGATCGACATCGATGCGCAGGATCTTGCCGAGCAGCTCGTTGAGGTTCTGCGCGCGATTGCCGGGGTCGTTGGCCGAACCCCCGTCCCCTAGTCCGATGTACAGAAAGCCATCGGCGCCAAACTCGATCATGCCCCCATTGTGGTTCGCGAAGGGCTGTGATACGACGAGCAGCACGGTCTCGTCCGCTTCAGCGAGGTTCGGGTTTGTAGCCGACGCCAGATATTGGGCGATCACGGTCGCACCATCGGGCTCACGCGTGTAGTTGACGAAGAACCGGCGATTGGTCGCAAACTGCGGATGGAACGTGAGGCCGAGTAACCCCCGCTCGCCGCCGGAGAGGACCCTGCCGCTGATGTCGAGAAATACCGTTGGTGCGGTTGCTCCCGGTTGGAGGACTTTGATCCGTCCCCCTTGCTCGACGATAAAGAGCTGTCCGGTTCCGTCGCGCGAGTGAGTGACATACACCGGCTCGCTTAACCCGCCGACAATGGGGACGAGCTCGATCCCCGCCTTGGCAGGCGGGGCCACCAGCAATCCTAGTAGCACCAGAAGCGGAATCATGGCACGCCTCGCGACCTCATCCCACCTCCGAAAGGAAACGAAGAAAGGCGAAAGAAAACCCCCTCTGCCATTCCGTGTCATGCGCATCAGTCCTTATATCTATAACGATAATGCCTTGCATGGCCGCGCGCAACGGGAGACCGCTCTTTCGCTTGCGGCGTTGGTGAGCCAATTTTTCCCTAAACTGCCATTGGTGGTATGCTTTGCCGACTAAACATTCTCGTGTGCGTGAGTGGAAATTCGCCACGCGCAAACCCGCAAACGGCTTCAACGCGCCTGAGGACTTCCGACGAAGTCCCATCGCACCCCGCTCTGCGCCTCGCCTTCGGCACCCGCATAGCTGCCGTCCCCCAAGTTTGAGGGGGCTCCCCGCCCCTAGCGCAACACGCAGCTTACTAAGCTCTCCCTGTCCTTGTCACCGTTACCTGAAGCGAGTATACTTCCGTTTCAATGCCCAGAATATTCGACAACATCGAGCAATCACTCCTGCCGGCGTTGCGACAGACCATTGAGTTGGCTGACCACGCCGATTTCTGCGTAGGGTACTTTAACCTTCGCGGATGGAAGCAGCTCGACTCGTACATTGAGCAATGGTCCGGGGGAGAAGGCCGTTGCTGCCGCCTTCTGGTGGGGATGCACCGTCCACCACAAGACACCTTACGCGAAGCGATGAGCATCGTGAAGCGCGACGGGGCGATCGATAACCAGACGGCCTTGCGTCTCAAGAAAACCCTGGCTCAAGAATTTCGTGACCAATTAGCCCTGGGTATCCCAACCAACGAAGACGAAGCGGGCCTGCGGCGCCTGGCCGCCCAAATCAAAGCCAAGAAAGTCGTCGTAAAGCTATTCCTCAAGCATCCACTCCATGCCAAGCTCTATTTGTTGTTCCGGCCGGATCCCATCAATCCCACTGTCGGGTACCTCGGCAGTAGCAACCTGACCTTCGCGGGGCTCTCTCAGCAAGGCGAATTGAACGTGGACGTGCTCGACCATGATGCCTGCAACAAGTTGGCCGTGTGGTTCGAGGATCGCTGGAACGATCACTGGTGCTTGGACATCTCAGATGAGTTGGTATGCATCATCGAAGAAAGCTGGGCGCGTGAGACTCCAATTCCTCCCCATCACATCTACGTCAAGATGGCCTATCACCTGTCGCAGGAGGCCCGCGCCGGGCTCTCCGAGTTTCGCATTCCCCGCGATTTTGGTCAGAAGTTGTTCGAGTTCCAAGCAGCGGCGGTGAAGATCGCCGCGCACCACTTGAACAAGCGTGGGGGCGTGCTGATCGGGGACGTGGTGGGTCTTGGCAAAACACTGATGGCAACCGCCCTGGCGCGTATCTTTGAGGACGATCAATACCTGGAGACGCTGATCATCTGCCCGAAAAACCTGGTTCCAATGTGGGAGGACTACCGTGCCCAGTATCGCTTGCGGGCGAAAGTGCTCTCAATCAGCCGGGCCACGCGCGAGTTGCCTCACCTTCGACGATATCGGCTCTTGCTGATTGATGAGAGTCACAACCTACGCAACCGCGAAGGCAAACGTTACCGCGCGATTCAGGAGTACATCCAGGAGAACGAAAGCAAGTGCATCCTGCTGTCCGCCACGCCGTACAATAAGACCTATCTTGACCTCTCCAGCCAACTGCGCCTGTTCGTGCAGGAAGACAAAGACTTGGGGATTCGCCCGGAGCGGAAGCTCCGTGAGGTCGGCGAAACCGAGTTCATCCGCAAGCACCAGTGCCCGGTACGCTCCCTGGCGGCCTTCGAGAAGAGCGAGCATGCCGATGACTGGCGGGAGCTGATGCGTTTGTACATGGTGCGCCGCACACGCAGCTTCATTCAGGACAATTACGCGCACACTGACTCCGCCAACGGGCGCAAGTACCTGACCTTTGAAGACGGCAGCCGGTCGTACTTTCCCAGGCGCCTGCCGAAGACCGTCACGTTCAAAATTGACGAGACGAACCTCGCCGATCAGTACGCCCGGCTCTATGCGGACAACGTGGTGGAGGCCATCAACGGGCTCAACCTTCCCCGGTATGGTCTGGGAAACTATGTGTCTGCCTCGCCGCATCAGCCGCCGACGCAGGCCGAAGCGAAGTTGCTGCAAGACCTCTCCCGCGCGGGCAAGCGCCTCATGGGGTTCTGCCGGACGAACCTGTTCAAGCGACTGGAAAGCAGCGGTCAGGCCTTCCTGCAATCCATCGAGCGACACATCCTGCGCAATTTCGTGTTCCTGCATGCCATCGAAACCGGTCAGCCCGTGCCCATCGGCACGCAGGACTCGGAGATGCTCGATACACGATTCTCCGACGAAGACAGTGAAGGTGGTCTGTTTGACGACGACGAGAACGGCGAGGGGCTTCTGTCGCCAGAGGCCGCTTCGCTACGGACCGAGGCAGAGTTCAAGCGCCGCGCAAAAGAGATTTACGCCGAGTACGCCGCGCAATACAAGCGGCGTTTCAAATGGCTGTCGCCAGGTCTTTTCGTCAAGACACTGGAAAACGATCTACGCAGTGATGCGGAGGCCCTGCTCAAGCTCGTACAGGCGTGCGGTGAGTGGAACGCCGGCAAAGACGCCAAGCTCGACGCCCTGCTCACTCTTTTGACTAAGAAGCACCCGAACGAGAAGGTCATCATCTTTACCCAGTTCGCTGACACCGTCCGCTATCTGGCCGGCCAATTCGAGGCGCGTGGCATCGTGAAACTCTCCGGAGTGACCGGCGACTCGCCCGACCCGACTGCGCTGGCGTGGCGTTTCAGCCCGGACAGCAACAACAAGTTGGCCCATATCAAGCCGGAAGCGGAACTTCGAGTGCTGGTGGCGACAGATGTCCTCAGTGAGGGGCAAAACCTGCAAGATTGCGCCGTCGTCGTCAACTACGACCTGCCGTGGGCGATCATCCGGCTTGTGCAGCGCGCGGGGCGCGTGGACCGCATCGGACAGAAGGCCGAGAACATTCTATGTTACTCGTTTCTCCCGGTCGACGGCGTGGAGCGCATTATCCGGCTTCGCGCGCGAGTCCGCCAACGCTTGCTGGAAAATGCCGAGGTCGTCGGCACGGATGAGGCGTTCTTCGAAGATGACCGTAACGACCAGACGGTGCTGGACCTCTACAACGAGAAATCCGGCATTCTCGATGGCGACGCCGAAACTGAGGTTGATTTGGCATCCTACGCCTATCAAATCTGGAAGAATGCCGTTACCGCTGACCCGAGTCTACAAAAGATCATTCCAGAACTGCCGCCTGTTGTTTACTCCACGCGGGCGTACCAACCGAACGAGAAAGAACCCGAAGGCGTACTCGTCTATCTTCGGACCGCCGAAGGCAACGACGCGCTGGCCTGGATTGACAAGCAGGGCAGGGGCGTTACTGAGTCGCAGTTCGCGATTCTCCAGGCAGCCGCATGCTCGCCCGACACAACGGCGTTGCCGCGCCAGGACAACCATCACGAACTGGTCCAGAAAGGTGTCGAGCTGATCGTGAAAGAGGAAAAGTCCGTCGGCGGCCAGTTGGGTCGGCCGTCGGGCGCGCGCTTCCGTACGTACGACCGGCTCAAACACTACGCCGAGCAGGTGAAGGGTACGCTGTTTGAGTCGCAGGATCTCCACAAAGCTATTGATGACATGTACCGCTACCCTCTGCGTCAGTCCGCCGTGGATACACTCAACCGCCAACTGCGCAGCGGCATTTCCGATGAAGCCCTCGCCCAATTGGTCATCGCCTTGC
>JACPQW010000153.1 GCA_016190285.1 Candidatus Methylomirabilis oxygeniifera
ATAATAGGCTGCCGGTACGGGTGCGCCTGAAATGCGGCCGCCCCCATCGCCTCCCTCACGGCAGACACGGGATCGTCGTCTGGTCTCAGACGGCGCTCCTCCATGACCACTTTCTTTTCTGCCTCTATGTCTTTCGAATCGAGCAGCAGGCCTCGCATCCGATCGGCTTCGAGTTTCAGGGCCAGTTCGACCCGATCAGAGGCGAACGTCTCGAAGTAACCGGTGTAATCCTCGCTGGTGAAGGCGTTGTCGCGGCCGCCGTTCTTTCTGATGATTCTCGAAAACTGTCCCGGCCCGACTGTCGAGGTTCCCTTGAACATCATGTGCTCCAACAGATGGGACAGACCGGTCGTTCCCGGTTGCTCGTTGCGCGCGCCAACCCGATACCAGATGTGGACGGTGACTACAGGCGCTTTGTGCTCTTCGAGCAGCAGGATTTTCAGCCCATTCTCGAGCGCCGACTCCGTCACCCTGGCTGTCACCTGCGCATCCGCGAGGTCCAGGGTCAGAAGGATGCAGAGCACGATCCAGGCTATCACGGCAACCTGCTTGTGCAGGCGCCATATGCACTGTTTCATCGTCGCTGTCATGACGCGCTAATGACTCACTCCTTCATATCTGACACGGACCGTCTGACCGACGCTGATGCCGGTCTCTCGAACGAAGCCGGCAGGAACCTCCAGCACAAGATCGGCTACGTGGCTGATAATCGCCGGCGTCTCGTGTGAGCGCGGTGGAGGAACATTCGCATCGATGGCGACGATCTTACCATTCCGAATCCAGAGAATATCAAGCGGAATCAGCATCCCGTTCATCCAGAATGTCCGGCGCTCTGCCGCATCAAAGGGAAAGAGCATCCCTCCGGCTTTTGGAAGCGATGACCGGCCTCCGAGCCCCATGGCCTGCTCACGCGCCGTCCGCGCTACGTCAACCGTAATCGTCACCCGATCATCGATGACGACATCGCCCCTTTGAAGAGCCAACGCATCAGAGACCCACATCAGGCTCAGCAAAAGACCGAGGAAGAGTACACGCCTCATGCCTCAGGCAGCTCTCCCAGTCGAACCGATACGGTGCGCGGCCGGCCATCCCTGAGAAGTTCAATCGTCACCTGGTCTCCCACCTTCCGCTCCGCATCCAGAAAAGCCGTCAGGTCGTCTATCGATGTCACCTTTCGGCCTTCGACCGCAACGATGATGTCTCCTCCTATACCCACCAACATATTGCCGACCCGCGCTTTTCTTGTGCTTCCCCTGATACCGGCGCGGTCCACCGGTCCTTTGGGGGCGACCTGCATCACGACGATCCCTTCGCGGACGGGGAGTTTCAACGCGCTGGCGACCTCCGGCGTAATATCTAAGCCGGCGATGCCCAGCCAGGGATGGCTGACTCGCCCCTTGGCGATCAACTGGGGGAGTAGCCGTTTTGCCGTATTCACCGGGATGGCAAAACCGATCCCGACCGACCCGCCGCTCGGTGTGTAGATGGCGCTGTTGATTCCGATCACTTCCCCCAGGGAGTTCAGCAACGGGCCGCCAGAATTACCGGGATTGATCGGCGCGTCGGTCTGGATCACGTCTCGAATCTGGCGTCCGCTCTCTGAGCGGAGCGTCCGACCCGTCGAGCTGACGACGCCGCGCGTGAGCGTTCGATCCAGACCGAACGGATTGCCGATGGCAATGGCCATCTGTCCGACCTGCAGGGCGTCGCTGTTGCCCATCTTCAAAGGAAACAGTCTGCCCTTTGACACAGAGACCTTGACCACCGCCAGATCGTTACTGGGATCACGGCCGATCAACTTTGCCGGAACCTTGCTTTTGTCGGGCAGCGTGACCTCCAGGCTGTCAGCCTCTTCCACCACATGGTTGTTGGTCACGATATACCCCCGGTCATCCACCACGAAACCTGATCCGGCCCCTTTCTGGGGTACCGGATTGAAGAATACATCGTAGGCCAGAGCGGTGCTGGTAATGTGCACGACGCCCGGGCTGGCATGTTTATAAACTGATATGACGATCTGCTCCTCCGGGCTGAGTCCAGAGCCCTCCGCGTGGTGTTTTTGCGCCCGGGCGTCGGTCCAGGCTGTGAGGCACCCTACAGCCAAGACCGTAGCCAACACTGCGCGCTGAACCCGAATACAGAAGTGGACAGACAAACTTCTCGCTCCTTCGATGGCGTCAGCAGCCCAAAAAGAAAAGTGGACCCTCCGTCCACTTCGACCACTGTAGAACACCACCGTGGGCTTGTCAACGTCCAAGGCCGACTCGTCACCTGGACAGTTGTCCGGAAATCCAGGGACGGAGAGGACAGGGCAACGACTGGCGAGCGACGGGGGCAGCGGGATCAGCTTTCCATGGCCAGGATGCGGAGCATCTCGTCATGAAGCAGGCCGTTGCTGGCCACGATCTGGGGATTCGAGAGGTGATGCGGTCCACCGCGAAGATCGGTCACCCGGCCGCCCGCCTCTGTGACCATCAGTACGCCCGCCGCCATGTCCCATGGGTACAGCTTCAGCTCCCAGAAGCCGTCGAACCGACCGGCGGCCACATAGCACAGGTCGAGGGCTGCGGAGCCGGGGCGACGGACACCTTGCGCTTGCTTCATGAACCGTACGAAATAGTCCAGGTTGTTGGCCTTGGTTCCTGCGACATCATTCGGAAAGCCGGTGGCCAGCAGCGCATGCGGCAAGCTGGCGATGGTCGAGACCTGTAATCGCTTACCGTTCAAAAAGGCCCCTCCGCCCCGCTCGGCCGTGAACAGCTCCTCCAGGTTCGGATCGTAGACCAACCCAAAGATCAGCTCCCCGTCTTTTTCCACCCCGATCGACACCGAAAAGCAGGGGTAGCTATGAGCGTAATTGGTGGTACCGTCCAGGGGATCCACGTACCAGCGGTATCCGGAGTCACCCTGCAGTCTGGTCCCTTCCTCGCAGACCACATTGTGGTGCGGCAACACGTGCCGCACCAAGTCGGCAATCGTCTGCTCCGAGCGGCGATCCATGTCGGTCACGAGGTTCTTCACCCCCTTGAACTCGATGGTTCGCTGCTGTTCCAGTCCATGGCGAAGTATCGCCCCGGCCTCCTTGGCGGCCCGTAGCGCTACGTCACGTATCGTGTCGATTTCCATCTGGCCTCCTTGTGAAATCAGGTGTAGTCTACCACAGCCGCCCGATGCTGTCGAAGCCCTCTCTGCCGCCGGAGAATAGATTGCCAGCGCAACTCGTTCACTTATCTGTCATTGCGAGCGACCGAAGGGAGCGTGGCAATCTCAGCGTACTTGAGATTGCGAAGAACGGTTGGATTGCTTCGGTTGCTGCGCTCCCTCGCAATGACGCGGGTGGAACACTTACTGGGCAATGACCGATACTCTCTCTGTCTTTGGGCCGGCTCGCTCACCGCATTGTCCGAAGCCGAAGGTGGTGATAATATGGTTCGAGAGGCCCGGCAACGTAACGTACGCATCCGACCTATACACGGAGACGCGGGCGATGGCCATCGTGTGGAAGTGTCTCATCTGCGGTCACCATCAGCAGGGCGACCGACCGCCGGCACACTGCCCGAATTGTGGCGCGCCGAAGGAAGAGTTTGTTCTTGTGGAGGAGGACTGATCGTTGTGGAAGCGCTCTGACAATCGGCGGCGAAGGAATGGCGTCTCATGAGTCTCCCGTTACTGGCTATCATCCTGTTGTTGGGAATCGGGATCGGGTATCGACTCTACAGCCGATTTGTGGCCAGGCAGTACGGTCTGGACGATACACAGCTCACTCCGGCGTGTGAGATGAATGACGGTGTAGACTATGTGCCGACGAAGCCGTTCTATCTGCTGGGCCAGCACTTCAGCGCCATCGCTGCCGCAGGTCCTATTGCCGGCCCGATTATGGCCGCCCAGATGTTCGGGTGGCTTCCGTGTCTGCTCTGGATCGGTCTCGGGACTATCTTCATCGGGGCGGTCCATGACTTCTCCAGCCTGGTGGCGTCGGTCAAGCACCGTGCTCGGTCAATCGCCGAGATCGTCCGTCTCTACCTGGGACAGCGTGGCTGGCTCGCCATGATGCTCTTTATCTGGCTTGCCCTGATCTACGTGATCGTGGCCTTCACCGACATCACGGCGAGCACCTTCGTCGGCAAGACGGAAGAGTTTGAGGGGGAGCGCTTCGCATTCAATCCAGGTGGGGCTGTGGCCGCCGCCAGCACAATGTACCTGCTCCTGGCGGTGTTCATGGGACTGATCCAGAGGCAATTCAATCCGCCGCTCTGGCTCCAGACAGTCATCTTTGTGCCGGCGACCTTGGGCGTGGTCTGGTTCGGCACAAAGATCTCGACGCTCCTGATCCTGGATGTGAAGATGTGGGGAGTCCTGATTCTGGTCTACTGCTTTGCGGCCTCTCTCCTCCCGATGTGGCTGCTCCTCCAGCCGAGGGGATACCTCGGGGGGTTTATCCTCTATCTGACTCTCTTCGTCGGCCTTATTGGAATCTTCTTCGGCGGATTTCAGGTCGAGCAGGAGACATTCAAGACCTGGCGCGCGCCGGGAATGACCGGCGCGCTGTTCCCGTTTCTCTTCGTCACTATTGCCTGCGGGGCCTGCTCTGGCTTCCACGGGCTGGTCTGTTCGGGAACGACCTCAAAGCAGATCGAGAAGGAGACCCACTGCCGGCCGGTGGGGTACGGCGCCATGTTGCTGGAAGGGTTTGTCGCCTTTATCGCGCTGGCCACCGTCATGATCGTGGCTCAACCTCAGCTTCAGGGAATGGCGCCCGGTAAGATTTATGGGGACGGCATCGGCAGGTTCCTCGCAATCCTTATCGGGCAAGAACACCTTCAGTTCGCGATGACCTTCGGGGCTATGGCCTTTTCCACCTTTGTCTTTGACACGCTGGACGTGAGCACCCGTCTTAGTCGCTACATCATTCAAGAGCTGTTTAATTGGTCCGGGAAGAGGGGGGCGGTTCTGGCGACCGCGATCACCATTGCGCTTCCCCTTTTTCTCATCGTGAGATCCGGTGAAGGGGCGTATCGACTCTTTTGGACCCTCTTCGGAACCGGTAATCAACTCCTGGCGGCTCTGACCCTTTTGGGAATTACGGTCTGGTTAAAAAGGTCGGCTCGACCGACCTGGTTTGCTCTGCTCCCGATGCTCTTTGTCATGACCATGACGGTCTGGTCCCTTGTCATTCAGGCGCGAGAGGCCTATACCGTTGTCCTGCAAGAGGGTATTGTCCTGAATACGACAATCTTGAATGGGATCGTCAGCCTGAGCCTGCTGTGTCTCGCGGCTGTTCTGATCGTCGAGGCGCTGCGGAGTCTCGCCCAACCGGTGATGTCTGCCGTCAAGGCCCCCACCACCTGACATGAGGTCGCAAATGCTCGGACAAGAGGAACTGCAGAAGTTCCTGGACTTCGCCATCGAGGCGGCTAGGCAGGCCGGCGAGATGACTATGGAATACTTTCAGACCGCTTTGTCGCCGGAGCGGAAGCCGGACCGCACCTTCGTGACGGCGGCCGATCGCAAGTCCGAGGAGAGGCTCCGGGCATTGATCCGACACGCCTACCCGGACCACGGCATTCTTGGGGAGGAGTATGGCGAGCAGCAGAGCGACTCCGGCCGGACCTGGATCATCGATCCGCTCGATGGGACCGCCTCTTTCGTCCACGGCGTTCCGCTCTTCGGCGTCTTACTCGGATTGGAGGTGGATGGAGAGGTCGTCCTGGGGGTAGCGAACTTTCCCGCGCTGGGCGAAATGGTCTGTGCCGCCAGGGGGATAGGCTGTTTCTGGAACGGACGTCGCGCTGTAGTCTCCGGTGTGGAAGACTTGAAGGAGGCGCTGCTCCTGTACACCGATGGCGCAGGGTTCGAGCCGTATGGACGGGAGCCGGTCTTTCGTCATCTGATCGCTGCCACGCGGATGCACCGAAGTTGGGGCGATTGTTACGGCCACATCCTGGTCGCAACGGGACGGGCGGAGGCGATGCTCGATCCGGTGATGAGCATCTGGGACTGCGCGGCGCTGCTGCCGATCCTGCTGGAGGCAGGCGGCACCTTTACAGATTGGCAGGGGCGGCCAACTATCCGTGGTGGGGATGCCATCTCGACGAATGGGCGGCTGTTCGACCAGGTGATGCAGGTTGTCAAGAAGGGGAACTAAGGGCGCAGTCCGGACCCCTGCGTCTCGACTCATGAAAGCAAAACGGGCGCTCCCCTCTGATCCGGGAACGCCCGCAACGATGCTGCAACAGGCTATTATCTCTCCTGTAGCTTGTCTCGCTCTCTCTCCATCGCCTCCTTGCCGGCCTGGTAGGCGGCGGTGAGAATTGCTTTTTTCTCTTCAAAGACCTCTTTGCCTACCCCGAACACATCCTCGACCCGATCCCTGACGTCATCCACGAGATCGGTGCTTCGATCCTTGACGTCTGTCGCGAGGTCTCTGAGGCGAGTGCGGGTTTGTCGGCCACCCTCCGGAGCAAATAGCAGCGCCAAGCTCGCCCCAAGCGCACCGCCAACGATAAACGCGAGGGCAACAGATGCAGGAGCACATCCCCGTTCTTCGCTCATGTCGATCACCTCCCTCCCGCGAGTCGTACAAGCAGGGTTCGTAGGCCAACCCGAAGGCCGGTCATAAGGGCAGCGCCAGTGATGAGTTTTGGAAAGACGATGTGCTGCGCCAGTTGATTCACATCCCGCACTGTCTGCCCCACCTCAGCAATCGCGTCAAGCGTCCCGTCCATTTTTTTCAATCCACCAGTAACCTGGTCAGAGGCGCGATTGAGGCTCCCAATAACCCCCGTTAGCTCGATTAACGTCGGTCGTAATTCAAGCTCAACCACCCTGAGAAAATCCTCTGCCTGCCTGGCGGTCCTCCGGAGCTGCACGAGCATCGGAATCATGCCGCACACCAGGAGGAAGAATAAGGCCACAATCGCCCATAACGCATACTCTACCGTGGACATCAGTCTCCTCAGTGAATATCTGAAGAACCAGTCACCACTATATCAAAATCGTCCGGTGAGGTCAAGGTGGAAGATGGGCTTCATTTTTAACTTGACAATGGGGTCCTCCTTCGTTAGATTAGGTTTCGAACTTGGTCGAAGCAAGGCCGCTGGCCCAAATCCCGCCGAATGAGATGCCGGCCCATGTACCGGAGTAATCGGCGCCCGTACCGTTCACACAGTTGAAGACCTGCGTTAGCTCGATCTGAGTGAATCTGAAATGGTGGGCGGTAAGGCAGAAGGTTGCAAGGTGCGCTGGTTACCGGTTTCAGGAAGAATATCGTAGGCTGATGCGGCACAGCTCGTGTGTGGTATCTGAATTGTAGGGTGTTGTAACGCTCTGATCGGATGACAATGTTACTGCTGCGATTTTTCCGAGGCTGATTCTCCACGGGCAGTCGTGAGATGAGTCCCTATGAGATACAATCTCAATTATATCGGGCAGTGGATATCGTCAAATAGTCAGAGTTAACCGCTAACCAGGCAAACTAAGGGAGGATTTCAGTGGATCGCGGAGACACAATACTGTTGTGGCTTGCGGCTGGTGGCCTGTTGATCTTCGTGACGATCGCTATGGTCATTTCGTTCATGAGTTAGTGGTTCCAGTAGATGCACCGTCAGGGTCACACGAACTCATAATATCAGCGCACGAAGTTCCCAGTAAGCCGAAGGGTAGAATACTCATTTCCGATGTCACGGCTGTACCGTCGAGACCTCTCGCATGTGGTCCGCAGGTTCAGGCAATATCGGTGTTTGGGGGCGGGTTCGTGAGAACCTGTCGCCTATGCTGAGCTTTTGAACCACGAGTAACCCGAGTTGTCCGTTGATGGGCTGTCGCAGCCGAGCAAGAAATTGAAGGCATCGCGACTTTGATGACTCGGAATCGCGGTTAGGTCAATATGTGTAGCCGGGCGCGGTCTGCGCCCGGCTTTTTCTAGTTTTTGGTCAATTCGGACGACCAGCCGCGCGGTACACTGTTCTCAATGCTCCGTCTCCATCAAGCGGCACTGGGGATTAGATCCCGGGATCTTCTCCCGCGTAAGCATCCCGCTCACCTTAACCATGGCCGGTATCTCGGCTTTCTGGCATCAGGCGGTTGAGAAGTGAGCGACGAGAAGCCTCACTTCCTGGCACGGACGACGAGGACGGGTCGATCGGCTGACCGCAGTACCTGCTCTACTACCGAGCCCAGGAGCAGGTGCTTCATCCCGGAATAGCCATGGGATGCCATGACGATGAGGTCCACCTCCTTGGCCTCAGCTTCCTCGCAGATCGCATCATGGACTGATCCGGCGATCTCCATCACTCGTACCTCCGTTTTCACCTTTCCCTCTGCGCGAATCTCCTCAGGCACAAGCGCTTCCAGCGAAGAGAACAGATCTTCCCGTATCTCCGCCCGCTCCTCAGCAAGCGTCTCCCCAGGGGTGGGCTGGGCGTAAAGCGGGTCCGGCATTCCAGACACGTCAACCGCGCACAAAAGGATGACAGTGCCGCCCTGTCCTGCCAGGACAGCATAGGCATGGGGGACTGCGGTATTTCCAAGGGGTGAGAGATCTGTGGTCACCAGCACTTTCTGATATTTTGGTATCATGGCATGTTACCTCCTTTGATTAAGCAGGTTATGCTGCTATCCGCTCACTGCCATTGGGGGGTATCACCCTCACGACTCTTTAGTGCACCGTTACGCATCACGTTCTTGCGAACATCTTCAATTTATCCCCCCGCGAGAATATTGTCAATAAGTGAGATAGCACCATAAGGAAAGTTATGATATTTATATATGATATAGCGGTAAGTACCCGA
>JACPQW010000155.1 GCA_016190285.1 Candidatus Methylomirabilis oxygeniifera
CCGTGCCATAGCGACAAAGGCCTTCGCGAACTCCTCCATCCGGCTCTCATGGATGATGAGGCGAGACGCCGAGGTGCAGCGCTGGCCTGTCGTCTTGAAGGCGCTGAGGATCGCGGCCCGGACAGCCAGATCAAGATCGGCATCCTGGCAGACGATCATGGCATTCTTCCCGCCCATCTCGCAGGCGTACATCTTGCGATAGTCCTTGACGCACGCCTCCTTGATCCGTGATCCCACCTCATACGAGCCGGTGAAGAGCACCACCTCGACGTCGGGATGGGTCACCAGGGGCCACCCTGCATCCCCTCCCGTGCCCTGGACGAGATTCAGGACGCCTGGAGGCAGCTCGGCCCGCTCAAAGCACTCAACGATCTTCTCCCCCACCAACGGGGTGTTCCCGGACGGTTTGAAGACCACCGTATTCCCTTCGAGCAAGGCCGGGGTGATCAGCCAGATGGGAATCGCGAAGGGGAAATTCCAGGGACTGATCACCGTCACCACCCCTTTCGGCTTACGGAACATGTACGCGTCCTTCTCGGCAAGCTCCGAGGGGAGAGCCTGACCGGAAGGGAGCCGCGCGTGACCGAACATATACTGCGCCATATGGATCCCTTCAACGACATCGGCTTTGGCCTCGTTATACGCCTTGCCGGCCTCCGATGCGACAAGGCGAGTGATCCAGTCGGCCTGGGCTTTGATCGCCTCGACGAATCGCTCGAGATACTCCCCCCTTTTTATTCGCGACAGCGCGCGCCAGCCGGCAAAAGCCGCCTTCGCGGCCACGACCGCCTGCTCCGCGTCTTCCCGGTTCGACAAGGCCACAGTCCCGAGCACCTGATCGGACCTGGCGGGATTGCGACTTTCAAATCTGGCACCCCCAACCGCTTCTAGCCATCTGCCACCGATATAATTCTTCCCCTCCATCGATCTACCTCCCATACATGACGTCACATGCCAGGCATTTTGTCATTCCGGGCTTGACAAGCCTGCCCCGTACTTGATACGGGGGAATCCAGCGCCTTTCTGGATTCCCGCTCCCGGCTTAAAACGTGCCGGGACAAGCTTCGCGGGAATACCGCATGCGCCTGCGACGCGCCCATACCCATGAAAGCCCGGACCCATCACCCCCCACCTGTATCCTCCCCCTCAAGGGGGGAGGAGTTCGCGCAAGGTGTCCCTTCCCCCCCACGCGAGGGGGAAGGTGAGGATGGGGGGGACTTTCGGAGCAATGACGTTCATTATTGTGACTTACAACGCCATGTCTCAAAACGATAAAAGCAGGTCACCTCTCGGCTTCCTGCTCTCAGTCTTACATTGGGTCTCACCCCCGAAGCAACCAGCTATTCTCTTACTTAGCCCACCACCCGATGCCGCCCCCCGTCACAGTCAAGATCCGACATGCACACTCATAATTTAGCGCGAAGGGCAAGCAAGGGCAAGCCGTTTTCCCGTGACCAGAACATTGTGCCGCTGAGCCGCTATCAGAAAACGGAATGATCCACCACAAAAGTTTTCCGCCGACTCACGCGGCGGGTTAGGCCGCCGTTAGCCGCACCTTGCCAACATTGCCGAGCTTGAGACGCTGTTTCGCTTGCCAGAGATCATGGTTGTTCTGAATAGCAAGCCAGCTCTCGGGAGAACGCCCGAGGGCCTTGGAGAGCCGCAGCGCCATTTCCGGACTGATACGGCTGGAGCCCACCAGAATACGATGCAATGTCGAAGGTGCCACACCGAGCTTTGCAGCCAGCTCCCGGCCGCTAAGGTGATTCGGCTCCAGATAGACCTGAGCAATGAACTCCCCGGGATGGGGTGGATTGTGCATAGCCATCAGTGATAATCCTCATAATCCAAGACGTGGGCGTGTCCGTCTTTGAATGCAAAGGTTACGCGCCAGTTACCGTTGACCCACACCGACCACCGACCGCGTTCCGATCCTTTCAGGGGGTGCAAACGAAACCCAGGAACGTTCATGTCCTCGATATTCAGCGCCGTATCCAAGGCCACTAACAGCATCCGCAGTCGCTGGGCATGGTGCGGTTGTATTCCCGCCGCGCTTCCCGACTCAAAGAACTTCCTGAGCCCCTTGTGTCGGAACGATTGAATCATGCGCTAAACATAACATGTTGCGCACCTCGCAACAAGGTCTAACGATCATGGTGAGGCGCGTGCGGCTTGCCCGCGTCGCCTCCACTCTGCGGGTCGACGATTACTCCAGACGGAACTTCTCGTTCCACAGCGTTCTTACCCGATCCAAATCCTCACGGACCAATCGTCCGATACGAACCCTGAGGAGAGGCTTTTCCACCGTGACCAAACGAGACAGCCTGATTGTGGATGGTTTCTCCAGACCGGCTTCCTGCCAGTTAGTCACCGGCAGATCGAGGAAACCGCGATGCGGGACAGAGGTGATTCGACAGACGAGGCAATCGGGACCAAGGTCCATCAACACCAGAACAGGTCTGGCCCTGGCCCCTTGCCCGGAGGTGAAAGGGAAAACACAGACATATACGTCGCCGAGTTCAACGGTATTTGTCATAGACTGCGTCGTCCTCTGAGTCATCACTCAGAAACTGCTCATAGGCTGCCTTGCGCCATGTGGTGTCCTCGGGATCCATGTCCACGACAACCACAATTGTCACTTTTCCCTTTGACGGCAAGGCGGCGGCAATCTCCGGAGGTATGCTTAGAGTGGGACCGCCAGTCAATTCGGTTTCAAATTCTATCGCTTTGCTCATGGCTTCACCATATCCTGTGAGGATATCCTTGTCAATGCGGCGACGCTTCCGCCGAACGCTCGCACCGCACCATCGCACGCGCGTGGCTGACGGCACAACCCTTTCCGTCCAATCCTCACTTCACGCAATATGGATTCAAACGACTTTTACCCTAAAGCTACCTCAACGAGATACTGACCGTGCGAATTGTCCCATCATCCGGCGTGGCCCTGGACGCGGTCAGTCCCATGGCTATACATCCGCCTCTCTGGCCATAAATGCCTCCTTGAGTCGCAACTAGCGCTTTTGCGGCCCGCCCAACGCCAAGGCCGACTCGCTTTGTCGAATCCGGCCGCCGGTTAGGGTGTCGCGACTCTTCGCTGCCAGTAACCCGGCTCACGGCTACAATGCATGACAGCAACAATAAGAATGTACTCCGGTTCAATGGTGTACAGGACTCCGTAAGGGAAGACGTGCGTGAGGCAGCGTCGGACATCCTCATCGAGGACTCGCAGGCGTTCCGGAGATTCGAGAATTCGACGGATTGCGTCCTCAACGGCCTCGATGAATCTCAGGGCAAGCGCTGGGTCGCGTGCGGCGTAGTAGAGGGTTGCCTCCCGGTATTCCTCCAGTGCTTCCGGGTGGAAATCCCATCTCATCGGCGAATGGCGTCACGCACCTTCTGGAGAGCCTCGTCCCCAGGGATAGCCTCGACGCGCCCATTTCGTACGTCGTCCCGCCTGCGCTTTGCCTCCGCAACCCACAGCCGGTCGATGTGCCCAAGCTCTTGCGCATCCAAGCTTTCCACGAGAAGGTCCGCGAGCCGCGCCCGCGACTCCATCGGTAGGGTCATGGCCTGCTCGGCCAGCTTTTCCACAGTTGTCGCCATGGCTACAAGATACTCCAACTCTCCTGAATTCTCAAGCGACAGGCATTACTCCGATTAACCTAACGAGGCTGTAGAAACCCCCCAAAAACCCGTCTTTCGAGGCCTCAGCAACAGACCATAATTTTCCTTGCTGCCCAATGGCGCCGAGCCTGCGGCTCTCTCTGAGCCGCGAGAGGCCACGATCCCGCCGATGTTGGGTAAAGACGTCAGATTTCTGACGATCGTCGCTCGCATCGCGTCCTATTGCGAGTGCTCTTCGCTAGGAGGTTTTCTACAGCCTCAACGCCCGCGTTAACCCGCCGGGCAACAGCAAGCGAAGCGACGTTGTTGGACGGTCGGTTCTTCATCGCGTGGTTAGCGGTCATCATGGACCAGTAGAGGCGTCTACGTGTTGAAGCCAGGCTTCAATTATGGCTCGCGCGATGCCGCGTGCCTCGGTCAACTCGCCTTCGGTAGCATCCCGTAGCGCTCCGCCGGTCTTGCCCCGATGCCGTCCTTGCCGCAGCGGCTCGTTGTTACAGAGTTGGCCTAAACGGGACCACTGAGAAGAAGTAATCCCAAGCGCCGACCGCGCGCCGCTCTCACCACCGAACTTCACGGAGAGAGCCTCGCGAACCTCATATGAGGTGTACCAGTTCGTTATTGGGATCGCGCACTGCCGCGTCGTAGCTCCGAAGCAAGGATGCAAGCAGTGCATCGGTAGCGCGGTGGGTGGAAACCAACTCCGCGAGACTCTTCTTCTTCTCGATTCGGTCGCGCTTTGAATCGGAAATGACGTTCCCGTCCTTGTCGATGACTTGAATGTCCACGGCGTTCCCAGCTATCACGATGTGTCCCGGTTCAGCCTCCATGAAGATGTCCCTGTGTCCGTCTGGATGCACCTGGGTCATCGTTGATTTGGAGGGCTCATAGGCGCGATGAGTGAGCAGCTGCACGCCGAGAAACCTATCATTTAGAGCGTCGTGCAACGACCGACGCATGGAGGGATTTGCCTCGTAGATCGCGGAGTCGATCTTCGCCTGCACTTTGCCATCCGCGATAGTCATGGTGTAGTCCTGGCGAGAAATCTCGAGCGGCTCCTCAAAATAGTCGGGAGGCGAGAAGTTCCATTCCAATACCACGACTGCGTTCATGCAACGTTACCTGTGACCGCTAACTATTATGCAAGCTGATCAGTCTATCTCGATCGGCCGTTGTCGAAACTTGCCAAAACTCTATAATCTTTTCCGGCATGTAACAAGAAATTTATCTGAAGGCGGACGACAGCAAAGGCGGTACCTATGTCAGCCTATTCAGTCTTCCGACAGCGACATTCCCGCACCCAATCCGAGTCTCACCCCCACAACAACCGGCCCAACCCTTCGTCGGCGACCACCCACCCGCGCTCCCTAAGACGCTCAAGACCTGACGTGTATACCCATAATGTGGCGCGGCGGGCGGACGCGCGAGTTGTGCGAGCGTTGGACTCCAACCGGTTGGTTATGCGCTTTGCCGTGACGCTGTTCGCCGTGGCTGATGCTTTCGAATGAGGCCCGCCAGAGCCCGGAGCGCTTCGTTCGCCTGTCGAGTCCCTGGAAACACAGCGGCCACGTCAGGGTCGAGCGTAATCACAATGCTGCCCTTGGCGTAACGGGATGCGTACTTATTTGGCCGCGCTCGGCTGAAGTCGTACTCAGGAAGAATCTCGTCAACTCCAACCCGGCGGGCCGGCGCCTTACTCGCTTCACTTTTTCTCATATTCTCCCCGCTCTCGACGCGTCGCTTTCCGCGCGCTGATCAGACGAATCGCGTGTCCCCGCTCGGTGAACATTACAGCGAGGAGCCGCCGCCGGGCCGACTGCCCGAGCAACACAAAGCGCTCCTCGGTTTCTGAGTGGAGCGGGTCGCCGGTAATGCGACCAAGTGGATCACCGAACACGGTGACTGCCTCCTCGAAGGAGACCTTGTACTTCGTACGATTGACCGCCGCCTTCTGCGGATCCCACTCGATCCTTAGCGTATCAGACAATTATCTATCCACCAACCTTGAATTATGGATTCATGTGCATGACAATTCAGTGGGCGGCTTGAGAGGCCGACAAAGGCTGGCGGCCTATCTCCCAAATCGGCTCTACTTCTCAATCACGAATTTATTTGTAATATCTTACAGTTACCTCAACCGGTCAAGACTATTCTGGCCGACAAACCCTGCCGGCTTCGAGGCCTATCTCCCTAACAATTGGCAGCCTATCCGGTCTTCCGATAGTGACCCGCCCGAATCCAATCCGAGTCTTAAGCAGGGGTGTGGATTTCCCTACCCCCTTCGGTTCAACGCGTGAGTGTAGATCATCGTCGTATCAGAGAGTCAAGTGCCTTGACATATTGGAAGGAGCAGATTAGATTATAACTAGTTGCAAAATAAGGGCTTATAATACCCTTCCTGATCCTTGTCAGGTCCCTCAAACTGTAGTTGATCTCCTCATGCCGGAGAGAGAGGGCGCCATGCAGAGCAATGCCGGACACAAGCGATTTGACGCCTTTTGGAAGAAGGTCGAACTGAAGGTTCACCGGCATCAAGCAATCAGGAACAACAGGTTCTGTGCTTGGTTCAGCCGCGGGGAAGCCGACACCGCTCAAGTCATCCATTTCCTCGAACAGTTCGCAGTCTTTTCCAAGCATTTCGTCCCGATACAAGCCAAGCGAGTCGCCCGTGTGACACATCTTGAAAGCGAAAAATTGGCACGCCACATCCTGGTCAACGAATGCGGTGTGAGACTTGGCCCGGATAAGACGCCGGAGAATCAGGCCTTCAGAACGGAGTGGGCGCATATCGAGTGGTTGCGTCAGACCTGTGCGCCGCTCAAGCTGGATCCGGAGCGGTTGGGCAACTGGAGAACCGCCACCCCAGCAACACGGCGCTTTCTGATTGAGCTTGAGAAGGCGTATGGAAGTCTCGATTGGCGGATTGCCGGCGGCGCCAGCTACGGGATTGAGACCTGGGCGGCGTGGGGAATCGGGAAGGGCGAAGAGGCGGAATCTAAAAACTTCTGGAAGCAGCTCATCGTCGGGCTGAAGGGCTACAATGACAAACAGCGCCTGCCCTATGGCCTGGAGCCGATCCCTCTCGGATTTTTCGAGCATCACTTCGAGCTCGAAACGGGACATGGGGAAAACGTGTACGGCGAATTGCTGGAAACCTTTTCGCACCCCAAGTTCGATGAAAACAAGTTCATCGAGGGCGGGCGACGAGCGCTTGATGCCCTCTATATTTTCTGGGAGGGCCTCAACTCGGCTCGGAGGGCTCTTGCGTGATGGACGTGAGGGGTTCGATGAGGGTCGCTGAAGGCGTGACACTCGTATCGCCGACCCTGGATGCAGAGCGAGCGCGCAGGATCATCAAGGAGACGAATCCGTTCTCGACCGGGCAGCATCTGGCGTACCCCTCTAATCATGATGGACCACAGGTGCATCTCGAAGCCTACTTCTCCACCGAGGCGATCGTTCAACTTCCGGAATTTGCTTCATGGCTCGTCGAAGACGTTGTGTTATGGATGACGACCAAGAACCTCCGGCCTCAAGTCATTTTCGCTCCAGGGACTGATCCGGTCCGGCTCTTCGTTGAGAAGCTTTCGAGAGCCGTCGATGCCAAGCCGGTCTATCTCGAGACCAAGCCCAGCGGGCGATTCGGCGATGCCATCGAGGGGAGCCTTCCCGCCGATGCATCGGTGTTGACGTTCAATCTGACAAGTGTGACCGGCGGTCGGTGCATCGGATTTCGACTGCCGGACGCGGCCGCCAAGAACGGCGGCCACGTCATCGGTACGGCCGCGATTGCCCTTGGGACCTCACCGCTCAACGAGGAGCTTCGGCGCAGATTTCCCGACAACCTGTACATTGCGTTCCACGTTGCCGTCACGAATCACAACCCGGATGCGTGCCCCGCAAATGCGATCGGACTGCGTCCCTGGCAAGAGGCGAGCGCGGAGATCATCGCTCGCCTGGAAAGGTGAAGCGCCATGACCACCGCCACGATCAAGGATGATCTCACCTATCCGGTCCGGTTCCTGGACGGCGTCTCCGATGCCAGACACATCATCGGCATGGGTAGGAGTTCGGGCCGCAGCGAGGAAGAGATTCAAAAAAGTCTTGAGCTCCGCAGGGTACGGTGGGCGTATTACGCGCTCGCCCTTGGCCGGCACGAGATCCACGACTCCGGTGAGATGGTGTGCATCCCACGCTCGATTCGAAAACCGGACTATGAGTTCGAAGTCGCGCTCCTGCTCGATCAGGGGACAAAAGAAGGATGGACTGAAGCAGAGGCGGAGAAGTTTCTGCAGGAACATAGCCGCGTGACCATCCTCAACGATCTGTCCTGCCGGTGTCTTCAGGCCGAGGACGTTCAACTCGGGCTTGGCCCCGCCCGGAGTAAGTCCATCCTCGGGAAGGTGCTTGGTCCACGGTTTGTACCGTATGCGGAGTTCGCGAAGCGAAACCCTTACATCGTCTTGCGGGTGAACGGCGAGGTTCGTCTGGAGGCTCAAGCCTGTACCGACTCGACGTTATGGACCTTTCCGAAAATCATCGCCTACCTCTCTCAACAGCCCTTGATTCTCGACGCCGGAACGCTCATCGGGTCCGGAACGTTCGCCGGCGGCTCCATCGCCGAGACGTCCCGGAAGTACCCCTGGCTTATAGACGGGGATACCGGAGACACCGTAGAGATGGAGGTCGAGGGGATTGGGGTCCTGACAAACCGCTTCACGAGAAGGAGCGAAGAGGATGGATAGGGCACATGTGGGACCAGGCGGCTTGAACGAGGCGGAGCGGGATCTCCTCCTGGCGGAACTGTGGGGCACATTCACGTTGAAGCTTGATCATGCGGCGCTCGCAACGCAGAGCCTCCGGGAGACGGCCTATCTGTTCATGCGCGCACTCCAGGGAGGTCAGGTGACCTACAAAAGTCACGATGTCAATGATCCGGAAGCCCCTTCCAGCATGAAGACCGTCGCCATCCAGCTCGGCAAGATGCCGGGGGCCGGCTATATCGCGCCGGTGGAGGGCATCGACCGGAAGGGAGAGTCGCAGGTCTCACACATGATCAAGTGTTGTGGGGAAGGGATCCAGCATATCGCGCTCCGCGTCGAGGGAGACTCGATCGAAGCATACCGTCGGATCACCGAGCGGCTGGGGGTCCGCTACATTACCCCCATCCTGTATGACGATCGCAGCCGGCTCCTGCAGATGTTCACCGGCTCGCTCTTCCGCTCGCCGAACCCGGCTGCCGGCCCCTTCCTCGAACTCAATCAACGCCTCGACCTGTTTGATCGCGATCCTACTCATTTTCACCATGCCACGGTCCAGGCGCTGTATCGGTGCATGGAGGAGTTCCAGGAGGCCGGCAAACCGATCTGGATTCTCGACTTCGACGCCATTCCGCCGGACTGGGACCCGTTCGCAGAATGAGATGCGTGTGCGTAGAGGATAGATAAGGATGGAGTACGTTCCAAAGCTGATGAATCTGACACGGACCGAACGACGGGTCCGGTCTGACTACCAGACGGCTCTGACGGACTGGCACGGGAGTGGCCGCCCTCCGAGAGACCTTTCGAGCTACAAGCTCGAGTTCGGCACGGAACTCCTGATAGAGCGCCCTCCAACCGCCATCGTCGAAAGCGAGACGATGCCCGCCGACTACCCCTTGTTCAACGCGCATATCGAACGGCCAATGAGGGAGGATCGTCCTCTCCAGAGGCAAGCCTTCCAGGTCGCAGAGATGGCCACGTTCGGCTCCTTCGTCCCTATCCTCTCAAGCAACGATGTCGCCATTCGGGTCTGCAATGGGGATTTCGGGGACGCCGGGAAGTGGCAACCGGCCGTTCGCCATGCCGACTGCCATGAGCTCTATTTTGTCCATCGGGCCGAACACCTCTTGAGTCTCATCACCGACTTTGGGCTGCTCGAGGAGATTCGGGAGGGCGATTTCGTGTTTCTGCCGCGCGGCGCCACCTATTCGTTTCTCTTTACCGGAAGGGTGTCCATCCTCCTCTATGAAATCCCGAAGCGGCTGTGTCGCCCCTACGATTACTGGATGGGCGATCAGCAGCCCTGGCCCTTTTCGCCGGCTGCGCCGATTCCGCCAGAGCCGACACCTCTTGCCGCCCTCCATCCGCCGCTCAGCGGCGACGAGGCCACACGGGTTGTCGTCAAAAGACGGCTGGGCAGCTTCACGTTGCTCTCATGTGCAGCGCCGGTCTTCGATGTCGTGGCGTGGGAGGGAGAGGTGTGGCCGTTCATCTTGCGCCTCGACGATCTGGTTGCGCTGTCCTCGCCACACGTTCACCTCGATCCGAAGAAGCTCACTGTCTTCGTGAGCGAGGATGAAGGGATGGCGATGCAGGTGTTCCTGCCCCGGTGGATCCACAGCCTGCCGTATCACCATCTCAATTGGGTCGATGAGGCCCTCTTCAACCACAAAGGGTACGGCGTGCGGCCCGAGATCACGGACGGGTTCATGACATTTCACCCGGCCGGTCTGGCCCACGGCCCGGATCTGAGGCTTCTGGCCAACATCGCTCGTGAGGAGGCTTCTCGCCCGAAAGACCTGCCATTCCGGGAGGAGATCGCCGTGATGGTGGAATCCAGATCGCCGTTCGTTGTCATGAAGGATGCGGAGAAGGTGGAGTTGAAGGGGTACGACCAATCCTGGCACCGGCAGTCGATTGAGAAATACTGAATGCGCTGTCGCGAGGCTCTGGAAGAGACAATGGCCCCGTTCGGAGTGGGGATGAGGCTGGCTATCGCTGTTGGGCTTGTCGCGCTGCTGGTCGGCGCAGGAGGGGTGGATATGGAACTGAAGAGTCAGTCGTTTCAGGCTGGTGAAATGATTCCTCCTAAGTACACGTGTGATGGGCAAGACATCTCCCCACCATTACACTGGTCAGACCCCCCGGCCGAGACGATAAGTTTTGCCCTCATTTCGAACGATCCTGATGCCCCCGTCGGCACGTGGGTCCATTGGGTCATGTGGAACATCCCCGGCAGCGCCAGGGTGCTCGATGAGAATCTGCCCAAAACAGCCTCGCTTCCAAACGGGACCAAACAAGGGACCACGGACTTCCGACGAATCGGCTATGGTGGCCCCTGTCCACCTTCCGGGATCCATCGGTATTTCTTTAAGCTGTACGCGCTCGATATGGCGTTGGAACTTCCCGCAAGCACGACCAAGAAGGATCTGGAGAAAGCAATGCAGGGTCATATCCTGGCGCAGACCGAGCTGATGGGGACATATCGCCGGAGGTAAGAATGGCCGCAGAGAAGGCCGTCCTGCACTATCTCGTACGACATGGCGGGTCGAAATCCGAGCGTGAGGATCCGGCGAAGCCGCTCAGCGACCACGGGCGCGAGGAAGTCATGCGAGTCGCGGGGTACGTTGCGTCCATTGGAGTTGAGGTCGCTGAGATTCGTCACTCGGACAGGCTCCGGGCCCGGCAGACCGCCGAGATTCTGGCCGAATACCTGCTACCGCGGCTCGGGATTCGGGAGGTGGATGGTCTCGCGCCAGGAGCCGATCCGGACAGAGTCCGCGCAGAGCTGGAGGCTGCTGAAGAGCCGCTGATGCTTGTGGGCCACCTGCCGCACCTGGGCCGTCTCATTTCGGCTCTGGTACTAGGCAATAGCGAGACGGAGATCATTCGACCGGATACGGCAACGATGATCTGCCTCGTAAAGACCGAAGGAAGCTTCAGGCTACTGTGGGTCCTTACCCCTGACCTTGTTCAAATATAGAAGATCAGGACTGGCTAGGCATCAAGATGAAAGGATTGAGATCAGCGATGGGAGGACAATGAGAGCGTTACTCATCATGACGATGGGTGGGTGGATCGTAGGCAGCTTGCTGATGGCGTTCGTGGCGACGCAGAACTTTCGCACAGTCGATCGGCTATTGTCGTCGCCCACTCTTGAGTTTTCGCGCGCTATCGCTCCCCTCGCGCACGATGAGGCCCGCGTTGTCCTGCGCTATCTCGTGTCAGAGCTGAATCGGCTGTATTTCAGCGCCTGGGGGCTCACCCAACTTGCGCTCGGCGCGGCCGTCGTCATTACCGCCATCGGGCTCAGGCCCCTGGACCGCACGGTGATCGTGGTCGCCGCAACGATCTTGGTCATCGTGATTGTGTCACTGCTGCTCAGCCAGTCGCTGCTCTCGCTTGGCCGAAGTCTGGACTTCATTCCCAGGACTACGGTTTCGCTTGAACTGGCGCGCTTTCGGAAACTCCACCTGGCCTATACCGCCCTCGATTTGCTCAAACTCGCCCTCTGCGTCTGGCTGCTGATTCGCGCCACTCGCCAGACGCACGCAGTGACCATAAAGCGCTAGGCCGAAAACAGTCGGCGAAGCTCATCCATCCAAAAAGAAAACGACCTCCCGAAGGAATCTCCGGGAGGTCGTGACGGTTCAGTGTGGACGTAGGTTGACTACGCTGCCCTGGTCACATTGGCAGCTTGCTTCCCCTTCGGCCCATCTACGACGTCAAACTCCACAGCCTGCCCTTCATTGAGCGACCGGAAGCCGGATCCGGAAATCGCAGAATAATGTACGAATACGTCGTCGCCATCTTCTCGCGCGATAAAACCGTAACCTTTTGCATCGTTGAACCACTTTACAGTACCTGTAACTCGCATCAAACTCTCACCCCCTTCCGTCTGAACTCTCGAGGCTACGCCTCGATAAACAAAAACCGCAAAAGCCTTATCCAGCAGCTTTCGCGGTTCTCGAAATTGCACAACAAAAGCGTGCTACGAAGACAATTGCACAATAACGGCAACTCATCGCGATGTCAAGAACTTTTTGAGTCTCTCCCGTCACAAACACCACACTTTAACACATTATTAGTGAATTTCACTCACGCAATGGCGACGGAGCAAAGCGTCATTGCGCGTGGCATCTAAGGACGAACAAAATTCCGGGATAGCTCAACCTCAGTGACCTTTCTCCCAAGCTCACTACTGATATTGACGTTGAACTGGTCTGCGGGGTCACGACTAAGGAGAATAAGGGTATTCAGGAGCTTTCCAGAGTCGATCTGAGAGATCTGCGCACCTCTACCGACTTTCTCCCGGTAGAATTTGACGACCTGCTGATACGGTGCGCTGATCTTGAAATGAACCTTGACCCATTGCGTCCCTTCCCCTTCTCCGGACTGACGAACGATGGAGGAAGGAATCGCCTTTGGATGCATTGGAAGACCGACATCGTCCTGAGCTGCAGACTGTGAGGCAAGAAGGGGCCCGACTGAGAGCATAAGCGCCAACAGTACCACAACCCGTCTGACCAAGGCGATACGGTCAACCGCCTGGCCAAAGAATGTCAGCGAAAGAGTGATAACCGAGACCATCAATCTCATAACCCGCTCCGAGCGTCGACGGATCCGTCCTGTCTCCTACCAGACGATCCTATCCGGATCTCCTTTATAGATCGACCGGATCCAGGCAATGATTTTCCAAACCTGCTCATCTGTCAGGGTGGCTCCGAAGACCCCAGGCATGGTCTGTCCTGGGTAGGTCCCCTTGATGACCTTAAAGTAGGTGTCGTCGTCACCGCCAAACTTCCAGGCGTCACGTATGAATGGCGTGGCCCCGGCCATCGCGCCGCCACCTCCTGAACCGTGACAGCCTGGACAACCTGACTGCAGATACAATTGACGTCCCTCTTTGATGGCGTCAGCGTTCCCGGTAAACGGATTAAGTTTTTTTGGCTTCTGCTGAGCCGCAGGTGCAGGGACCTCCGATTCTTTCGGCTGTTGACCGGGCGCTTCAGTCTTTGCAGGCTCCTGCTGGCTCTGAGCTGTGAGGCTCTGAGCACATCCCAACATCACAAGGGCCAGGACTGACGTAGTGAGAAGCCACTTTTTCTGTCTCATGGTTATTGTTCCCCGTTCTTTTCAGGTGAGGTTAGGCCCCTTTCACCCGGTGTTAATAAGAGGTGAGGGGATCGTCCCGATCGAAACGACGGTAAAAGACCTCCCCCGGCTTCTCTTCCACCTTTGGAAACTGCTCGCTCGACAGAAGCGGCAGGAGAGGCACGCCATAATCTTCCAGGATCTTTCTGATCTCGACATGCCGTTTACTGATCGCCTGCTCAAGTTCAGCTTTGAGTTCCGTATTCCCTTCGTTCACCCCCATAGAAAACTCAAAGGTAAAGGGAATCCCAGGCTCTCCACCCTTAAGCAGAACTACTTCGAGAGGCGTCGATCCATTCGACTGTTTCGCAAAATAGCCGGCCATCGGACCCCAATCCAGTACCACGTCGATCTCGCCGGCAATAAGGTCCTTGATAATCTTCTCCGAACGCTCAACCGTGGAGCCGGAAAAGAGGCTGTAGCCGACGACGTTCGACCTGATGTCCCTATTCGCCAATGCCTCCGCAGGCGGGGTATTGATATAGACTCCGATCTTGAGACGCTTCAACGTCGGATCGTCGAGCGATTTGATTTGCAACCCTCGATCCTTGAGATAGATGAGAACGTACGCCGACCGATAATAGGGCTTGGTCCAGAGAACCTGATCCCAGCCCTGCGGGATGGAGATCATGACATCACAGAGTCCGGGTTTCAACGCTCTCCTGACCAACCCCCGCTGATGTGGCCACCAGAAATAGGTCAGCTCCACCTTCAATTCCCTGGCGATCACCTCGGCAATCTTATTCTCAAACCCTTCTGATTGCTTATTGGAGAAAGGCAGGTTATCGGGATCGCCGCAGACCTTCAGTTGGGTAATATGACTCCCCCATGCGAGCCTGGAAAATGGGAACAGCATCATCATAACAACGAATCCGCAGAGAATAGCAAGCCTTCGATTCATCATACTTCCTTCAGCTCAAGCCGAGCTCCTACCTTGTGCAGGTAAAAAACCGGCGCCGAAGATGCCATCCTTCGGCGCCGGCATCAGGCATGTGCGCTTACAGGCCGAAGACGTACAGTGTTCCGCCTTTGCTCGTGGCCATAGGCAGGTTGGACAGATAGGCAGCATTCACACCACCCAAGGCAGCGGTCGGATCGTCAGGCGGAAGGTCGAGCGACACGGTCGCACCGAACCACCCGCCGACTCCGGAGTAGACGGCGACATACTGCTTACCGTCAGGCCCCTTGTAGGTCATCGGATTGCCGATGATCCCGGAGCCAACCTTGTGCTTCCACAAGAGCTTGCCATCTCTGGCATCAACCGCCTTAAACCAGCCGTCCATCGTGCCGTAGAAGACCACATTGGAAGCGGTGACAACCGGGCCGCTCCATGGGGGTTGCGCCTCCTTAATTTCCCAGACCCTTTTACCCTTGGCGACATCCCATGCAATAACATCACCCCACCAGTTGTCTTTGCCCTCATGGCCGTTGAACATCAGGACGTTGGCGCCCACGTACGGAGCCCCTGCCGTATACTGAACCAGCACGCCCTCATAGTTCATGCACATGTTGTTGACGGCTGCGTAGAAGAGATTCGTCCCAGGGGAGTAGGCAACAGGCACCTGGTTCTTGCCGCCCATCGCGCATGGGCAAATATTCTTGGTGTCTGCGCCCTGCTTGGTTAACTTCTCTTCGTTCACAATCGGCCGCCCTGTCTTCAGGTCGACCCCCTTCGCCCAGTTGACATAGACGAATGTGTCGGCCTTGAGCAGTGTGCCGTTGGTGCGGTCCAGAGTATAGACAAAGCCGTTCCTGTCGAAGTGAGTGAGAACCTTGACCTTCTTACCACCGATCGTCTGATCGGTCAGGACAGACTCATTGATCCCATCGTAGTCCCAGTTATCCCACGGGGTCATCTGGTAGGCCCACTTGGCCACTCCCGTATCAGGATTGCGGGCCCAGATGGTCATCGACCACTTGTTATCGCCGCCTTTGCGAGGGGCAGGGTTCCAGGTCCCGGGGTTGCCGGTGCTGTAGTACAGCAGGTTCAGATCGGAATCGTACGACCAGTAGCCCCAGGTGGTGCCACCGCCTACTTTCCACTGCTCGCCTGGCCAGCTCTTGGTCCCCTCCCCGAATCGTCCGTAATGCGGGTTGGCGGCGTTGAAGTCGGACGCAAGCATGAGGTCCTCATCCGGCCCCGCACTGCGGGCCTTCCAGACCTGCTTGCCGGTATTGATGTCGTAGGCCGCTACCCAGCCGCGGACCCCGAATTCACCCCCGGCGACACCGACGATGTATTTATCGTGAATCACCATGCCGGAGCCGGTATTGGTCTCACCCTTGGAGGGGTCGGCATTCCGGGCCTTCCAGAGCTCTTTGCCGGTCTTGGCATCGAGGGCGATCACGATTCCGTCAAGGGTCTGGTACAGGATCTTGCCGTTCGCATATTGGAGGCCCCGATGGACAAGGTCGCAGCAGGCGACCGGAACCGCCTTTGGATCATGCTTCGCCGCATACTTCCACTTGATCGGCGCCCCTTCCTTTGACAGGTCGAGCGCATAGATGTTGTGCGAGTTGCTCGTAGAATAGGAGCTGTGGACATACATCGTGTCGCCGACGACCAGCGGACCTCCCTCCTGGCCGTTTAGTGTCCCCAGAGAGAACGACCAGGCGACTTTCAGGTTTTTCACATTTTCGGGTGTGATTTGGTTCAGGCCGCTGTAGCGGGTCGCCGCATAATCCCTACTCTGGTTCGCCCACTGGCCGTGGTCTTTCTGCAGCTTCAACAGCTCCTCGTTGGCCGAGGCCACAGGCGCCGTCGCAACAATGCCCCCAACCAGGATCAACAGACCCCCGATCAGTGACGTACATCGTTTCACGCTCATTGAATGCCTCCCTCTTGATGCGGTCTTGTTGCTGCCCAGATACTCTCTTCCAGCAAATCGCCCCTCACTTGTCTCAACTACTATTGCCGCTACTTCACGTACGCCGGCGTTCAGGCATTGCAATCCATATACTCATTCGAGCAATACGCCACCCTGTCTTTCACCCCTCCTTTCTTGTGCTTGTTTCTTCCCCAACTGGGTAGATCGATAACGCCCTGCAATGCATTACTCTAGCGGATGAAGGAAAATACACTGATGATGCCACGTGACCCGTCCTGCAGATATGCAACCAGGCCCTTTTCTTTAATAGCCGATAGTACAATCAGATCCTTCCTGCCGGCGCCGTTCAGATCGGCTAGGGCTACGTCACGTACCTTCCCCTCAAGCGGGATTGTTTCCCATCCCCGCGCAAAGGCACCTTCTTGACGGTCAAACGCCACAACCTGACTCGGAGGAAAGGATGACTCAGTCCGAAAGGCCCCAATCTTTTTCGGATTCGTAAAGGTCAGAAGCTCCGTCGTGGCGTTGCCCCACTGAGGCGACGCCTCCACAAGGACTCGCCGCGGCAGGATCTGCTCAACCGCATGCTCTTCAGGGGTAATCGGGGTCCCCGCATTCAGCCCCTCCTTCGCCAGAAGAGCCCGGTACGTGGGGATATGAGCAAAGGCAAGGTGATCCACATCGCCCAGATCATCTTTGCCTTCCCAGGACGGCTTGCTCTCGCTCCCATAGATCTTCACTCGCCGCTCGCTGATGACCGCAACCTCTGATATCTGGTCACCCACGGCCTTGATCGGCGCAAATTCGTAGAGATTTTTCACCTGGGCCGGGAGGGTAAGCGGCTGCCCTTCGACGTATCGCTCGCCATTCCACGTCAGCCGGACAATCGGCTCTTCAAACGCAGCGAGCTCTCCCATCCGCTGACCGGCCAGGATTGGCGTCTCAATGCCGGGACCCATAACCACACGAAGAAAATAGCCCAGCTTCTCGGCGATCTGAACGAGCCGGCCCCCTTGAAGTTCCAGAATAAACGACTGAAGCTCGTTCCGCCCACCGGACAGGGCCGTCACGACAATCTGGACGTGACCGCGTCCATCCATGTCTCCGACGTCAAGATGCAGGTGGCGAACAAGCCGGGGGCTGCTAACTCTGGCAATTGGCACCAATCGTTGATTTTGCCACCGATAGGCAATCACCTCGGAGGACGTGATTCCAACGATCTCGGGCCGCTGATCCCCATCCAGATCTCCCGCCGCCAGCGCAAGAAGCGGATCGGACAGCTCGAACGTCACGGACTCTTGCGCCTTCTCACCAGGACGCATCGCCACGTTCTCACCCGTGCCGGGAAGCGAACGGGAACCTTTCGATTGCTCGCTGGCCCTTGGAGGTTCTGCGATGTGACGCTCAGCTTGAATAAGAGAGGGTCTCGGCGCGGCGGAGGGGGCCGGCTCTGAGCCGGACCGAAGAGTCGACCTCGACGGAGGCGATGGGGCAGCCACGACCATCGGCCCTCGCTCCTTTACCTCGACGCTCGCAACCGTCAACGGCGCTCCGGTAAAAACCGATATAACCTGCAGGTTCAAGAATAACCCCTGGGAACCGGGGCTGAGTTTACCCAGGATAAGGAACTGAACGTGCGTCTTCTCTGCCAGCAGCTTCAGCGTTGAAGGATCGCCGAGCGATTCGATGCGCGAAGCATGCGCCTCAGTCAGAGCTGCCTTGAGGAGAGGATCCTCGATCACCATAAAGTGGCCGGTCTTGGCCAGCGCAATGGCCAGATCTTTCGTGACCGAATGGACATTCGCTTCCTTCACTGCGTCGGCGTCGATAAGGGGGAGACCAACCACCAGCCGGTCTGAACTGACCCGAACCAGATCCTTGGCCCTCATGGTGGTTCCTTCCTCCCTGGAGACAACGGCGGCCTCCGAGAACCTCTCTTTCACCTCAACGACCCTGAGGAGACCCAGCCTTTTATCTCGCCTCCCCAGAACTTCGCCGGTCACCGGATGTTTGACCTCATCTCCTTCCCGGTAGACCTGTAGTTCCATCCCCTGATACACCTGTTTGGCGCCCAGGTCGATCAGGACCCGATCCCTCTCGACTCCGGTCACCGATCCTTGGACGGCCGGGAAGGCTTCGGCCAGCTTAGCGGCGGCCTCCTCAGCGGCTTGGCCAAAGGCCGGCTCCAGAGCGCGGGCTTGAGAAGCAATGAGAGGAACGCAAAGGGTGACAGCAAGAGCAAGAGAGACCAGCCCGCGCGAACCACAGGAAAGGGCGACTCTTCCCGTTTTTGTATTCGTGACCCAATAGGTGAAACCCTTCATACCCTTGAACGCAATCGGCGCCAACTTACGAGTAACTGGAAGAAACCATACGCGTCTCTCGCGCTCCGGAGAGCCGACCCGTGCAGAGACGCCGTTTAATGCGGTGGAGATATAGCTTACTCGCTCGCGACCTGTCAAGCAATTTTTCTATTGAATACGCGCCGTTTTGTGAAGCGGAGCATTATGGGATCTTGGGTATCAGCAGGCGCGGTGGGCCGTCCGCTCGCTCTTCGCGTACCACTTCCTTACCCACAACTTTTCCCCCGGCAAAACGAAACCGCACTTGAACTCGGCCGGTGTAATCAGTATCCTCTTCCTGAAACAGTTTTTCGCCATTCTTATCATAGGAGACCCAGACGTCCGGTCGGCCGTCCCCGTTGGTGTCGTACTCTTCTCTGGTAAGGCGCCCATTCTCAAAGAAGCGAACCAGGTCGTACCGTCCCTCGTATTTGGTATCAACCTCTTGTCGTTGAATAGCTCCCTCCCGAAGGTAGGTCACCACATCCATCTTCCCCTGCCGCCTGGTATCCTGCTGTCGCTTGACCGGCTTGTCGTTTTCGTACCAGTCGATCAGGTCCAGTCGGCCGGTCCCCTGCGTATCCTCTTCTCGCCGGGACAGGGCGCCTGCCCGGAAGAAGTAGGCGACGTTCGGCCGGCCCTGACCCAGCGCATCTTCCTCTTGCTTGATGATCTGTCCGTTCTCATAATAGGCCCAGACGTCAGGCCGTCCCGATCCTTTTCGAGCGGCCTCACGCCTCGTCAGACGCTCGTCCTTATCGTAATACGACCAGCGGTCGATCCGCCCCGATCCTTTCGTGTCCTCTTCACGCATCGAGAGCTTTCCCTCCTGATAATGAGAGAAGAGCGTCGGCCGACCGACTCCTTTCGTATCCTCCTCATCCCGGACGAGCACGCCGGCATCGTCATAAAACGACCACAGGGTGATCTTTCCATTGCGTTTCAGCGATTCCTCAGCCCGGACCGCTTTCCCCTTTTCGTAGAAGATGAACCGATCGGCTCGCCCATCAGTATTCAGATCCTGTTCCGCCTTGATAGGACTTCTCTGGTGGTATGTAATCCAGATATCGGACTTCCCATCGTCATCGCTGTCTTTTTCCGTCCTCTCTACCTGACGATCTGCGGACAGGTGGTGCCAGGTATCAGGTTTACCGTCCTTATTCGTATCCACGGCCTGCAGAATCGGGACGCCATCCTGATAGGTGACCCATGTATCAATCCGCCCTGAACCGGTGCTATCGACCTCTTCCCGGATAACCTGTCCGTTTTCGTCATAGAAAGGCGTACTGACCGGCTTGCCCCCCCATACAGGAGAAACGAAAAGGTTGAGCAAAGAGACGACGAAAGGAAGGACTGCCATTGTGGGGAGAGATCTCGAGGTCTGCGAAAAAGCCCTCACACCCTACCTCATAAAAAAGTAATCAGCAGTCAGTCTCAGACAAAGCAGGGGCCAGATCAAAAGAGCTGAGAGCTGACCGCTGAAAGCTGATGGCTTCCCACCTCAGTTGAGCGCAAACTTCACCGGTAGCAGCACCCAGCTTTGCACCGACTTCCCACCCTTTTTGGCAGGAAAAAACGCCCACTCTTTGACCGAATCTACCGCCGAGCGGTCCAGAATCTCATGCCCGGAGGATCGATCGACAGTAAGCCGCTCTACACGACCATCCGCGCGAACCAAGACCCGCAGGTAGACCGTTCCTTCGTACCCTTTTTCCCGCGCTAAGAGAGGATACTTGGGAAGCGGATTGATTCCGTAGTTCGGCGCCGAGGACCGTCCTCCGGCGCCTCCATTACCCGACCAGCCCGCTCCCCAGCCTCCCGCACCCTGAGCGGAACCGATGGTGACCGACGGCGTCGACGGTGCGGCCAACGCCGCGTCAAGTCGGCCTGCTCCACCACGGCCTGCCGGGTCGGAGATTTCTTCGCCATCCCCGTCAGAACTCAGCAGGACCGGCCCTGACGGCAGACCGCCCGCTGCAAAGGCAACACCCGCTGCCTGTGATCCACTGGCAGGCACACCGACAGTCTTCGGCTCGGCGATCCGCTCATCCAACGCTGTAGAGTCTACCGCCTCAGCCGTCCGCGCAGGTGAAGAACTTACACGGGCGGGAGACGGAGGCGAGACCTGAGATCGGGCCATCGCTTTCGAATTGACAGACGAAGTCGCCGGTCCTGTGATGGACGGTTGTCTGGTGTGGGTCCGGTCAAGTTGTCCCGACGAAGCGGACGATTCAGCATGCTCGCTTCCGATAATGGTGACAACAAGAGGCTTCGGAGCTGATGGGACCGTGGGAAGTCCAACACTGACGAGAATCCAAGCAAAGATCAGGTGGAATCCGGTAGAGCTAAGAAGAAATCGGCCCAGCGGACGCGGTCCGGTCTGCGATCCAACCAGCAATGTCATGACAGGACAGACCTCATCGTGGGCTCGGTCGACCTCGGCATGGTCTCCTTGACGTCCAACCGCAAAGGCATCCTTTGGAGTCATACACTAATTATAGCGGATACGCCCGAAGCAAGAGAAGAGTTTTTTCCTTCAATATGCCCCTGTAATCTTAGAATCGGTAGCTGGCGCCGACCAGGACGTTGATGGGCGGGGCAGGGTTCAGGAAGCGCTCGATCGGCTCCCCGGCGACCTTCGCATTGGGCGCGAAGGTCCCAAATGTCTCATAGCGGTTGTCTGTCAGATTGTTGATCTTCACGAATCCCGTGAAGCGCTTCCAGTGGAGATCGATGCCGGCGTTCAAGACCACGTAGTCGTCGAGCTTTGCCTTGGTATTCGCCTCATCGCCTCGGAGGAACTGATCGCCGACGTAGCTCAAGTCAAGCGAGAGGGTCAGCCATCTGTAGAGATGATAGCGGAGACCGGCATTCACGCGATGGCTTGGAGTCGACGGAATGTCGTCACCAGCTTCTACCTGCTGAGGAACGCCGGGCGTCCCGGGCGAGGCGAGCTGAATGTTGTTTCGAAATGTTGCCCGAGTCAATGTGTAGTTCGCGTACGGCTCGAGGACGTTTCGGAAGAGCCCGCGCAGGCCGATTTCGATCCCTTGCCGTCTGGTGTTCCCCACGTTCTGGAAGAAGACGGTGAGCTCGGCCGGATCGGAGACTGAAAAGATGTCATCCCTCACGTCGGTCCGATAGAGCGCAAAATTTCCCTCCAGCCACGGTACAGGACGCGCTCGAAACCCCACCTCGTAGTTGTGGGTCCGGACGGGACTGAGCTTCGCAAAGCCGGTATCAGGGGCCACCCCCGCCTGCAGGCCAACGCAAGGGGAGTCGGGATTGGCGCAGGTCAGCTCCAGGAAGGCCGGGACACGAAATCCTTGTGAGTACGAGAAATAGATCCCGTAGTGATCCGAGAGATTGTAGTTCAGGCCGGCCCTGGGGAGTACGCGGCTGAACGAGGCTTTCCCCGAGGCCTTCCCCGGCTCTTCAGGACTTGAGTCGGTGATGCTGTGCCGGACGTAGTCGGCTCGGAGCGCCCCGGTCACGAAGAGGCTGTCGCCTGACAGCAGCAGACCACGCCCCAGCTCAGCGGTATCCTGGATATACGCCCCGACGGTGTTCTGCTTGTCGGAAAGGACGGAGTCAAGCGCTTTCTCCGGACACGCTTCATCGGGATCTTGCCCCGCAGCGAGCGCCTCATCCCGGCATTGCTGACGAGATCGATCGTTCTGCTCCTCGAAGACTCGGATATCCACGTCGTGGCGCGTGTACTCAGCCCCAAGGGTCAGCGTATTCTTCCGGCCCCAGAATCGGCCCTCATGCGCGAGCTGGAGCGTACCACCACCGGAAAGGGTATCGTTGAACAAACGGGAGTTCTCGCTGATCAGGCTGACATTGAACTGCTCGGTTTCAAAACTTCTGACGAAGCCGTTGAGGGCCAGGGAGAAGCCCCCGCCGAGTCGCTGGTGGATGTTGAGCGCACCCATATGGAGATTCGGATTAAAGAAATCTCCCCCGGTGAAGTTCTGCGCTCGATCGACTTTCAGAACACTCTCGGGCAAGGTCCCGGCCTGCAGGATTCTGTTGTTCTGAAACTGATAGGAGAGGGTGATGTCGGTGCCACCTTGACGGAACCCCAGCTTCCCAAAGGCCTGGGATAGGCGACTGTCTGTTTGATCCCTCCAGCCATCCTCATCGAACTGGCTTCCGGAGAAATAATAATCGATGGGTCCTGCGGTCCCGCTGATATGCCCTCCGGCTTTTCGGCGACCATAGCTGCCGCCCGACATCTCAGCCTCGATCTCCCGTTCCGGACCGCCCCGCCGGGTAATGATATTGACGGAGCCGGCCAGACTGTTCCTGCCGAAGACCGCCATCGGGCCGCGGATCAGCTCGATTCGTTCCACATGGTCAAGTGGCAACAGATCGAAATTGATCTCTTCGACGGCCGGCTCGTTCACCCGGACCCCGTCCACGAAAACGCTGATTCCCTGTGGAACCCCGGTCACAGAGGTGCCACTGAAGCCTCGGAAAGAGAGATCAAACTGAAAGGAGTTGCCCTGCTGGTCGTTCAGATGGACCCCGGGAAGCTGTTGCATCACGTCCTGGAGATTGAGGGCTTGCGAGCGCTGAATCTCCTCGCCCGTAATCACCTGGACGCTGGCGGGGATCTCAGCCATAGAAAGTGGGACCTCGGGAAGGCGGGCCGGAGCTGTCACGAGAATTTCAGGGAGAGGGACGACCTCCTGCGAAGTTTCGGGTTCCTGAGCCAGCGCACTGTCACCCCAATAGCCGATGATCAACCCTAGGAATATTCCGACGAACCGAGTTCGCCCTACCCTCATAGCGTCACCCCCAAGGATCCCCGGAGATACATGAGTAAGTTCGAGTAGATGTGTCCTTCGAGAAGTGTCTGTGTTGCAACACCCATGCCGGATAGAAGCCATGGTGATTTAGCGGCTAACGTCTTGAATTATTGAGAGAGACTCAAGGGTACAGCGGCATCCTGCGTGAGAAGATCCGGTTGATTTCAACCGATGGTTGCTTTCAACCGATCGCGCTTTTCGGCGTCGGTCAGGTCGTAGGCTGGTTTCGGCTGGCGGGCCATAGTCAGGCGGCGAGAGCTTCTGTGAGCGACTGCGTCAGCTCTGGCGCGGCGCGCCGGAGCGTAGCATCTTCCGTGACGAGCTTTGCTCCCAGTTCCCGAGCCGCCACAAGGAAGCGGGCATCATAGATCGACACCTTGTAGGTCATCGCGACGACCAAGGCTTGATGGTGATTAACGATGATCAACCCTGGACTCAGGAAGGCCTCAGCCTCATCGAGTCGCGCCAGAGCTTCATGCTCACTGATCAGCCCCCTACGCATGTAAGTCGCCATGACGTTCGCGAATTCTATCAGTGCGAATGACTCGGTGCGCCAATCCCAATCTTTTTCCAGTAACCGGCGCGCCGAATGCGTCCAATCATTCTCGACCCACAATGAGATCGCAATGTTGGTATCGATCAACACCATTGTCGACGACGCTTAGTGGCGCCCTTCGGCGATGGCGGCTTCAATGTCCTCAATGGTCGGACGGTGCCCACCCGTCAGCTTGAGTGGCGGTGATAGCTTTGGGGGTTGGCGGGGTGCCACGAGCCCGGACTCGATCAGGCTCACCACCTCCTTGGTGACGGAGCGATGGTGGCGCTGTGCCTGTGTCTTCAAGCGTGCGTGCAGTTCTTCGGGAAAGTTTTTAATGACCAACGTGCTCATCGAAAATCCCTCCAGCTAGGCATCAAAAGACTAGCGTTAGTATAGCATATAGCTTCCATTTATCAATCCTGGTAATCTCGGAACGCCTGGAGCAGCCCTGCAAAATTCGACGGTGGGTTGCGCTCGAAGCTTTCCTGATCCACGTACACAAACCGGCACTCGGGTCCGCCCTCGGCCTGGCTCGCGCTGGTCGCGTCCGCGCACCATTGCTTAAGCCGCACCATCTCCTCAGGATGTAGGGCCATGGTTGACCAGCTTCTTCAGTGTGCTCGGTTCTTCCATCAGCTCGATGTTGAGGGGTAGCATATCGGTATACAAGCAGGCTGACAAGGAGAAATGCCGGGATGAAGTTGATGGTTGGGATGGAGGACGCTAAGTAGAACTCCACATTTGGGATGAGACGCATCTCCTTTTCTTGACGCGTCTGTGACCTTAGAATCGGTAACTAGCGCCGACCAAGACGTTGATCGGCCGGGGGAGGGGTTCTGAAAGCGCTCAGTTATTCCTTCCCGATCTGATAGATCTCTTCTTCGCCATCCTCAACGATCTTGCCTGTCGCGGCATCAACTTCCATCTTCACTTCCTTACCGTCTGGAGTTTTGATGTCAAACTCATAGGATGCGTCACCGTTGGATTCAATTTCGTATTCGGTCTCGACGATTTTACCGGGATGCGTTTTAAGGGCAATCTTCTCGGCCTCCTCCACGCTCACCTTCATCTTGGATTTGAAAAGAGGATCGTCGGGGCCGCCGACTTCCTGTTCGATTTCGGTAATCTTTCCCCGATTAGCATCGCACTCAAACTCCCATACTTTGCCGTCAGTACCGGCGATCTCTATCTCATAGATGGGCGCCCCTCGCTCGTTCTTGAATTCCAGCTTGACCACATCACCCGATTTTATTGCTAGGGCTTCATTCAGGCATGTTTCCATACTGACTTTGGTTTTCATCATCTTGAAGGTTGCAGCGGATACAGTGGCTGCATTCAATAAAAATATGGCCGCGCTAAGTACAAGGCATTGTGTTTTCATGGGACTGTCCCCTTTCATCCAACAGGTTCACC
The DNA here is from genome assembly GCA_016190285.1 of Candidatus Methylomirabilis oxygeniifera. Lineage (GTDB taxonomy): Bacteria > Methylomirabilota > Methylomirabilia > Methylomirabilales > Methylomirabilaceae > Methylomirabilis > Methylomirabilis oxyfera_D. The sequence goes on from JACPQW010000155.1 coordinate 25,474, forward strand.
CGAGCCGGCACTACTATAGTGGAGGCTCACTGTCACCGTCAAAGCCATTTTCCTGATGATGCACGTCTGTCATCGTGGGATCGCGGCGCCGAATGGCATCTTCCCAACCGGAACCGTGGCGATGACCTTCTCGGTTGCGACATCGATGACGGAGACCGAATCGCTGCGGCCACACGCAACATAGAGACGCTGCTCGTCCGGCGTAAAGGCCAGGTAC
>JACPQW010000156.1 GCA_016190285.1 Candidatus Methylomirabilis oxygeniifera
CAACACCTCCTGGCGGCCATTGATCCGGTGAGCCATCAGGACCGCCTCGGCCAGGGCGCTGGAGCCGTCGTACATCGAGGCGTTGGCAACCTCCATGCCGGTAAGCTGGCAGATCAGCGTCTGGTACTCGTAGATCGCCTGGAGTGTCCCTTGTGACAGCTCAGGCTGGTAGGGCGTATAGGCGGTGTAGAACTCCGATCTGAACACCAGGTGGGAGACGGCAGCGGGGATAAAGTGATTGTAGGCGCCTGCCCCCAGGAAGGAGGCGTAGTGATCGACGTCTGCATTCTTGCCGGCCAACTCCCTCATGTGCTTTCGCAGTCCGGTCTCGGAAAGCGGCGGCGCCAGGTTCAGCCCCCGCTTGAGCTTGAGCTTGGAGGGGATGTCGGCAAACAGCTCGTCGCTCGACCGGACACCGATCGCATCCAGCATCGCGCGGCAGTCGGCCTCCGTATTCGGGATATACTCCATCAGTGCTCCTCCGCCGCCAGAAAGGCTTTGTACTCCTCAGCGGACATCAGATTCCCCAACTCGCCAGGATCAGCGATGCTGACCACGATCATCCATCCCCCTCCATAGGGATCGGCGTTGATCTGCTCCGGATTCGATTCGAGCGAAGAGTTGACCTCGATCACCTCGCCGGTCAGCGGACAGTACAGGTCGGAGACCGCCTTCACCGACTCCACGACGCCGAACGCCTCCATCTGACGCAGGACCCTCCCGACCTGTGGCAGTTCCGCGAATACGATGTCGCCGAGTTGGCTCTGGGCAAAGTGGGTGATTCCGATACGTCCCCGATCTCCTTCAACCTTGACCCATTCATGCGCTTTCGTATAATGCAGCCCCTCAGGAACCATGACCTTCTCCTTTTGACTCCGTCATTGCGAGCGACCGAAGGGAGCGTGGCAATCTCAGCGTTCTTGAAGTTGCGAAGAACGGTGGGATTGCTTCGGTTCCCTTCGCTTCGCTCTGGGTCCCTCGCAATGACGTGGGCAAGAGACCTTCGGAGCCATATCCAAAGTCGCTCTTCGATTCGGCGGAACCTAGAACATCTCCTCCTCAACGCGCTCGCTTGTAAAACGGGGTCGGGACCACTCTTGCGGCCACGGGCTGGCCGCGGATCACGATGTCGAACTCCGTTCCAATAGCCGCATACTGTACCGCCACATAGCCCAGCCCGATGTTCTTCCCGAGTGAGGGTGCGGGCCCACCACTGGTCACCTCGCCGATCAGTTGACTGTCCCTGGTTATAGTATAGTGGGGGCGGGCGATCCCCCGGCCACGCATCTCGAATCCCACCAGCTTCCGGCTGATCCCAGCCGCCTTCTGCCGCACAAGCGCCTCACGGCCAATGAACTCCCCCTTCTCCAGCTTCACGATCCAGCCCAAGTCGGCCTCCAGGACGGTGTGGCGGTCGTCGATGTCCTGACCGTACAGGGCCATCTTGGCCTCGAGGCGCAGCGTATCGCGGGCACCAAGACCGCAGGGTTGCAGTCCCATCGGCGTCCCGGCCTCGAGAAGGGCATTCCAGAGGGTGGCGACATGCTGCGGTGAGATATAGATCTCGAAGCCGTCCTCACCGGTGTAACCCGTCCGGGAGATACAGCAGTCGATGCCGATCACTTGTGCTTCGACAAATCGGAAGTACCTCAGCGTTCCCAAGTCCACGGAGGTTAGCTTCTCCAGGATCTCCTGCGCTCTGGGTCCCTGGAGGGCCAGGAGCGCCATCTCATCGCTGATATTCCTGACCTCCGCGCCTGATATCACGTGCTCGCGGATCCAGGCGAAGTCCTTTTCGATATTCGAGGCGTTCACCGTCAACCAGTAGCGGTCAGCCGCAAACTTATAGACGGTGATGTCATCCACGAATGTCCCCTCTGGGGTGGTGAGCGCAGAATATTGCACCTCCCCTGCAGAGAGCCGAGACGCATCATTCGGGGTGAGGTACTGAACCGCTTCCAGGGCGCCGGGTCCCGTGATCTCGATCTCCCCCATATGCGAGACATCGAATAGGCCCGCCCGCTCCCTGACGGCGCGGTGCTCCTCCAGAATCCCGGCATACTGTACCGGCATCTCCCAGCCGCCAAAGGCCACCATCCTAGCGCCGAGTTGGCGGTGCATCTCACACAGTGGGGTACGCCTTAAAGGCCCGATCGCTTCGCTCATCGGCCGCCCCTCAGAATCGACGCGGGCGAGAGCGAGCGCGAGCCGCCGATGCGCGGCGGACCATCGTGTCGGTCATGTAACATCGTCGAGGCGTTAACGTATCATAAAGTAGAGGTTGTGGGTGGGAATGAAGCGGGATTCTCACCTCAAATACGGGGCGATATTCAAATATGGTTCGACTCTTGTCAAGGGAAATATGCGAAGATTGGGAGGCTTTCTCTCCGAAATAGTGCCTTGACAGGGACCTGCAAGCGGATAAGACTAATTATAGAGCCTCTCGGGGAGAGGCTCGGCAGTAGGGAGTAAAAATGGCAAGACAATGGTTACGAGCATGTGGACCGATCGGTCTGGTCGCCGCCTTGCTCTGGACCGGTCTCACGGTGATTGACCTTTCGTCTGCTGAAGCAAGGATGGGCGGGTTTGGCGGCGCCCGCGGCGGCGGGTTCGGAGGCGGATTCCGAAGCGGCTCTCAAGGTAGTATCGGGCACGGATTCCATGGCGGGGGTGGACAGGGATTCCAAGGGGGTGTTGGGCATAGATTCCACCCCGGATTTCAGAACCACTTCATCCACCATGGGTTCCACGACCACTTCTTCCACGATAGATTTCACCATGGATTCCACAACCATTTCTTCTTTAGTGTAGGGGTCGGCGGGTTCTTCCCGTTCTACCCGGTCGGCTACCCGTATCCGTATCCGGTGTATTACCCGGCCTATACTCCGGTTTACCAGTACCAGCAGTACTCGCCGTGCGGGTACTATGACCCGAATGGGGTGTGGATCAACGCCCCCTGCCCGCAGTATGCGCCGCCCCAGGGTGTCTCCGCCCCGCCTGTAGAACAGAGCGGCGAAGGAGCAATGGGATCGCCGGGGTACTAGTGTCTCATTGCGAAAGTCAGTGCGCATTGATCGTCATACCCGCGAAAGCGGGTATCCAGTCAAATCAATGGATTCCCGCTTAAGGACTGCGGGAATACCCCATGCGCCTGCGGCGCGTCCATGCGCATGAAAGTCCGGACCCAGTACCCCCCCCTCAATCCTCCCCCTCAAGGGGGGAGGAGTTCGCGTGAGGGGTCCCTTCCCCGCACCCAGAGGGTACCCGGGGGGAAGGCGAGGATGGAGGGGACTTTCTAACCAATGACGTTACGTGTATTATTGCAATCAAGCACTAGCAACCGACGCAAGGCGCCTCAGAAAGGCTGAGACACAGCACGAACCAACCGCCAGCCCCACTTGCACCCCAACCGCAAGGGACGCAGGGGGTAATACAGAAATCGAAGAGTGGAAGGGAGGCGTAGAAATAGCCGATCAGCACGGGTCGGGACGAGAAGGACGCGGAGAAGATAGCGCAGCTTGTCCGAACGCTGCCCTAAGAAGTGAAGCAGGAAGAACGCATCTGCCCGAGCGTTGGAGGCAGAAGGGCGTGCGGGAAAGAGCGTAACCCATGATGGAAGTTCGGCCGGTACATACGCATCAGGGATGGGCGTGGAAAAGAGCGCAACAGACGCCCCGAGACTGAACCGCAGCACCTCTTCCCACCCCAGCCGCTTGGCCTTCGTCCAGAGCCTTTCCCAATCGACCCTCCCGCGGGAACAGACCTCATGGATATCAACGATCCACTTGAGCTGCCAACTGTGGCCGGGGGCATGGACTGCAAGGAACAGGAGTTCCCACTCAGGGCTCAGGGCGTAGGCCGGAACCCCTGCAAAGGTTTGTGGCCGCACCTCAGCCCAGAGATCTTCTATCGCGGCTGCATCCAGCCACGGTCTCCACAGAATCCCCCAATGGAGCTCAACGTGGTAGAAGAACTCTCCCTCACGCCGCGCCAGGGCAGTTTCGATATCTTGCCTGAGGAGGGAGCGGTCGGCAAAGAGTCCTCCCGTAAACTCGGCCGCGTACCCCGCTGTCAGAAGGAGATTAAAGGCCTTCGGCGCCATCCGACGCGGTACAAGGATATCAATATCCGAGCAGATCCGCAGGGCTTGGTCCCCGTAGAGCGACTGAGCCAGCGCGATGCCTTTGAGAGGCACAACAGGGATGCCGGCCGCACTGAACGCCTGGAGCACCCGCGCCAGCTCCCTGGCAAGCAGAAGGTTGCGAGCCGCGTTGGTCTTGTACAGGCGATCGAGCGTGGCGCGGACCTCCGTTGGAACGCCCGGAAAGCCAAGCGCGAGGAGATTGCGATAGAGGAGGGGAAACACACCGTGAAGCAGGGCCTGTTTCAGGATCAGGGACCAGGACAGCTCCTCTTGCAGACACGCCAGCGCCTTCCCCTGAACCTCAGGAGTGAGCGTCCCCCGCGCAAGCAGGAGGAGCAACTCGTCCTCGCGGCAGAATCGGTTCCGTCCGACCATGCGCTCAACACTCCGCCAACGTGCCGCGGACCCGCGCCCTGCTCAGGCCGATGTTGAACGCCAACACCCCAAGAGGAATCATGATCAGGCTAAATCCGGTCAGCACCAGTATAGGAAAGATCAGATCGCCCAACGACGCTCCGTCCAGAAGTGCCGCCCTCACGCCTTGGATAGCGTGAGTAAAGGGAAAAAGCTGGGCCGCCCAACGTAACGGGCGAGGCAGAAGCGGCTGAGGATACAGCACACCTCCCAGAAGCCATGAGGCGCTTCCGATCGCCCACAAAAGAGGAGTTCCGCAATGAAAGAGCAGGCTCAACGCGGCAGTCACGATCCCGAGGCTCCCGAAGGCGACGATGGCGAGGCAGGCGGTCACGACAGCCGCCGGCACGTTGGCCCCGGTCAGCGACACGCCTCCGACGACCCACCCGACCAAGAGATAGACCATGAGGTCCACCCCAGCCCGCGCCAGAGGATAGAGAGAAGAGAACAGTAAGACCGCCTCCGGCTGGGATCGACCCAGAAGCAAAGGCTTGAGCATTCCGAACGCCTTTTGTAGCTGTAAGCTGTGAGTAAGTCCCGTGAGGGCGCTGAGCATCGCCCCATTCATCGCCATGCCGATCAGGACAAATGGGAAGTACCCTTCCTGAGCGGGCCCCCACTGCGCCAGGGTCTCGCTCGGGACAAGGCGGGACACGAAGAGGTAGGTCGCAACAGTTAACCCGATGTTCATGAAATGGAGCAATAGGGAATAACGCGATTTTCATTCGGTAAAGAGATCACGCCGGAAGAATCCCCACGCCTTCTGTCTCATTATCCCACTCCGACCGCCGCCCTGGCGCGTGGGCTGCGGCCGGGTCGGGCCGCACGCAACAACTCGCTCGGTGGTCCGTCCGCAACAATCCTGCCGCGCTGCATGATCGCTGCCCGGTCACAGATATCCTCCGCTTCCAGCAGGTCGTGAGTCACCAGGAGGATCGTCTTGCCCAGCTCTTCCACCGCCCGCTCCCGCAAAAAGCGTCTCCAGAGGGCGGACGCCTCAGGATCGAGACCGCGTGTGGGCTCATCGAGCAGCAGGACGGGAGGGTCAGTGAGCAGCGCTCTGGCCAGCGCCAGGCGCTGTCGCATCCCATCAGAATAATGGACGACAGTATTGTCTCTGAATCCGTCGAGTCCCACTAATTCCCAGACCTCCGTCACCCGCTCTCGGGCTTGCACGCGCGGGAGATCGCCGAGCAGCGCAAAGAACTCAAGGTTGCGCTTTCCGGTCAGCCGGGGATCAAAACCCACGGCCCCTCCGGGGCAGTAGCCGATCGCATGCCTGACGGCAGGCGCATCTCGCACCACATCATGGCCGTTCACCTTAGCGTGGCCGTTCGTAGGAAGCAGATGCGTGGCAAGGATTTCCAGGAGCGTCGTCTTGCCGCTGCCGTTGGGTCCCAACAACCCGAAGACCTCTCCCCTTGGGACCTCGAGGTCGATACCGCGCAAGACCTCAATCCTTGGTGGACGGGCGGGCCGAAAGCTCATGACGCGCACGGAACCCGGAAATGTTTTGGTGAGATTCGCAACGGAGATAGCTGAAAGGGTCATTGAGATTGGAGCGTGCTCAGGCAATAGCCTTCAACGGCGGCCTGAATAGGGGGCGGGACCAATTCTAAGAAAATTTGCGAACCCGGAGAGTTGGCTGCCGATCGCCCATCTGAGACGCACGGCGCAGAGACGTACACCGCTCACACGTGTGGGCACGCAGCGTTCCAGCTCAACGGTGCGGCCGCCCCGCTGTACGCACGTGACCCGCCCCAGAATCTGCGATGCCTCCACCGGCGCGTCGCAGGAGTCTAACGCATCGCCCTGCAGGATGAATGAGTAATTCCGCCCTCGTCCCTCAGTCCTGGCCATCTGCACGACCCGATGGGCGATGATACGCCTTTGGGCGCGGTACAGCAGGACGTCTCCTACCTTGACAGCGGATGGCGCCACCGGCTCGACGACGATCTCCTCCCCATCGTCGATCGTCGGATACATGCTGGCGCCCTTGGCCTGGAAGCGCACGCTGTACCCCTCACGCAAAAGGTCGGCGGCCAGATGAACAAAGCAGCTCTCAGCCATCAGCGTCCCAGCTCGGTCCTCGACCTTTAGTCGCTACGAAGCAGGAAATCCACCACGCTCTCATCAGGGACAAACCTGAGCTCATAGCACGGGACGGACCTCACGGCCTGCTCAAGAAACTCCAAAGTGAAATCAAGTCCCTCTCGGCTATAGAAGGGTGGAAAACTGCACGCAAAGAGGCGCGCAGCCGCCTCGACACCTCCCAGTGGCATAAGCTCATTTCGCCGTCCTTGGCACAAGAACACGAGCTTAGTCAGAGGGGCTCGCACCGGAGAGGCAAACCCCGCTTCGCCGTGCCATGGGGTCCCATACATCCAGAGCTGCTTATCCACTTCTCGGAGGATGATCCGGTCATCGCTCAGGACCGTCCCCTGCCTGTGCCACAGCCTGGCCATGGTGCTCTTGCCGGCCCCGGACTGACCGAGGAAGAGATGGCCTCTGCCGTCGGCGTCCACGACCCCGCAGGCGTGCAAATCCACACCTCTTCCATTGGCCAACAAATGAACCATCAGCATCTCATCCAGCGGGCGCCCAAACCGGTACACGGGACAGCGGACTGGAAAGTAGGGACGGTAAAGATACACCTTGCCGGAGGTACAATCTCGATGAAAAGAGACTACCCTGTAGGGAAGAGGTTCGAACTCCGGGGAGGTAAAGTGAAAATAGTACGAGTCACCCTCAGCATACAGTTGCCACTCACCGCCGTCGAAGAGCCTTTCGCCACCCCACTTCCTGTCCAGATCACCCCAGACTACCGAGACGTTCACATGCGGATCGATTTCGTCAACGAGGAACCGGCTCATTGCCCCATCGATCGACAGACTCAGTTCGGGGTCATCGCTGATCAGGCCGATGGTGATGTCGGCGATCCTTAATACAGCCCCGCGAGAATTGAGTCCCGAGGACTGCCTCTCATCCCTCATTCGTTCGAAGGTCCTGCTTCAACTCGTTCTGCATGCGTTCAGCGTGCTGCAGTGGATCGCACCATTACCACTGCTTGTGGTCTTGCAATTTGCCAGCACTGCCTCCTCCGGTCTCAATGGAACCTGTACCAACTCCGGCTTGCTGTACCGTTTCAGCATTGTCCCCCTCCTTTCAACTTCACGCGTTCGCTATCCGCGCGTACGATCCTCGCGCCACCATTGCTGAGCGAAGCCAGTGACTGCATCAACCCGTCGTGGCCGGCGCCGCCTTCGCAGTACTCACACTCCCCGTGCGGCGGAATCGCAAGATACATGGTCTGCGCTCTCAGATGGGCCACCCGGCAAAGAAAATCTACCGGCGATTCCGGATCTCCATTTTCCAACTCCCCATTGGCCGGACACATCCCGCACATCGCCCTGATCTCGCACGCCGTACACTTCGTCACCCGGGTGCTCTTCGTCCGCCGCACTCCCAAGAGAAAGCGTTCCCAACCCTCTCGAAAGCTCCCGCTGCGCAAATCGTAGGTATCGCGCTGCGACAGCGAACACAGGCTCATCTTCCCCGCCGGATCGATAGCAAAAGAGGTGACCGCACCGCCGCAGTTGTAGAGCTCGCCGCAGGATTCCGGCACCCGCGCCGGGCCATTGAACCGCGCGGCGAATCGCTTCCACTCAGCCACGCGCTTGGGATCTTGCAGGTCCAACGCCACGACCGCTTCCGGCGTCAGCCTCACCGCCAACGGGCTCAGCGAGCAGTCGACCCGTGGACTCATCATGGCGTCAAACCGGAACTCCAGCCCCAGATCCTCCTCTACAAACCGCTTCATCTCCCAGAGTTCATGCGTATTGCCGGTGACCGCCACACTTTTGAGCTTCAGGGGCAGGCCCCGCTCCATCAGCAAATCGATCCCTCGCATACACTTGTCAAAGGAACCGGCAACTCCGGTAAGCCGTTCGTAGGTCTCCCTCGTGCGACCGTAAAGCGTGATCTCAATCGAGAAGGGACGCCACTGCACCAGATGGTCCGCCACCTCGGGCGTGATGAGCGTGCCGTTGGTAAACAGCGTAATGAGCAACCCTTTGCGCTTCGCATAGGTATAGATGTCGAGGAAATCTTTCCTGGCGAGAATCTCCCCGCCCGTGTAGAGCAGCCACATGCAACCCGCGTCGGCGATCTCATCCAGGATGCGGCAGTGCTCCGCATACGTCAGCTCGTTGCGCCGGGCCTCCTGATCGTCTATGGGGAGGTTGCAATAGCAGTGGATGCAGGCCAAGGGACAGCGTCGGGTCACCTCGATCGTGCCGCCCACCGGGACCCGCTGGGCCGCCACCCGCTGATGAAGCCGCAGGGAAAACGCCGCGTAACTTTCCGTCTTCATCGCCTCACCACCCCTCCTGGGCAGCGAGCCGGATGAGACCGGCCGCCTCCAAAGAGCCGAGGAAATCGACGATGTCTTGCTCCGCCTCCTCTGCGGTGATCTCGTATTCGTTGGCGATGGCGTCAATGATCCGGCTGACCGGTGTCCGACCGTCAATCAGCTCCCAGATTCTTGTACCAACTTCATTGACGGTATAGATCGAGTCCAGATCACCGACACCCCCACTGACGGGCACGATGATCGTCTCGCCCGTAATGCATCTGGTCACACAGTCACTGGCTTTGATAAAGCGCTTGGTTGACCTGTTCATTAGCTGGGCCTTTTCAGATAACAACCCTTTCGGAACTCGTGCAGGTTACTGTATCCTTCCCTCTCCGCCAATAGTGACGAGAGGGGCCGTTTACATCTTTGGCCCTCGGGTTGCCCCCACACGACTTCCGGAAGAGCCCAGAAGAAGAACGGTCAGCGCTTGGGGTGCTCTTTGCAATATTGCGTCGATGGTGCGCCCTCAGCAGGCGCTGATACTGCCCGCCCTCAAACGGGGGGGGGAATGAGCGGTAGGTAATTAACCATGGCGGATCACTACTGTCCCAACGTTGAATCGGCTGAGCGCTCTAACATATAGATAAACACGGGTTTTTATCCAAAGATGACATTTTTGTATTTGAAGTTATTTTCTCCGACGGGCCATACTTCCGCCAAATCGCGGAAGGAGATGGCTTATGAATCTCGGCAGAACCGTGCTTGCTCAACTGATGGACTTCGTTCCATCGTACGAGTTTCGCCAATGCGTAGAACGTTACAACGGCAATTACAAGGTCAAGAGCTTTTCCTGCCGGGACCAGTTCCTCTGCATGGCCTTTGCGCAGATGACCTACCGGGAAAGTCTACGGGATATCGAGGCGTGCCTGCGCGTGGCGAAGACCTGACCTGACCCCCACCAATTGGAGGGCGAATGGAATCTTCAACTGGAACCAATACTCTCATAGCGCCTGGTACAGAAAATGAGGTCTTGACACTCTCGCCTATCGACTACGAAGAAGCAATGGACGATGACGGTAACCAATTGAATCTATTCCAATAACGTTGGGGCAGGAGTGAGCGCCTACATATAATTACTTTTAGTTTAAACTGTCAAGTCTTTTTTTGAAGGTTCCCCTTTCCTGGTTTGCCTTTTGCGTACTCGCCCAGTGTCAAACATCCCCAGCCCGCGTCGCTTGCACCGAGACCTCATGGCTCAGGCTGCGTTGTTGCTGTAAATGTCACGTCGGTCCAGGTGCGGCCACTGTGATTGACCACTCGAAAATAGTCATACAGGGTCCCAAAAGTTCCCGGCTGAGTCTCAACGTAAAGGATGTAATCAGACGCCGGTATCTCGATGCCGTTTTCGAACAGCGTGACCCGAAACGGCTCGCCTAATCGCACCGGCATCCACAGCGATGTCATCCCATCGGGGATGACCGTGTTCGTTTCGGCTTCCACATTAAACGTGTAGGGGACGCCGTTGAAGTCAACGTTCGAAAAGGTCGTCAGAGCCCCAGTCACCGTTTTGTAGATGAAGCCGGTTTGCTTGGAGACGGCAAAATCCGTCTGCGTGACACGCGTGAGATCAAACTGACACCCCTCATAGCCGGGCCCAAGATAGAGGTCGCCTCCCGATTGAAAATCCTCGCTCTTGTAGAACCGCCCTCCGGACTCCAATGCGACCAGCGTGGTGGTATCAGTACCCCAGGGCGTATCCATCGCAATGTTGAACGCGGAGGTCAGATAGACCGGGCGCCCCTCCCGATCCACAATACCGGACAGGTAGTCCCACTTCGCCACAAACTGCCCATTGGCATCGAACTTCTGAATTCGGGCAAAGGGAACGTACGCATTGCTCCAGTCCGAGACATAGATATTCCCGCGTCGGTCAATCCCGGCCAACCATTGCCATTCCCAGTGGCCGTCCCGGCCGGCCCAGGACGAGTGACTGGACTCCTCCAGTGGAAAGGTCCCACCCCAACCGAGCACCGGATAGGAGCCGAACGGCAGTTGCTCGCCTGTCGCCACACTGAACTTACTGATGAAGTGGTGGTTGTTCACATAAAGGTTGCCTGTTGCATCCAGGGCCAACTGCGTGGGTCGGTCCAGACGCCCGTAGTTGTCCGGGGTATAGAACTCTTCATGGATATAACTGAGATCCTCCAGACCGATCCACCCCCAACTGTTGAACGTGAACGGCGCCACGGCCAGGTCCAGGGTGAATCGTTGGACGCGGTGCAGCTCGTCGTCCGACATATAGATATATCCGGCGCTCTGGTCGATGACGAGTCCCGCTGCAAAGCTGAATTCTCCAGATCGCGTTCCGCGCGGCAGTTCCCAGACCTGCAGCAACTGCCCATCATTCGTGTACTGCGAAATTCGCTGAGAGACGGTGCTGAAATCTTCACTATAGATGTTCGACAGCACATACAGGTTGCCTTGGCCGTCAGTATCGTAATCTTGAATCTCCTGGAAAAGCTCGCCTCCCAGTTCAATGGAGAATTGAAAATCAAAGCTATTGTTGTACTTCGAAATGGAGGGCGCCCACGCTGCACTCACCCAAAAGTTGCCTCCCACATCGCGCTTGAGCGGCTTGCGCCAGAATGAGGTGGTCGCCCCTGGTCCGCCGAAGCTTTGGACTGGCACTCCATAGGCTTGCCGATAGCGTGTCCCGTCTCCCCCTGCGTACTCGAACCCTTTGGAGAGGTCATAAAAAATCCGCCAGTTGACTTCGTCGGACGGACATTGCAGACGTTGCGAGGGGAGAAGGTATTGATCATCCTTCAAGACGACTCGGTGGTCTTTGGCGATTGGGACATTTTGCCACACAAAGTTTCTGACCCCGTCGTTGTAAGCGATTCTCATAAGGTCGCCTTTCGCGACAGGGCCAAGGACCTGCGCCACGAGATGGGTCGGACTGGCCGCCAGAATCTGTATCCCAGTGTTGTTGACAGCCGTCTGTGAATTGGCAGAGGTATGGAATCCGATGCTGATGGCGAAGACCAGGACCAGTGATGTCAGTGCCATTCTTTTCATGTGAATCCTCCTCCGACGGCCGACCGATGCGGCCTCTGCTGATGGGGTGTCCACGACCTCTACC
>JACPQW010000154.1 GCA_016190285.1 Candidatus Methylomirabilis oxygeniifera
ACCCTCATCCCGCTTCCGCCCCCGGCGAGTTGAACCGGGTCATTCATAGTCACGGCCGCGACGATCCAACAGAGGCAGAAATACGTGCCGTCGATCCCACCTACCGCTTTCCCTTTACGGTGGGTCTACAGATGAAGAGGCGCCTCCCGTGGTATTTCTCAAATCTTGGGTTCCAGTTGGCCGGCACATTGCTCGGCATCTCGGGCCTGGTCGTCGGCGTGCAATATTATAAGAATGGCAGGAGGAAGAAGCAGGGGTAAAAGGGGGAGCGAGAAGCCCGGTGAGGATGCAGGATGAGTCGTGATGGCGGGCGTCGTGTGAGAACCGATCATGCGGCGACCGGTCCCGGAACATCCCGGGTTGTCCACTGGGGACGCCGACACTGGCCCACGGCCTTTCATCCCTCGACGTGGCTCAGGCTCCCACAGCCCACCTCGCTGGTCCTCATCGCCATTGCGGTCGGCCTCGCCACAGGCGTGGGCTCCGTCGCCTTCATCCGTCTTCTGCAGCTTGCCACGTCCGTGTTCTTTGACGGCGGTCGTTGGCTCTTCTCCGGCCTCGGTCGATACCATGTCCTCCTGCTCCCGGCCATCGGCGGGCTGATCGTGGGACCCCTGATCGTCCACTTCGCCAGGGAGGCCAAAGGCCACGGCGTCCTGTCCTGAGGGCGACCTGATGGCTGAGATCCAGGTCGAGGAAGCCCTGACCGATCGTCCGCTCTCCATCCGCCAGGAGGCCACGATCCAAGGGTTGTTGCAGCTTATCGCGAAGACCGCACGAGTGGTTCCCGGTCTTGGACGGCCGTAACGAGTTGGTAGGTGTCGTGACCTATCGAGACGTGGCGAAGGCAGTGGACGAAAACCGGTTGGAAGACCGGGTGCTCGACTACGCGACCCGTGAGGTGTTGTGCGCCTTTCGCGATGAGAGCCTTCGGGAGGTGCTCGTCAAATTCCACGAGCGCGACCTGGGCCACCTGCCGGTGGTGGAGCGGACGAGCCCAAGGCATCTGGTGGGGATCGTCTCTGGCCGGCACGTGATTAAAGCCTACAACCGCGCCCTCGCAAAGCGACGGGCAACATCGCCCCCGAGCCTTTTGTCGCTCAGGTCGTCTACTTCTGCTGATACGAAAGAAGCAGGTTCTCAAAAACAGGGGCATAGTTAGGGTTCGCGTCGGGCAAGGTTATGGGTATGGGGGAGCACAGTGTGGGTGTTCGTCTCGTAAGAACTCCTGGCAACGACGCAACGCACGCGAAAGGAGGAGGGAACAAAGTCATGCGGGGAAGGAGGAACGGGGTGAGGCGCGAGGGGCGCTCTGTCAGAGGCGGGGCGTTGATCGGCGGAGTTGTTCTGGCGTGTAGCGTTCTATCGTTCTCGATGCTGAATGGGTGGGGCGCTGAACCCCCGAAGGGGGATGGGCATGACGAGCAGATGATGATGCCCCACCAGAAGACGATGCAACAAGGAGGTCCAGTAAAACGGCGGTCGGGCCTCGCAACGCCAAAAGGGTGGCGATTTAGCATCCCGGCCGGAGATCCGGAGGCGGGACGGCAAGTCTTTGCCGATTTCGAGTGCTTCAAGTGCCATGAAGTTCTTGGTGAGGAATTTCCCGCACCACAAGCCGAACAGGGGGATGTGGGGCCGGCCCTCTCGGGGATGGGGGCGATGCACCCCGCGGAGTATTTCGCCGAGGTGATCATCGATCCGAATGCCACCGTAGCTTGGCGGATCAAGAGCCACGAGGCTGAGAAGGAGGGGTTCCTCGGTCCGGACGGTACATCGAAGATGCCCAGCTACAACGAGACCATGACCGTGCAGCAACTCATCGATGTGGTGGTCTACATGAAAAGCTTGACCACTGGCGGCGAACACACCCATCAGCATTGACGTATTCGGCAATGGTCCGCAAGCGGAGGCCTGCTACTTGCTCGTTCTCGGTGATCCCCGACCAGCCCAGCCACTCTCTTTCATTTGTCCCCGTCCAGGGGAGGGGGCGGCATCACGCGCCCACAATCTTCGTGCCTTTTGGATGCAGAGCAAGGTACAGACTTTTTATTTCCCCTTGACATCCCCACGAGGGTCAACTTAGCATAGGTCGAACGGCATGGGGTCCCCTTCTGATCCTCTCCGCCACCGCGTTCCTGCGTAGTTGTCGGCAGAAGGCGATGAGGTTCAGGCGATCCATGCGGGGTCGGGACATCGGGCATCTCAGCATGCAGAGAAACAGCATAATAGCGAGTCCGCTTACCGTTGAGTACGGCGGGCAACACGTACGCAACCAGCGTACGCAAAGGAGACGCAACAATGAAATTTCTGCGCAAAATGTTCAGCGGGCAACAGATGGCCGCGCAGCCGGACAGTGAAGAGCCCGAGGAGTCAACGCAAGTCGGGCCCCGGCAAGTGCATGGGGTATTGATTCTCACCCGTCAACCCTTGGGTGACCAATTCAAATTGCTGGAACAGATCACCGCCTTGCAACAGTCCAAAGGTTACCGTATTTCTCTTAATTGCATCTCGAAGGCAGCGGTCACTCAAAAAGACTTGGATGACAAAGCCTTCCTTGATGCAACACTTCGCAAAGAGTTCGCGAAGCTTGGCGGCGATGACCTTATGGGCAGGACGGAAGTGTATCCCTGCCAAGCGTCGGGTGGCAACTCCGGTATTTATTGCGTCATCTTCGACCGTCCCGAGTGATGGTATGCCGCGCGTAACGCCCGCGTCGCCGGACGCGGGACCCGCATGGGCTGGTACGCCTGTCAGACGGGCGGTCAACCCGTGGCACTGTTCTGTGTGGCCAACTCATCTTCGCAGTCAATACGTCCTTTCTGAATATTTCTTGAGGAATCATCGAACGTTTCGAGTCACGGCGTGTCTAAGCAACAGTTCGTGTAGCGTGCACACGTCCGTTGTCTGCTGTGTACCGTATCGGAAAAGGAGAAGAAGGTGTCCGACTTGTATCGCCGTACTGTGAGTCTCGGATGCTTTATCCTGCTGCTTGCCGGATGTGTCGCAGTGGGTGAGGAGTTTCGGACGCCGACTGCTCAGATGATTAAGAACGGGGTGACCACGCGGGCTGAACTGCTGCGGCTCTTTGGTTCCCCGACTCAGGTCGGCATCGAGGATGGGAACCAGACCTGGACGTGGGTCTACGTGAGGGCGGGTAGCTTCAGTCGGAACCTGTCCAAGGAACTGCATGTCACATTGACCGACCGGGGGGTCGTCAAGTCGTACTCGTACACGTCGAGCTTACCGGAGGAGGTTGGGCGAGACATCCGATGAGGACGTGGGGAGGAGTGCGGAGGCGCGCAAGGCTGCCGGGAAATGATCTTGACCATGATAGATGGTGGTGGTATAAGCACAACTTGAGGGCCATGAGATGAATGTTGTAAACCTCGTTGTGCAAGCGGGAGTGGTTGCTCAGGCGGTACTGCTCATTTTGCTGGGTTTTTCCCTGATGAGCTGGACGCTGATCTTCATGAAGTTCGGAGTGTTCCGGCGAAGCCGACGAGAATCGGCTCAGTTCCTCCACATCTTCCGATCGGCCAAGAACCTGACGACTGTTTTTGAAGAATCAAAGCGATTTACCAGAAGTCCCATTGTGAGTGTGTTTCAGGAGGGGTATCGAGAGCTCAGTCAACTGGTAAAAGGCGGTCAAGGTCCGGCCACTCAGTGGCCGACCGCCAATGAGCCAAGAGCCGTAACCGAGGTGTTCCTTCATAAGGAGCCGCTCGATCTTATCAGCCGGACCCTCCGCCATGCGAGCATGAGAGAGGTTGCGCAACAGGAACGCTACCTGATCTTTCTGGCGACAACAGGCAACGTCACACCGTTCGTCGGTCTCTTTGGAACCGTGTGGGGAATTATGAATGCCTTTACAAGTATTGGTCAGGCGGGTTCAGCGAATCTGGGCGCTGTGGCGCCAGGGGTTGCGGAGGCCCTGATCACCACGGCGGCCGGACTGGGGGCGGCCATCCCGGCGGTAGTGGCGTACAACTACTTTCTGAATTGGGTCAGAAGGCAGGCGACTGAGATGGAGTTGTTCGGCCTGGAGTTTCTCACTCTGGCTGAACGGATTCTGGCGAGGAGCCGCTGACGGCGATGGTATCACCGGGTACAGGTTCCGGCGAGCGACCCGGCGGTAGCGCACTCTCCGAGATCAACATCACGCCGTTTGTCGATGTTGTTCTGGTCCTCCTCGTCATCTTCCTCATTACGGCGCCCATGATGCTCAGGGGGATTGATGTCAAAGTGCCCAAGACCGAGACCAAGAATGTCGGACCCGAGGAACGGCTGATGCTGACGGTGACCAGAGAGAAAGCCGTCTACCTGGATGGTCAGCCCGTCACGCTTGTCCGGCTGGAGCGGGCTCTCGTGGGACTCCGACAACGTAACGCGAAGGCGGCCGTGTTCCTTCGGGCTGATGAAGGGGTGGCCTATGGCGTTGTCGTCAAAGTGATGGATGCGGTGAAGAAGGCCGGAATCGAACGGTTGGGGATGGTGACCGAACCGATTCCACCCGTGGTGAAAGGACAGTAGCGTGGCGGTAGGAGCCATCGGACGGCGCCTTCCTGTATCGGGAGTGTCGTCTTCGTGCGGTCTCTCGGTCTTGCTTCACGGACTGCTGGCGGTTGCGGTGGTATACGGCCCGCAGTGGCTTCACGGCAAGCCGTTCATGGTGCCACTCAGCTATGAGGTAACGCTGATCTCCCCGGCTGAGGAGAACCGCGAGTTGAAACGAGGTGCTGCGCTCCAGGCTCAGCCGAAGGCGGCGACTGCAGCGATCAGAGTGCCCGCCGGGTCGCGGGAACTCCTGACGCCTCCGTCGCTATCCAGAGCCATCAGCCCCAAGGCTCAGACCGATGAGCTGACATTGTCGGCCAAGCGCAGAGCTTCCGCGCGTTCGTCTGTTGCGCCGCCGTCGACGACGCCTGTTCCTCCGAAGATCGTCGCCCCACTTGTGGCGTCTGTTCCTGTCGGCGCCCAGCCTGTGATCACGCCGCCGGTTGTGGATCCTGCGAAAACGGGAGCCGGTCGAGATCTGGGTACGGTCGCAGAAACCGGAGTGACCGTGGGGAATACCGATCCGGCGTTGGCCTATTACTTCGTCCTGATTCAGGACAAAATTACCAGCAACTGGATGCCGCCCAAGATGAGCCCGGGGACGATGGCCGGCGTCAGTGTCTCCATGAGGATCCTTCGTTCCGGGCAGATTCGCGATCTGGCTGTCGGGTTATCCTCGGGAGATCGTTTGCTTGACGATTCTGCCGTTCGGGCCGTCAGTCTTTCGAGCCCGCTGCCTCCACTGCCTCCGCTGTATAAGGCCGAGACGCTCTCGCTCGAGTTGCGTTTCACCTTTGTGGGAGAAAAGGGCTGATGCGATCGTATCGATACATGAGCATTCGCCGCGTAATCTTTGCCCTCGGTCTATTGGTGATCACAACGCTCCCGCTGTCGGCCCTGTCCGCAGAGGAAAAATACACCGTGGACATTGTGCGAAAAGAGGCGCAGAAAATTACGATTGCGGTAGTCGGTTTCCCGCCGCTGAAGGGCGGCTCCAAGGGCGAGGATCCCGGTACACAAGCGGGCGCGATCCTGACCGATGATCTGAAAAACACGGGGATCTTCGATGTGATTGATCCGTCGTTCCT
>JACPQW010000162.1 GCA_016190285.1 Candidatus Methylomirabilis oxygeniifera
ATATAACAAACATCCCTTTTTAATTCACAGCACATCCGCCGAGATCCTCACGCTGTTGCCCCCGGTTGAGCACATACGTATAGCTCATTGCAACAGAAGACTCTTTGAAGAACAACCGTCGAAAATGAGGAGAGTTTTTCAAGAGAGCAAAACCGGGACCAGCCCGTGCCCGCCATGAGCGGTTACGTCTAAGTGGTGATCACGACAGTATTTTCTCAGGGTTTCTCTCGTTCAGAGCTTTGCCCTCTCGGCGGAGGGATGTTACAGAGAGGTGTTTCAGTTTCTTGAGATGATGCGGCGAGGAGGTGGGGGAGAAGCAGGACCAGGCAAGGGTCAAAAGAGTGTGGAAAATCACTACATTAGTTGGCCAAGGGAGAGCTAGGGCAGGAGCAAGAATGCCGATCTCGACCTGTCACAACCTACTGTCACTGTGGTGTCACATCGAGGGGAGGATGTTACAGTTTGCTGTCCGAGATCACTGGCGTACCATGTTCAGCGTCCCCGCGAGGAACGACAGGAGATCGAACACCGGGAAGTTTCCGGGCTCATGTCCGTCAATCTGCTTGACCCCCTCTTGGTAGGGTGATACGGTCCAAAAGGATCTGTACGTCTCAAAAAGGAGGATGACGATGGCCACGAACACCACGTTGAGCACGTTTACCTCGGAAGAACGGAAGACGGCGAAGGGGACATAGACCTGCTTTGGCGTGACTGAAATGACCAATCTCTTTCAACCGAGACTGCTCAACGGGGTCTTCGGAGACCCCGGCCTCTTTGTAAGGCTCAGGTGGGAACGGCGCGCCCTTCTGCTGGATCTTGGCGACCTGACGGCGCAGCCGCCCGGCGAACTGCTGAAGGTTACCGACGTCTTTATCACCCACACTCATATCGATCACTTCATCGGCTTCGATCACCTGCTGCGGATCGTTCTCGGTCGCGGCCAGACGATCCGCTTCTTTGGGCCTCCCGGCATCATCGCGAACGTTGAAGGGAAACTCGCCGGCTACACGTGGAACCTGGTTGAGGGGTATACCCTCGCATTCGAGGTTCACGAGGTGAGCCTGGAGAAGATCGCGGTCGCCCGCTTTCCATGCGGCACTCGCTTCGAGCGGATCGATCTGCCGCCGTCTTCACCCTTTGCCGGTCTGTTGGTCGATGATCCGTTGTTCCGTGTCGAGGCGGTGCATCTCGATCATAAGATTGCCTGCGTCGCCTTTGCGCTGGCCGAAGCGGAGCGGATCAACATCGACCCCGAACAGTTAAAGCGGCTTGCGCTGGACACCGGGCCATGGTTGACCGAGTTCAAGCGATTGGTCCGCTCGGGCGCTTCGGACGACATCGTGGTTCGAGCCCCCTGCGGGAGCGAGACCGGTATGGCATTCCAGGAATGGCGGCTTGGTGATCTGCGGGATCGGATCGTGATGATCACCAACGGGCAGCGGCTGGTTTACGTTACGGACACATTGTACTCCGACGAGAATCGGCAGAAGATCGTTGCCCTGGCGCGGGACGCGGACCTTCTGTTTTGCGAAGCGATGTATCTGGAGCAGGATCGGGACTATGCGACCGAGCGACACCACTTAACGGCGCGGCAGGCCGGACTGCTTGCCCGTGAGGCTCATGTGAAGGAGCTGGTCATCTTTCATTTTTCTCAACGATATCAGGAGTGCTCGGCGGCCATCTATCAAGAGGCCGCTGAGGCGTTCGGTGGCCTGGTCCGCTAGAGGTGGACCCACAGGGCTGCAAGCGAGGAGATGATGGCCATAGATTACGGCCGGAAAGCCTATATTGACCTCATGGTATCGAAGGACCCAGCGATACGGCGATTAGTTGAGCAGGGGTACGAGTTCGTGACCAATGCGTTCATGCCTGATGCGAGGCCGGCGGGCCTTCACGTCAGAGGCACCACGACTATTGCCTCACAGCTTGAGCGGGAAGGGTGTTTGGTGGAGTTGGGCCAGGCTTACAGCGAGAAGGGGGACCTGATTCCGATGATGCAGTCAGTCTGGCGCAAACGGCGGAGGGAGGCTGACTGATGACATGCGTGCGGCGAATGATAAAGTTGCTCGTTTCGACTAAACGGCGTCCCGCCTCCTGGTGTCGAAGCAAGGGAGTGTTGAAATCGGGTGCTGGGTTGTCCCAGCGGACATGGGCCCGTGAAACCGGGGAGGCCATCTGATAAGGAGGACGTGACCATGCGAGCAATTGTAACGGCCGTGTTGGTTCTGATGAGTGTAGCGGGATCGGTCTTTTCGCCGGTGTGGACATGGGCCGCCTCGGCTGAGGAGGATGAGGGCGGACCGGGGATGATGGGGTATCGGATGACCCCCGACACGATGCGCGGAATCCATGAGATGATGCGAAGTATGGGACTGGTGGAGTCGGGATTCCACGCTCGAAAGGGCTACGAGAGGCCGCTCATCAGCCTGATGCTGATGTCAAAGGAGCAGCTTGGATTGACTGCCGATCAGGAGCGCAGCCTCAGGGAGCTGCGAGCCAATTTCCAGAAAGAGTCGATCAAGCAGACTGCGGAGATTGATGTGGCGGAGTTGGAGCTGAACGGTCTGCTGGAGCAGGAGAAGGTGGATGTAGCGAAGGTGGAGGCGCTGGCGAAGAAGATTGCGATGCTACAGGCCGACCTTCGCGTGGATCGGGTCAAGACCATCGAGGCCGGGAAGGCGGTCCTGACACCGGAGCAGCGGGGGAAGCTCGAACGATTGGGCTACAAATCGATGATAGGCCCAGGCATGCCCACGATGCACCCCGGCGCGCGGTGACCGGCGAATCGATATCGCGCAGGGAGAGGAGGCAGGAGCGACGTTCAGGACTGCACGTCTGGCGTATGGACTGTCTTACGCCGGCGGTGGGCGAATTTCGTGGCCAGCAGGATCGCCTCTACCAGGCTGCGAGGATTTGCGGTCCCTGTTCCCGCGATATCGAAGGCGGTGCCATGATCTACTGAGGTGCGGATGATAGGGAGTCCAACGGTCACATTCACCCCACGATGAAACCCGATCAGCTTGAGCGGGATATGGCCCTGATCATGGTACATCGCGACGACGGCGTCGAATTCACCGAGCTTGTGCCGATGAAACAACGTATCGGGAGGGAAGGGGCCACTTGCTCTGATCCCCTCGGTTTTGGCGGCCTCAACCGCCGGCGCGATCTCTTCTATCTCTTCTCGGCCGAACCGTCCGCTTTCGCTCGCGTGAGGGTTGAGACCGGCAACGCCAATTCGCTTTTGCCGTGATCCGAGATCGCGGAGCACCTGATGAGCCAAGCGAATGACCGTCAGAACCCTGGCCTGTGTGACCTTATCGCAGGCGGTTCGTAACGAGGTGTGGGTTGAGACGTGAAGAACCCGCATCCGCCCGACGACCAACAGCATCGCATAATCCTTGGTGCGGGTCCGCTCGGCGAACAGCTCCGTTTGACCATCGTATTTGAACCCCGCCTGGGCTATCGCTTCCTTGTTAACGGGGCCGGTTACGACTCCGTCCAGTTCGTGGGCTATCGTCAGGTCGATCGCCTTGTTGAGGTACTCTACCGCCGCCCTGCCGCAGTGGGGAGCAAGAACGCCTGGCGGGCAACTCGCAGTATCGGTATTCTTCAGATCCAGCACCTCAAGACAGCCCGGATCGCCGGTGATCTCGGCCAGCGAGGCGATGGATCGAACGACGAGGTCAAGACGGCACAGCCTGATGGCCCGCCGCATGATGCCTGCCTCGCCGATGATCAACGGACGGCAGGCCGCCCGCACCTCCTCCTGTGTCACGGCTTTGGCTACGATTTCGGGACCTATCCCTGCTGGGTCGCCGATGGTCAATCCCAAAAACGGACGAAACGTCGTATACCTGGGCATGATCGCTCCTGAAAGGGAGCTTCATAATACCACAAACCGTTTCTTCCCCCCATGCTTTTCTGATATAGTGGGCCTGTGGCGCTGAGCCTTTGGGCAGCGTTAATGATACAGGGCGTAACCGATCACTGAAGGAGGCGAAGATGCGTATCATGAGCCGAACCCGTGTAGCGCTCATTGCTACCCTCATTGTAGCTTTCCCCTTGCTTCAGGCCTGTGCCGCCACGGCGACTCGCGAGAGTACCGGAGAGTACCTTGATGATACGGCTATTACCGCCAAGGTAAAAACGCAGCTGCTTGGCGACCCTACAATCAGTGGCTTCGCAATTTCGGTAGAGACGTTCCGCGGACGGGTCATTCTGTCCGGGTTTGTCAACTCTCAGGCCCAGATCGATCGAGCAGTTGCTTTGTCCAGGGAGGTCTCTGGGGTCAGAGAGGTTCAGTCGGTGTTGGTGATTAAGAGCAGGTAGCAGCCTGTCCAGCGCTGCCCACCTCGAAGCCGCCGCTGAAACCACCTGATCCTCGCGCAGGACAATATGTGGGCGACAATCGAAAGCGCACTTGATCTGCTCTCCGCCTTCATTGACTTTCTAAGGGTTGCATCAGTTTCAGTACCGGCGCTTCAGTTGGTCGGGATCATTCTTGTCGCATTTCTGCTCGGCGTGCTCCTGGGGCGGATCACGAAGCGTAGGGTACAACGGGCCGTCGAGCATACAGACGAGCCGGAAGCGGACCGCGTCTTACTGGATTTCGAGAGGTTGACGCCACTTGGTCCTTCTCAAGGGAAGACAGCAGAGAATTCGGCGATGGATATCTCTGATCTGCGGACCGATCAGATGCACAAGAGCCCTACAGACGGTAACCAAGAGGAGCAAGAGGAGCCGATGTTGCTCAAGGAATGATCAACGTTACAGTTCACTGTCTCCCTTGATTTTTTTGGTGGTCTCTGGTATTTTTTACAATAGACGTTTTCCGGTGAAATATTCATACACCGCATGGCATAGACAATGGATACAGCGCACCCGATGACGAGTTCGCTCGCGGAGATCTTTTCAAATACGGCAGATGGGGTTCTCGGTGTCGATCAGGACCACATGATCATCTTGTGGAACGGGGCGGCTGAGCGTCTCGTGGGGTTCACGGCTGCAGAGGTCATAGGACGGCCCTGTTCTGAGGTCTGGGCCGTAAGAAACCGAACAGGGTGCCGACTGTGCGGAGAGAACTGCACCCCGATGACCTCGGCCAGGAAAGAGGAGCCGGTTGAGGGGCGGGAGATCATGATCCACACCAAGGCGGGGCGCCCCGTCTGGCTCCACGTCAGCACCATCGTCGTGCCTGCCGGTGCCCCGAGCCTCTTCACCATGGTGCACATCTTTCACGACGTGACGCGGCAGGTGGAAACCGAGGTCCTTCTCGGCAAGGTGCAATCGCTGCTAGGGGGCGACGGAGCCCTCCCGGATGGCAGTGGGATGAGCCCTCCGGAGAGCGCCTCTCCCTTAAGGGTATTAACGCGCCGGGAGCAGGAGGTCCTCCGATTCATCGCCCGTGGCGAGAGCGCCAAGGGGATTGCGAAAGCGCTTCAAATCAGCACCACCACCGCCCGAAACCATACCCAGAAGATCCTCGCCAAACTTGGCCTCCACACCAAACTCGAGGCCGTGGCGGTCGCCTTCCGCTACAAGCATTTCTAGTGC
>JACPQW010000167.1 GCA_016190285.1 Candidatus Methylomirabilis oxygeniifera
GTGTAAAAGTCGATCGCCCCAAAGAGGTTGCCGTGATCGGTCATGGCCAAGGCGGGCATCTTATACTCCTTCGCCTTGGCCACCAGCGTCTCCAGGGAGCATGCCCCATCCAGGAGGCTATACTGAGTATGAACGTGCAGATGAACGAAGTCAGAATGATGCATGATTCTCCTGCAAAAACAGAGTTTAGGACACAGGGTTCGGGCCAGAGAGCGCAGCTTACCGGTTCAGCGTCGGACCTCCAACTGAGTAAGAACTGGTGCCGATGTTAGGCACTGGCTTACAGTAATCAAGTCCCTTCGTTTTCTGGAGTTCGAACCTTACGCCACTTCCTGCATGGGGCGAATGCGAGGGCTGGGAAGTGGGTGTCCCTCACCTTCAAAGTGTCGAATGACATCCTCGACCACTTCACACAGTTCACTGTAGAGCTTGACCGGATCATCTCCATGAATTCCGGTAATTAAATCAGGACACTTCCCAATATATGTGTGGTCCTCTTCGCTCCACTCGACCCATTTATGATACTGATCGCTCTCTTTCATTGGTTCACCTGCTCAATAGGAGGGCGGACTTGGCTAGATCGAGAACGGCGATGGCATGTTGTTCACGGGAAACGCTGGGGAAGTCCCTCAGAAACTCATCAAGGGTATCTCCAGCTTCCAGATAATCGATGAGGGTCTGGATAGGCACTCTGGTGCCGGCAAAGACGGGGGTGCCACTCAGTCGATCCGGCGATGTTGTGATCAATGGCTCGGGAACAAGCATCCTACTCTCCGGGTAGCTGACCTGACTCTAGCCTAGCACGCTTGCATCTGACCGGCTAACTTCTGTCGTCAACCGCTTCAGACCGCAAGAAGAGACTGTGCCTTGCCGATTACCTCAAGAACAGTGGCTGCAGGCGCCTTACACCAGAACTCAGCATGTCGCGCGTGCCAGTCCATACTCTTGATCTGGTCAGCAAGCACGACGCCTGCCACTTTGAGGGCTTTGGGCAAAGACACCTCGAAGGGATAGCCCTTACGCTGATTCGTGATCGGGCAAAGAAGAACCAAGCCAACTTTCTGGTTATAGGACTGGGGGGAGACGATCAAGGCCGGCCGTCGGCCGGCTTGTTCATGTCCGGCCTGTGGGTCAAAGTCGACCCAGACAATGTCCCCGCGATCGGGGACGTGCGGGGCTGCCATCACAGAGCTTCCTTGCCGACAGGCCGACCGGTCTTACACTCGGGGTGAATATTACGCTTGGATACCTTCTTAAGGAGATCCTCAAGCCTGTAGTGCGGCGGTCGGTGGGGCTCGAGGACGAGTTTATCGCCGACAACACGCAGTTCTACGGCACTGCCTTGTTCCAGACGGAATTCGTCCGCAAGAGCCTTGGGGAGTCTTAGGGCAAGACTGTTGCCCCATTTCTGAACTCTTGCAGTCATACGGTCCTCCTATAGTATCTACAATGACTATACCGCATGAATCCACGTTAGACAAGAGCCCATCTCATCCCAAGAACAACGATTAGTCTTTTGCCCTCGTCTACACCCTAAACCCTACACCCCATACCCTGTCTTTACTTACTCCCACTCGATGGTGCTGGGGGGTTTGGAGGAGATGTCGTAGACGACGCGGTTGACGCCCTTCACCTCGCTCACGATCCGGCTGCTGATCGTCTGGAGCAGGTCATGCGGCAGGCGCGCCCAGTCGGCCGTCATCCCGTCGAGACTGGTGACGGCTCGGATGGCGACGACATGCTCATAGGTTCGCTCGTCGCCCATGACCCCCACCGTTTTGATCGGCAGCAGGACCGCAAACGCTTGCCATAATTCGCGATTCAGCTTGGCTCGAGTGACCTCCGCCTCGACGATGGCATCGGCCTCTCTCAGCAGCTCTAGCCGCGCCTGCGTTACCTCGTCGATAATCCGGACGGCCAGGCCGGGCCCCGGGAACGGTTGACGCCAGAGGATGGCATCCGGCAGGCCGAGCTCTCGTCCAAGATCTCGGACCTCATCCTTGAACAGCTCCCGCAGCGGTTCGATCAACTCAAAATCGAGCTGTTCCGGCAGGCCCCCCACATTGTGGTGGGATTTGATCGTAACCGAAGGCCCCTGGACCGACACGCTCTCGATGACATCCGGATAGAGGGTGCCTTGGGCGAGAAACTCGAACCGCCCCAGCCGCCGTGACTCTTCCTCAAAGACGGCGATGAACTCTGCGCCGATAATCTTCCGCTTCTCCTCCGGATCGATGATCCCTTTGAGTCGGGTCAGGAATCGGTCTCTCGCGTCAACCGAGACCAGGTGAACGCCCAAGTGCTCGCCCATGGCCTGTTCCACCTGGGTGGCCTCCCCCTTTCGGAGCAAACCGTTATCGACGAAGACGCAGGTGAGCTTCGGACCGATCGCTCGATGAACCAACAGCGCGACAACCGAAGAGTCGACGCCACCGCTCAGAGCGCAGAGCACCCTCTGATCCCCCACCTGACGCCGAATCCGATCGATGGCCATCTCAGCGAAGGAATGCATCTGCCAATCCTGGGCGCAGCCGCAGACCTTGAACAGAAAATTCCCGAGGATCGCCTTCCCGCTGTCAGTATGAGCAACTTCCGGGTGAAACTGGACCGCAAAGAGCGGCTGGGTTCGATGGCGAATTGCGGCAAATGGCGCATTGGCCGTGTGGGCAAGGCGACGAAACGTGTCGGGCATCACCTCAAGCTTGTCGCCGTGGCTCATCCAGACGCTGAGCCCGCTGTTCATGCCGGAGAAGAGATCGGTGGTGTCGTCGATCGTAAGGTACGCCCGGCCATATTCCCGGGAAGCGGCTCGCGTCGTGGCAGCACCATAAAAGTGGCCGAGAACCCCCATCCCGTAGCAGATCCCGAGGACCGGTACGCCCTGCTCGATGATCTCGCGCCGGCACAGGGGAGCGTCCGGCTGGTAGACACTGGCCGGACTACCGGAAAGAATGATCCCCTTTGGATGAAAAGCCTTGATATCGTCTAAAGGCAGATTAAACGGATGGATCTCGCAGTAGATACCCAGTTCACGGACGCGCCGGGCGATCAACTGCGTGTACTGCGAGCCGAAATCGAGGATGAGAATTTTATTCATGAAGGTCAGCTATCAGCGGTCAGCAAAAACTAAAAGCTAAAGGCGAATGGTTGACGGACCTTAGCTGAAGGCTGATCGCTGTTCTTAATCCATCCGGTAGTTCGGCGCTTCTTTTGTGATGATGACGTCATGCACGTGGCTCTCGCGGAGCCCGGCGGAGGTGATCCGGATAAAGCGGCCCTTCTGTCGAAGCTCCTCGATGGTGTAACACCCGCAATAGCCCATCCCGGATCGGAGCCCTCCAACCAGTTGATACATGCTGCCGGCCAGTGTCCCTTTATAGGGAACGCGCCCCTCAATCCCCTCGGGAACAAGCTTATGTTCCTCTGTTTCCGCCTCCTGGCCGTACCGATCCCTGCCGCCCCGCTGCATGGCGCCTAGCGAACCCATGCCACGGTAGACCTTGTAGGTCCGTCCCTGAAAGATGATCGTCTCGCCCGGGCTTTCCTCGGTCCCCGCCAGCAGACTCCCAAGCATCACGGCATGCGCCCCGGCCGCAATCGCCTTGGTCATATCGCCCGAGAACTTGATGCCGCCGTCGGCAATGATCGGAACGCCATATAGATCGGCGATTTTCGCGCAGTCTGCGATCGCCGTAATCTGCGGGACCCCTGCGCCGGCGACCATCCGGGTCGTGCAGATAGATCCCGGGCCGATCCCGACCTTCAGTCCGTCGGCCCCCGCCCTGATCAGCTCCTCGGCCCCCTCGGCTGTGGCGATATTTCCTGCAATCACCTCGGTATCGGGGTAGCGCCGCTTGATCATCGCGACCGCGTCGATCACCCCACTACTGTGGCCGTGGGCGGTATCCACGACCAGGACATCGGCGCCGGCCTTCACCAACGCGTCTACCCGGTCCGGCGTCTCCTCGCTCACGCCGACGGCCGCGCCCACGCGCAACCGCCCCAGCTCATCCTTGCAGGCGTTCGGGTACTTGATCGTCTTCTCAATATCCTTGATGGTGATGAGACCGCGGAGCGTGAATTCATCATCCACCACCAGCAGCTTCTCGATCCGGTTCCGGTGCAGAATCTCCTTTGCCTCTTCCAGGCTGGTGCCGACCGGCGCCGTAATGAGCCGGTCTTTGGTCATCACCTGGGCAATCTTCAGATCAAGCTTGGTCTCGAAGCGGATATCCCGATTGGTCAGGATACCGACCAATTTGCCGTTCTGCGTAACAGGGACGCCTGAAATCCGATAGTGTTGCATCAGTTCCAGGGCGTCGGATAGCTTCTGGTCCGGCGAGATCGTGATCGGGTCTACGATCATTCCGCTCTCGGACTTCTTGACCTTGTCGACTTCAAGGGCCTGCCGATCCGGAGGGAGTGCCCGGTGGATCATGCCGATCCCACCCTCCCGGGCAAGCGCAATGGCCATCCGGGCCTCAGTCACCGTATCCATCGCGGCGCTGATGACCGGAATGTTGATAGTCAGCCGTCTGGTCAGACGGGTCCGCACATCGACATCCCGTGGGAGGACCTCTGATTTGGCGGGGATCAGAAGTACGTCGTCAAACGTCAGCCCTTCCGGAATCGAGCGATCAACCATTTCTACACCTCAAGAGATCAGCTATCAGCCATCAGGTATTAGCTGAATGCTGACTGCTGAAAGCTGATGTTACATGTGCATCGCGGCCTTGACTTCTGATAGGGTCTCTCCCGCAATCTTTTTGGCCCTGGCCCATCCGTCTTCCAGGACATCCTGGACGATCTCCGGGTGAGTCGCCAGTTCCTGGCGCCGCTCGTAGATAGGCTGCAACGCGGGGAGCATATGCTCCAACAGTATTCCCTTGCAGTCCAAACATCCGATTCCCGCCGTTCGACAGCCGGGATCGATGGCGGTGTCCCGCTTCACCTTGGGCGTGAAGATCTTGTGCAGGTCAAAGACCGGGCAGACGTCCGGATTACCTGGATCGCGGCGGCGTACTCTGGCAGGATCTGTCACCATCGGTTTGATCTTGGCGGTGATCTGCTCGGGTGAGTCGGTCAGATAGATGGCGTTGCCGTAACTCTTGCTCATCTTGCGGCCATCGGTACCCGGGACCTTTGGAAACTCGGTCAGGAGCGGCTGCGGCTCAATGAGGACCTCCCCGTATAGCGCGTTGAACCGGCGCGCGATCTCTCTGGTCAACTCTAAATGCGGCACCTGATCGATCCCCACCGGCACATGATTAGCCTTGTAAATAAGTATGTCCGAGGCCATCAGGACCGGGTACCCCAAAAACCCATAGGTGCTGAGGTCTTTGGTGGTCAGCTCCTGCTGTTGCTCCTTGTACGTCGGATTCCGCTCCAGCCAGGGGACAGGGGTAATCATCGACAGCAACAGGTACAGCTCCGCATGTTCATGGAGCCGAGACTGTAGAAAGAGGGTCGCCTTTGACGGGTCGATCCCGGCCGCCAGCATATCCAGGACCATCTCGCGGATATTCTCACGAATTCCCTTCGTGTCGGCGTACTCAGTCGTGAGCGCGTGCCAATCGGCGACGAAGAAGAAGCACTCATACGCTTCCTGTAGTCGGCGCCAGTTGTCCAGGGCCCCGAACAGGTGGCCCAGATGCAGCCGTCCCGTTGGTCTCATCCCGCTCAAGACTCGACCCTTCGACATCGACGGTTGTGCTCCTCCTGCGCCTAGGCGCCGAGCAATAGCCCGGCGACAAGCGCGATGGGCGGCCAGATCAGGCGATCGACCACACCGCTGAAGATCAGTACCATGAGAATCGCAAAGCCGTACCGCTCCAGCCTGCCATATGAGGCGGCCTGCCGCGGCGGCAAAAGCCCGGCCATGACGCGGCCGCCATCAAGCGGCAACACGGGGATCAGGTTGAAGATTGCCAGCGCGACATTGATCAGCACACTCTTGTACAACATGAGATGGACCGGTGTAAGCCACGGAAGCCACCACGCGGACTCCTCCATCCCCTCAGTCCCGTCGAACTGTCGAAGTAACCAGGCACACACGGAGGCAAGAATGAGGTTTGCGCCCGGTCCTGCCGCCGCCACCAAAACCATATCGCGCCGCGGATGTCGGAGATTGTTGAAATTCACCGGAACCGGTTTGGCCCAGCCCACAGGCGTGAAGATCAAGGCCAGAGTTCCGATTGGATCGAGGTGGGCGAGAGGGTTCCAGGTGAGGCGACCCGACAACCGCGCAGTCGGATCGCCCCGCTTGTCGGCAACCCACCCGTGGGCATACTCATGAAACGTCAAGGCTGCCAGGATGGCCGGCAGCCTCACGCTCAAATTCAGAATGAACTGTGTCAGATCAAACATGCCCCTTGCCCATCAGGATCGATCCATTGCCCCCCGCTTACCGTAACAGAGGGACACACCCTTGTCAATCTTGAAGGCACCCGCCGACGAAGTGGCGGAGGACGAAGGCGACCTCGTCTTCCTTGGTATGAAGACGGCCGTCCAGCTTGGCTGTGCGCAGGGCGGCCAAGGTTCGCCGATAGATGGGGCCGGGCTTCAGTCCCAGCCGATGCAGGTCCCCCCCTTTGAGCAGCGGCACAATGCTCCATGAAGTCGCGAGATATTCGAAAACCGCCTCCCGCGCCGATCCCTTCGCAAGTATAGCCAGCAGCACAGCCCTGGCCTCCGGCGAGAGAGGATCCAGGACCCGGGCCATCCGGCCTTGACGAAGATCGACGGCGCATGTCAGCTTTCGCGCAACGTGTCGACATGCCTTGTCATCAGTCGCAAGTTTTTCGGCAACTCGGTGGGGCGGGGTAAGCCTTTTGAGAACCGCGATAACCGTCTTCGGATGCAGAAGATAGAGCATCCCCAGGAGAAGCGCCTCACCTGCTGCGGCTTTCTCCAGCAACGGCATCGATGTGGTCTGAGAGAGCACCTGCCGCACCCGCTCCAGCAGACCGAAGGCGGCCCCTGGGAGGGCCAGTCTCGGATGAATAGCCGTCAATACGCCCAGATCCCTGAGCCGCCAGATAATCCGGGGAGCCGTTGGTTCCTGCGCGATCAAGTAGAGCTCCCTGAAGATTCTCGAACCGGCAAGATGCCCGACCGCGCCACCCTTCACTGCGGCCTTCATCAGCCGCAACGTACTCCGAGCAATGATAAACCGATATCGACCCTCAAATCGGGCTGTCCTAAAGAGCCGGGTGGGATCGTCGATGAAGCTCTGCTCATGTAAGGCTCTGATCCGACCATGCTCCAGGTCCCGGAGTCCTCCCAGTGGATCGATTAGCGGCCCGAACCGATGACGGTCGATGCGGGCAGCCATGGCATTGATGCTGAAATCGCGTCGAAACAGATCGGCAAGGAGGGGGGCAGGTTGAACCTCCGGCAGCGCGGCAGCGTGCGGGTATCGTTCCGACCTGGCGGTGGCGAGATCGAGCCTTCTGCCTCCAGGGAGCCGCAAATGGGCGGTTCCGAACCTGGGGTGAGGCGCCACCACCGCCTTGAGCGCGTGCGCCAGACGTCTGGCTACAACGATGGCATCGCCCTCAACCACCAGATCGATGTCGACATTTTCCCGACCAAGGAGGAGATCCCGCACATAGCCGCCGACAGCATAGATCGGTGAAGGGGCGGCAGCCCTGCGTGCCGCCTCGAGTATACTACGGCTAAGCGGGTCAAGCTCTCGGAACCGAGGAAGCTGTCTGACATGCGTTGACATTGTCATTGCCTCGAAAATCCCCCCCACCCGTCGCTGGTCATTGCGAGGGAGCGGGGCGACCGAAGCAATCTAACCCGAAGGGTCATTCCGAGGGAACCGAAGGAATCTCGGCTATAGAGATTGCTTCGCCTGCGGCTCGCAACGACACTCCGTGTCGGATTGTCGCGCTCCCGTTGGTCGCTCGCAATGACCCTTCTGGAGCAGGCGTTCACTACGCCCGCGGATGATAGCGATTGTAGACCGACTTCAGGTGCGCCCTGGAGACGTGTGTGTAGATCTGTGTCGTAGAGATATCGGCATGGCCCAACATCACCTGGACCGCCCGGAGGTCGGCGCCGCGCTCGAGGAGATGCGTGGCAAAGGAGTGGCGGAGCGTGTGGGGGGTCACGCGTCGGTCAATCCCCGCTGCGGTCGCATACGCGCGGAGGAGCTTCCAGACACCTTGACGCGTCAACGGGTATCCGGAGCGGTTCAAGAATAGCGTGGAACTCGACCGTCCTCTTTGAA